>JBEPVS010000001.1:0-46239 GCA_041690875.1 Gammaproteobacteria bacterium
CCGCAACGGCGGACACGATGGCGTCATCGCATTTGGCGGTGGCTCCGCGCTCGACGCGGGCAAGGTCATCGCGTTCATGTCCGGGCAGACGCGCCCGCTATGGGATTTCGAAGACATCGGCGATTGGTGGACGCGCGCCGATGAGCGCGGCATTGCGCCTGTGGTCGCGGTGCCGACGACAGCGGGCACGGGTTCGGAAGTGGGACGCGCGGGCGTCGTCATCAACGAAGCCACGCACCAGAAGAAGATCATTTTCCATCCGAATATGATGCCTGCTGTAGTGATCAGTGACCCGGAGCTGACAATAGGCCTGCCTCCGGCCGTCACGGCCGCAACGGGCATCGACGCTTTCGTGCATTGCTTCGAGGCTTTCTGTGCGCCGGGATTTCATCCGCTGGCCGACGGCATTGCGCTCGAAGGCATGCGGCTGATCCAGGAATTCCTGCCGCGCGCCTGCGAGAACGGCAAGGACATCGAGGCGCGTTCGCGCATGCTGGCGGCAGCGAGCATGGGCGCGACCGCGTTCCAGAAGGGGCTGGGCGGCGTGCATGCGATCGCGCACCCGGTCGGCGCTTTCTACAACACTCACCACGGACTGACGAACGCGATCGTGCTGCCGTATGTGATTGTGCACAACCGTCCGGCCATCGAAGCGAAACTGGCAGTGATCGCGCGCGTGCTCGACCTCAAGGGCGAGCCGTTTGCTGCCGTGTTCGACTGGGTGCTGGCGTTCCGCGAGCGGCTGAAGATTCCGCACACGCTCTCGCACATTGGCGTCACGCTCGACCGGCCTGATACGATTGGCCATGAGGCCTCGCTCGATCCGTCGGCGAGCGGCAACCCGTTGCCGACCGATGCGCAGGCGTACTCGCGATTGTTCCGCTCTGCGGTCAAGGGCGACCTGACGCTCAAGGGTTGATGTGAGCCAGCCGCGCGTCCTCATCATTGACGGCAACCGCGCCGAGATCCGCGAGCAACAAGCAGCAGCCGGCGGCATGCCGACGGGCGAGGGTTACGTGCGCGCGCTGCAACTGCTGGCGCCGGTGAGCTGCGACATCGTGCGTCCCGCCGATGCGGCCGTGAGGCTGTCGGCAGGCGTCGCATTGGGCGATTACGACGGCGTTGCGATCACTGGTTCCGCGCTCAACATCTACGATGGCGGAGAATACATCGAGCGGCAAATCGAACTCGCGCGCGCTGTGTTCGACAGCGGCGTGCCCTGCTTCGGTAGTTGCTGGGGCATGCAGCTCGCCGTGACCACGGCGGGTGGCCGCGTGCGCCCCAATCCACTCGGGCGGGAGTTCGGCTTCGCGCGTCGCATCGCGCTAAATGCCGCCGGGCGCGCGCATGAAATGTTTCGTGGCAAGCCGGCGGTGTTCGAAGCGGTCACGGTACACCGTGACGACATCGAGGCGCTTCCGCCCGGCGCGGCTGTGCTGGCGGACAGCGACATGGGATTGCAGGCGATCGAAATGCGTGCCGGAAGCAGTGTGTTCTGGGGCGTTCAGTATCACCCCGAATACAGCTACGCGGACATCGCGGCCACCGCGAAACGCTATGCGCAGGTGCTGCTGGGCGAAGGCCTGTTCGCCGACCGCGCCGAACTTGACGCCTGGGTAAATGACGCGCTCGCCCTCGATCGCAACCCGCACGATGCGCGATTGTGCTGGCGTCACGGGCTCGGTCCGGCGATGCAGGATGCCGCCGTCAAGATGGCCGAGCTCCGCAACTGGCTGCATGTGCAGGTGCTGCCGCGCCACACGGCATGATCCCGACCGTCCATTGGCTGTGGCTGGCGCTTGCCGGTTTCTCTGCCGGCGCGATCAACGCGCTCGCCGGTGGCGGAACGTTGGTCAGTTTTCCTGCGCTGCTGGCCTTGGGCATTGCGCCGGTGACTGCCAACATCACCAGCACCGTTGCACTGTGCCCCGGCTACCTGGGCGCTGCGCTGGCGCAACGCCGCGACCTGCATGGCCAGCAATTGCGCTTGGTGTCTTTTCTACCGATCGCTGCGTGCGGCGGGTTGCTGGGGGCCGCCTGGCTGCTGCACACGGACGCGCGCGCCTTCGCTCGCGCCGTGCCGTGGTTGATCCTGCTCGCCTGCGCGCTGCTCGCGATGCAGGAGAAAGTGCGCTCGATACTGGCGCCGCGCGCGGCGCTGGACGCCCCCACCCGCACGTCGCTTTCGCCGTCGTACTGGGCGCTGCCATTGATCGGCGCGGGCGCAGTCTACGGCGGATACTTCGGCGCTGGCATGAGCGTAATCCTGCTCGCTGCGCTCGGCATCGTGTGCGACGACTCGCTCGTGCGCCTGAACGCGCTGAAGCAGTGGTTGGCGCTGGCGGCAAACGGGGCGGCCGCGGCCTGGCTGGCATCGCGCACGCGGCTGGATTGGACCGTGGTCTCGGTGCTCGCGCTGAGCGCCGCGCTCGGCGGCGCCTGCGGCGGACGGATTGCAGGCCGCCTGTCGCCGCGCGTGTTGCGCCGCGCCGTTGTGCTGCTCGGCGTCGGGATCGCGATGGTTTACCTGTGGCGCAGTGCGTGACGACGTGGCAGGCCGGCACGAGCGGCGTATCATGTGCCACTGCCATGGGCGACAACTCCAATCTCGATTCCGCCCGGCGCGATTCCGCCAAGCCGGGCGTGACCTACACGGTTTTCCAGACCCCGATCGGACATTGTGCCGTCGCGTGGAACAGCGGGGGACTCGTCGGTGTGCAGTTGCCGGAAGGCAGCGCGGTGACGACCGCGCGCCGTATCGTCGGGCGCTTTCGCGGCGCAGTGCGGCGTACGCCGCCGCCGCCCGTGCGCCAGGCGATCGATGCAATCCGCAAGCTACTGCGCGGTGGCAAGGATGAGTTGGCCGCCATCGAGCTCGATCTTTCGGGCCACACGCCATTCTGCCGGCGCGTGTACGAATTGGCGCGCGCTATCCCTTCGGGCGAAACGGTGAGCTACGGCGAACTCGCTGCGCGTGCCGGCGAACCGGCCGCGGCGCGCGCCGTGGGGCAAGCAATGGCGCACAATCCGTTCCCGTTGATCGTGCCCTGCCATCGAGTGCTGGCGGCGCACGGCGCCGGCGGTTTTTCCGCCCGCGGCGGCGTCGAGACGAAATTCAGGTTGTTGCGTATCGAAGGCGCGATCCGCCAGGCTGCGTTGCCGCTGGGCTGAAGGCGCTCGCTCGCCCAAACGGCGTTATCGCGACGTATCCGCGTCCGTCAAGGTGTGCACCTGTCCCATCGCGGGACGAAACCGCACGCGCACCGAGGATTCGGCATGCGCCATCGAACTGATGACCTGGATGCCCGCGTCCTGCAGGAACGCGCCGATGAAAGCCTGCAGTCCTTCGCAGCGCACGCGCGCGGAGGCCTGGTCTTCGGTGTGCGCCACAAGTTTTGCCTGCCAGTGCTTGGCCTGCGGACTGACCGCGCCGAGTTCACGCATTGCGCGATCGAGCAACGCCAGGTCGCTTGACAGCGTGTTGTCGGTCAGATTCGGATCGCGGCTGTGTCCCGGAGCCGCCAGCCGCAAGTGCAACAGCGCGCCGTGTTCCTCGACCGCGTCGTACAGGCACACGACCAGCGAACTGTGCAGCGCTGCGCACAGCACGACGTCGTCGGTGACGATGCGGTAATCGTCCGATTCGACCGTCAGGTCCGGCGCAGGCTCATCCATCGACGCAGTCTCGCAGGCATAACGCGCAACCGGTGTTAGCCAGGTCACAGTATGGGGCGCAGAGCAGCCTCTGCTAGCATGCCCACATGGAGCAGAATGCCGATCACATCACGCATCGCGGTGGTTGTCATTGCGGCCGCGTGCGCTTCGAGGTGCGCGCGCCAGGCGAGATCGAAGTCATGGATTGCAACTGTTCGGTCTGCAACAAGGCGGGATTCCTGCACCTGATCGTGCCGGCCCTGCAATTCAAACTGCTCAGCGGCGCCGACGCATTGACCCACTACCAGTTCAACACTGGCACCGCACACCATCTGTTCTGTTCCGTGTGCGGCATCAAGTCGTACTACGTGCCGCGCTCGCATCCGAACGGATTCAGCGTCAACGCGCGCTGCCTCGATGAAGGAACGGTGACCGGCATGCGCGTCGTGGCGTGCGACGGGCGCGATTGGGAGGGGCAATTTCCGGATGGCCCGCATGTACGATCCTGAACTGCGCGTGGAAACGGCGCGACTGGTCCTGCGGCCGCCGCGCCTTGCCGACCTCGATGCCTGGGCGGACTTCATGGCCGATCCGCGCGCGACGCTGCACCTGGGCGGCGCGCAACCCCGCTCGACGGTGTGGCGCAGCCTCGCAGCAATGGTCGGTTCATGGACGATGAGCGGATTTGCAATGTTCTCGGTAGTCGAGAAAGACAGCGGCGAGTGGGTTGGACGCGTCGGCCCGTGGTGCCCAGAAGGGTGGCCCGGCACCGAAGTGGGCTGGGGCGTGCGCTCGAAATTCTGGGGACGCGGCTACGCCACCGAAGCCGCGATCGCCTCGATCGACTGGGCGTTTACGAACCTGGGTTGGACCGAGGTCATCCACGCGATCGCCCCGGAAAACGCCGAGTCGCAGGCGGTCGCGCGCCGGCTCGGTTCCTCGTCCCTGCGCGCGACGGAACTGCCGCCGCCGTTTGTCGGCTACAAAGTCGATATCTGGGGACAATCGCGCGAGCAATGGCAGGCGCAACGTGCACGCCTGCCACTGAAGACATGAAGAAATCGCGGCTCGAGGCCTTCAGCGATGGCGTGCTCGCGATCATCATCACGATCATGGTGCTGGAACTGCACGCGCCGCACGAGCCGACGCTCAATGCGCTGGTGCTGCTTTGGCCGACGCTGCTCAGCTACTTGATGAGCTATGTATTCGTCGGCATCTACTGGAACAACCATCACCACCTGTGGCAGTTGGTCGAGCACGTCAACGGCCCGGTGCTGTGGGCCAACCTGCACCTGCTGTTCTGGCTATCGCTCGTACCGTTCGTCACCGCATGGATGGGCGAGAATCATTTCGCGGCCGCGCCGGTCGCTGTGTATGGCCTGGTGCTGTTCGGCGCCGCGGTCGCGTACTACATCATGACGCGCGTGCTGCTGGCCGACCACGCGCGCGACTCGCTGCTGGCGCGCGCACTCGGGAGCGATTTCAAGGGCCGGATCTCGCTGGTCATCTACGCTGTGGCGATCGCCCTCGCATTCGTTCTGCCCTGGGTGTCGGGATTACTGTACGCAACGGTGTCGGTAATCTGGCTGGTGCCTGACCGCCGCGTCGAGCGCGTGCTCGTTGGAAAGCACGGCTAGCGCTCGATCGTGTACACGAGGTCGGCGCTGCGCGTCAGGCCGGCCTCGGTCTTGATCGTCCAGTGATCGCCGAGCGTGTATCGCATCTTGATCGTGTTGATCGCCTCGGCGAGGCTGATGCCGTAGCTGACATACAGTCGTGGCGACAGGTAGCGGCCCAGCACGAGCGAGGTTTCGTTATTGAGATCCGATTCGACGCTGACATCGTCGAGACCGACCTTGCCGCCGAACTGCTGGAACAACAGCGCGCTGCCCTGCAGCAGCATGTTGTTGCGCGCCTCGGCGCCGCGCTGCGCCGGGTCAGCGTTCTGCACGCTGTCGAGCGAACCGCCGGCGAGCAGCAGCGACACAATCTGCGACTGCGACACCATCGGATCGGAGAAGAAGGTCATGCGCGGCGCGCGCAATGTGCCGCGCACGTTGACCCCCGCCGTGATGTCGGGAAATTTCTTGATCGCGCGCAGGTCGATTGCCGGATCGTTCAACGGTCCATTGCGGAACTGCAGCTTGCCGCGCTCGATGTCGAGCCTGCGCCCATAGGCCGTATATTTGCCTTCCTCGACCTTCAGTTCACCGGTACCGCGCGCAAAGCCCGTGTCGTCGGCAATGGCGCGCAGGCTCCCGCTCAGGCGCCCCACCAGGCCGAGCGTATCAATCGTTACGCGCTCGCCCAACACCAGCGTCAGGTCGCTGAACACATGGAAGCTCTCGCCAGGCGGTGCCTGATTGGTGGTGACGATGATCTCATCGCCCGATGCGCGCACCGCGTTCGTGAGCTGGTCGGGACGCTGCAGGCGCGCATACGGAAGCGTGACGGTGCCGGTGATGTCTATGCGCCGTCCGCCGAATTTCATCCGCACGTCGGGCGAGGCCTGCACGCGCGCTTCGGGAATGTTGACGACACGCAGGTTGTCGCCGCTCAGGTGGATCTGTCCGTAGGGCAACAGGTCGCGCCACGCGAGTTCGCCATCGAACTGCGCATGGCCGTCGGCACCGGCGCGCGTACTGCCATTGAGCTGTAGAACCGAGTCCTTGAGTCGCGCCTCGAAATTCAGTTCACGCAGCGAGAGGTTGATCTGGTAGGCGTCGACCTCTGCGTCCGTCAATTTCAGGTCGCCGTTCAGGTTCAATGCCGCCAGCGTTCCGTCCAACTGCACGTTCGCATCGAGCTGCCCTGCCACGCGGTCGACCTGCGCGACGTACGAGTCGATGAAGCCCAGCGAGTGTGTCTGCAGCCGCACATCGCCTTTGAGCGGCCATGCGCGCAGCTCGCCCCCATCGTTTCGAGCATCCAGATGCCCGGCGATATTGCCGCCGGTACCGGCGTCGAGCCCGACGCTCGCCGTGAGGCCGCCTTCGTCCAGCTTGGCGCGCATGTTGCCCGTGCCGAGGCTGAAAGATTCGATGCGGCCGCCACTGAGATGATGGCGCACAGCCGCGTCGGCGAGCGTGCCGGTGATTGAGCCGGTCCACGCGGCGTCGCCCGTCGCTTCGGCTTGAGCATCGAGCGACACACGACCTTCAAAGTCAGTTTGGACGCCGAGGCCGGCAGTCAGCGTGCGCAGCGGCACATTTTCGGCATGCACGCGGGCCTGCGTGTGCCCGGCCTCGCGCGACAGCGCGGCACACAACGTGGCCTGCGTATCCTGCAGGCAGAAGTTGCTGAGCTGCAGCGGATCGCCGGTGACCGAGGCGACCAGCGTCGCGGGCTGCGCCAGCGCCAGGTGCAACGCGCCGCCGTCGCCGGCCGTGAACGCCTCGATACCGGCGCGCCACACGCCGTCGGCGTATTGTCCCTGGCCGCTCGCCTGCATTCGGTATGGCGCCGCGCGCAGATCGACCTCGTAACGGTGTGCCGCAGTGGTGCCGGCCGTCGTCACGCCCAGGTGCGAAAAATGGTGCGCGCCCGAAGTGAACTGTTCAAGCTGCAGGTTGATGTCGGCGCGCCCGTTGCCTTGCGGTTCGAAATCGATGTCGGCGCTGACAGCCTGCAGTTGCATGCCCTCGAAGTCGATGCCGGTGCCACGGACGCGCGCCACGAGCAGCGGGTCGCGCGTATCGCTCCGGTAATGTCCGCTGGCGCGCAGCTGTCCGCGCGCTCCGGTGTGCAAGAGTGCCAGGTCGTTTGCATCAATGGCGAAACGCAGGTCGGGGTGCACGCCAAGTCGGCCGTCCGCCTCGAGGTGCGTGGCGCCGAGCTGCACCTGTACCTGCTGCAGCAGCCAGTCATCACCCGCGAGCGCGATGCCGGCGCGCCCGCTGGCACGTTGGCCGCGCACATTGCCCGCAAGCGCCGTGAATTTCGACTGCAATTCTCCGCCGGCTCCAAAGCCCTGGCCTGCTGCGCTTACGTTGAAGTCAAGACGCCCACTGACCCCGGACCGCACCGTGGAAACGTTCAGGCCATGCATCGCACCGGCGATCGACCAGCGCTCGAGCGGCGACCACTGCGCATCGGCACGCAGCTGCGCGTGGCCGCCGAAGGCGTCGAGCGCGAGATCGGGAATGTCGATGCCATTGTGCTCGATATGACCGCTTGCGCCGAAGTGCAGCGCGGGCAGCGTGAGTACTTGCAATGCTCCGCTCGCCGAAAAGGCGAAGGGCTTGAGGCCACTGAGCGTGTAGCTGCCTTCGGGGCTGTGCACATTCGCATCGGGCGCGGCCAGCGGCCAACGAAATCGCTGCCAATCGCCGCGCAGGTCGAGCCGCGGCCCCTCGGTCTCGATACCGATGCTGCCAGAGGCGCGGAGTAGTGCGCCGGAAGCGCGATGCAGGAACGTTGCGCGCGATACATCGAGTACATGCGACGCGTACCGGCCGTAGAAATCCACTGCCAGCGCGCCGGCATGCAGGCCTGGCGGTTCGAGCGTACCCTGTGCGCCAAACCCATCGCGGTTACCCTTCAGTTGCAGGGTACCGTGCATGACGCCCAGCGCGTTGCCGAGTCCCCAGGCACGCAGGTCGAGGCCGCGCACTTCCGAAGTGCCCAGCCAGTTCCAGTCACCGGTGAGTGCGCGGGCCTCGCCGTGGGCATCCGCATTGAACGGCGCGAGCAGGGCGCCGGTAATCGGCAGCCGATCGAGATCGCCGTCGAACTGGGCATTCGCAAGCCACGCAGGCTGGCCCTCTAGCGTCAAGCTCAGGCGCGATTGGCCCGTAAGGCGGATCGGATTGGCGGCGAACACGATCCCGCTGCTGCGCGTCTCCCAACCCAGGTACAGCATTGTGGCCTCGAAAACGCGGATCTCGTTGAGGCCAACCACCGCAACCGTGTGCAGCCGATCGAAGGCCACGCTGACCCCACTCGGTGAAATGATCTCCGCGTGCGCGATGTTCAGATCTTCGGCACGGATGTTGAGCAGCCCGACGAGGAAATGCGGTTGCCATGGCGCGGCGTTCGACTGTGGATGCGGCAGCACATGGATCTTCACGTCTGCCATCGACAGGTGCGCGACGCGAATCGTTTGCCACAACAGTGGGAGCAGTGCGACGCGGCCGTCGACGTTGGTTGCGACCACCTGCATGCGCGCATGGTCGACTTCAATGCGATCGATATGCAGTCCGCCGTGCAGCGTGCCGCGCACACCGCTGATCTTGAGCGTGACAGGACCGAGCTGCCGGCTCGACAGCGAGACGATGCGCTGCAGTCCGCCGGGCGTCCAACCGACATAGTAGATCGCGCCGCCGACCAGTAGCACCAGCGCCAGCAGCGAGATCCACGAGGTGTGCAGCACGCGGCGAATCATAGGCGCGGCGAGATGTTCAGATGCAAGCGTGCGCCAGGCAAGGTGTCGAACCCCGGCGCGTGCAGTGCCTTGGCAACGTCGATGCCAACCGTGACTACCGGCAGGCGCCAGCGGAAACCCACGCCTACAGCGATCGCCAGTTTGTCGTCGAGACGGTCGAGCGCATTGCCGAAATCGGAGAACACCGCCACGCCCAGGTTGCGCGGCAGGTCGCGCTCGAATTCGACGGTGCCGGTGAGCAGGTGGCGGCCGCCGATACGCTGCGACACGAAGCGGTCGAACGGCTGTCCCTGGTTGGGTCCGGTGTCGAAGGTGCCGGTCTGGCGCACGGTGCGCAGCGGCGACAGGTCGTCGTAGCCGAAACCGCGCACGCTGCGGTCACCGCCAGCGAAGAAACGGTATGCGGCAGGCAGCTGGTCGAAATTGTGCACGGCGCTGATGCCGACTTCGCCGCGCAACAGCAGGTGCCAGAGACGGCTGAGGTTGAATACCTGTTCCGAGCGCACGTCGAGGCGCAGGAAGCTGGACTTGGCGCCAAGCGCGCTGGTCGAGCCGTCAAGCTGCGCATACAGCGAGCGTGAGAACAGGTCTTCGCCCAGGTAGCCCTCGGGTATCGCGGCAACGACGATGCTCGGCACCACCAGGTTGTCGACCTTGCTGTTGTCGATTGCGTCGCTGGTGACATCGTGCACGAATTTGGCGGCGAACACCCGCTGCCAGTGGCCGGTGCTAAAGCTGATGGTGGGAGCCAACGACACCTCGCGGGTGTCGATCTCGGCGCTGCTGGTGGTGAAGCCGGTATCCGGGGCCACCGGCGCCGGCAGCAAAGTCTGTGTGTAGACGTTGCTGCCGATATGCTGGGTCTGGTCGATGAATTGCAACGAAAATTTTTCCAGCACCGGATCGCCAAAAGGCACGTCGTAGCGGGCGTTGATGTTCTGCGTGGTCTCCGATACCTGCAGCGAGACACGCATGCGGTGGCCGCGATCGTTGATGCGTGGGTTGAGCCAGCTGACGGTGATGCGTGCACCCGTGTCCGTGGCGTAGCCGGGCCCGATTGAGTAGGTGCTGCGCGCGGCCTTGGCGGCAATCTGGATCGGCACAATGTGCGTCACCGGGTCACGCTGACCGAGCACCATGTCGACGTTGGAAAAGAATTCACTGTCATCGAGCGCGAATTGCGTGCGCAACAGCTTGCCGGCGTCGTAGGGTTCACCTTCGCGGTAGCGCAGGTAGCGGACGATCTGCGAGTCACGGATCGCATTCTGGTCGATGGTCGTGGCGCCGAAGCGATAGCGCTCGCCGGTCTCGATTTCGATGATCACGTTGGCGCGGTGCGCGGCCGGATCGACCAACAGATCGCTGCGCAGCAGCCGCGCATCGAGGTAACCGAACGTAGCGGCCGCCGACTGCAGATCGCTCTTCACCTTTTCATAAGCGGCGTGCTCGAGCCGCGCGCGCTCGTGCTGCGCGCGGCCGGCGGCGACGCGCGCGAACACGGGATCGTCCGCGCCGGCGCCCTGGATGCTGATGGTGACACTGTCGATCAGCACCGGTTCGCCAGGCTTGATATCGATGTGCACGCGCCAGTTGCGCTGTTCGTCCTCGGGCGTCAGGCTCGCCTTGATCACCGGCTCGTAGTAGCCGAATGGGCGCAATGCATCGCGCACTTCGCCGTCGACGCGCCGGAACAGGCGCGCCACCGCATCGGGCTCGATGCGGTCGCGGTCCTTGTAGCTTTCGAGGCTGAGCAGTGCGAGTACGTTGCGCCGCAGGTCACCGTCAACGCCTTCGATCTCGACGCGGATCTCGGCCGAGACCGGCCGCGCCAGCAACACCGCCAGCATTGTCGCCAGCGCCAGCACGCGCGCATGCAAGCGCAGCAGCCCGGGACGGGTAACGGCAGCGTGGATCGGGCGCGCGAATTTCACCAGATTTTGAGTGGCCGGGACCGTCATGGTTCCGGAATTCAATTGCACGGCGTGAGTGCCGTGCCGGTAACGCTGCGGTACCAGGCATCGATCAATCGCCGCGCGATGGTGTACACGGGCGGCAGCACCGCCTGGTTCGCAGCCAGTTCCGCGGCGCTGAACCAGCGCGCATGCTCCAGTTCGCCGTCCAGCTGCACCGGCTCGCTCCGGTCGGCCGTCGCGTGGAATCCCAGCATCAGTGATGCGGGAAAAGGCCAGGGCTGCGATGCAAAATAGCGAACGTTGCCGGCGTGCACGCCGGTCTCCTCGAGCACTTCCCGAACCACGGTGTCTTCGAGCGTTTCACCCGCCTCGACGAAGCCCGCCAGCGTCGAGTAGCGTCCGTCGGGCCACGACGCCTGCCGTCCGAGCAGCGCGTGATCGCCGTCGCTGACCAGCACAATGACAGCCGGATCGAGCCGCGGAAAAAATTCCGCGCCACACTCGGTGCTGGTGCAACGCAGGCAATGGCCGGCCTGCCGCGGCGCAGTCGGCGCGCCGCAGACGCCACAATGCCGGTGGCGCTCGCGCCAGATCTGCAGCGCACGCGCGCTGATCAGCAGCGCTGCCTGCGGCTCCGGCAGTTCGGTGAGCAGCGGGCGCAGCTCCTCGAATTCCGTATCATCGGGAAATACACCGCGCCCGGGTTGCGCCTCAAGCAGCACGCAACACCGGCCTTCGAACCATCCCAGCAGCAGCAGCTTGGTGGCGTCCGCGGCGCGCACCAGAGGATGGAGCGAGTCAAGGAAGGCGATCGAGGTCGAAGCGCCGCGCCTCACCAGGTGACGCGTGCCGCTGGCCACGAGGAACAGGGTGCCCGTGTCGGCCAGTGCCTGGGCCGCCCAAGTCTCAGTCTCGCGCAAGTGCGCGCGGCGCTCCAGCCAGGCGCCGGTAAAGGGATTGCCGCCAAATTCCGCCGTCATCGGGCCGCTGCCTGCATGGCCCGATATTATCAGTTGGCCGTTTGAGGACCCGCTGGAAGTACCGCCTTTTGGTGGCTGAGGTCAGGCGGGCGGGCGAGGGCGACGCACGGTGCTGCATGCCTGCGGCGTGCGCGGATCGGCTTCTGCGCACACGGCACAGCGCGGCGGCCGCAACGCCAGCGCATCGACGACCACGAGGGCGCCGCAACCCTGGCAATCCGCCAACGCGAGTTCGGTCCCGCGCGCCAACGCACTCACCAGCAGCACGGCGTGCTCGAAGCCAATGCCCGGCGCGCTGACGATCGCCCGATACACGTCATAGGCCTGGCACAGGGCCGACGCGCGCGCGACGCCCGCCAGCGGTGCCGCGGCCGGACGCTCGGGCCGCCGCCGTTCCACAGCGCCAACCAGGCAGCACAGCGCCGCCAGGGCGCCCGCTTCGTGCCGAAGCCGTGTCGTGCGCAGGAAAAACGCAGGCTGCTGCGGCGACTTGCCGCGGTGGCGCGTGACGCGCCGGCCACCCTCCTGCAGGTAGGAGCGATAGAGCTTGCGGATACGGTCATCGGTGAGCCCCGTCCACTGCCGGATCGTGTGCGTGCGCGCTTCGTGGTGGATGAAATGCATGGCGATATCGAGACGCTGGCGGTCGCGGCTGTAGCGGTCGTCGGAGATGCGCATGGTGACCTCACTCGCCGGTATTCCGGCTTCTTGGTAGAATTGGGATAAATATCCCAAATTACCGGGTGGCTTCCAAGCCCCTTACGCAGCAAATTTGACACCGGAACGCAGAGGAACGCATATGCCCGAGCCGCAGTACATCGTCGCCGCAGCCGGCGGCAACTGGGATCACACCGTGATCGAGCCGCTGGCCGAGCTCAATCTCGAGGTGCTTGATGCACTGCTGGGCGCTGGCAGCAGTCTCGGCTGGCGCTGGCGCGCGCTGGGAGACGACGCACGCGTGCGACTGACGCGTTGCCCGTTTCTGCTCGTCGACGTCGGCGGGGCGCAGCCGCAACTGTGGTCGAGCCTGCCGCGCGTCGGCGTGCACGAGGCGCAGGCGGTATCGGCGTTGCTCGCGCAGCGCGGTCCGCTGCCCACGCCGCTGCTGCGGCGCGTGCTGCTGTTCGCCTGGCACCTTGCGCGCGCCAATCCGCTGGCGGCGCGCATCACGCTCGGCATGAGCGCGCCGTGCGCGGCCCTGGTGGCCGCCTGCCGTTTCGCCGACCTCGAAGCGCTGGCCGAGCGCCGCCCCGCCTGGATCCGGCCGCGCTGGCACGATCGCACCGAAATATGGCAAGCATGGCTCGTGGCGGCCGCCGAGGAATCGCCGCGTGGACTGGAAAACCTGCAGCTCTGGGGCCTGCAAATGCTGGCGGCCGACGTGCTCGGGCGCCGCGGCTGAACTCTAAGAGCAATCCGCGATGGCGCCGCGTCCTCGCGGTGGAAAACTGCCAATACAGGCTCTACTATTGCGCCCTTGCTGCGCGGCTCCGATAACAGGCAAAAGCGAGGTCCAATCATGTGGGGGAAAGTCGTGAATACTGCATTGACGCTGGCGATCACAGCCGGCCTCACGAGTTTCGCTGCCGTCAGCAACGTGCAGGCGGGCGAGAAAGACACCAAGCCGCCCGAGATTCCGACCTGTGACCACAAGATTGGTACGCTGGCGGTCACTGAACCCGAGAAGCGCTGGTGGCAGGACCTCAACCTCGAGTCACCGGAGGCGCTGATCAAGATTTTCGTCTCGCAGTCGCACTGCTTCACGCTGGTCGATCGCGGCAAGGGCCTGGCCGCGGCACAGGCCGAGCGCGCGCTGGCGGGCGAGGGCGAAATGCGCGGCGGTTCAAACATCGGCAAGGGCCAGATGAAAGCGGCTGACTATGTGCTCGTGCCCGACATCGTCAACCAGAATGGCAATTCCGGCGGCCGCCACATTGGCGGCATTCTCGGCGGCTTCGTGCCGGGCCTGGCCGGTGCAGTGCTCGGCGGCATCAGCCTGAAGAGCAAGACGGCCGACGTCGTGCTGACGCTGACAGACGTGCGTTCGACCGAACAGGTTTCACTGCAGCAGGGGCATGCGAAGAAGACCGACCTCGGCTGGGGCGCAGGGGGCGGCTTGGGTTTCTTCGGCGGATTCGCCGCCGGCGGCGCCAGCAGCTACGCCAACACCGAGATCGGCCAGGTCGTCACGATGGCCTACCTCGATGCGTTCTCGAAACTGGTCACCGACGTCAAGGCGATCCAGCCCAATGCCAAGGCCGACAACGTGACGCAGTCGGTGTCGATGTCGAAGCCCGGCAAGCTCTACGCCGAGCCGAACCTGAAGTCCGCCGTCGTGCGCGATCTCGATCCGGGCATGACGATGTACCCGACCGGTGACAAGCAAGGCATCTGGTGGAAAGTCACCGACGAACTCGGCAACGAGGGCTGGGTCCCATCCAGTCTCTTCCAGCTCGCGAAATAACTTGCTGGCGCTGTCGATACAGGGGCTGACCAAGACCTACCGCAACGGCGTACAAGCCCTGCGCGGCGTCGACCTCGACGTCGAGCAGGGTGATTTCTTCGCGCTGCTCGGCCCGAACGGCGCCGGCAAGACCACACTCATCGGCATCATCACCTCGCTCGTCAACAAAACGGCGGGCACGGCGAGCGTGTTCGGCTACGACCTGGACCGCGAGCTCGAGCGCGCGAAATCCTGCATCGGCGTGGTGCCGCAGGAACTGAACTTCAACCAGTTCGAGACGCCGCTGACGATCGTCATCAATCAGGCCGGTTTCTACGGCATTCCGCGCGCGGTAGCGCGCGAGCGCGCCGAGAAATACCTGAAGCAGCTGCAACTCTGGGACAAGCGCAACGGCATGGCGCGCGGGCTCTCCGGCGGCATGAAGCGCCGGCTGATGATCGCGCGCGCGCTGATGCACGAACCGCGGCTGCTGGTGCTCGATGAACCGACCGCCGGCGTCGACATCGAGATCCGCCGTTCGATGTGGGAGTTTCTCAACGACATTAATGCGCGCGGCACCACCATCATTCTCACGACTCACTATCTCGAGGAAGCCGAGAATCTCTGCCGCAACATCGCCATCATCGACAACGGCCTAATCGTCGAGCGCGACCGCATGAGCAACCTGCTGCGCGGATTGCACACCGAGACCTTCGTGCTGAACCTGCGCGATCCGGTGGCGGCCGCGCCGCAGATCGCCGGGTTTGCGCTCACGCGCATCGACGATCACACGCTCGAGGCCGAAGTGTCGAAAGATCAGAGCCTGAACGGACTGTTTGCGCAGCTCGCCGCGCAGCGGCTCGACGTGCTGTCGATGCGCAACAAGGTCAATCGCCTCGAAGAGGTGTTCATGCGGCTGGTCGAACATCGAGGCGCCAATGGCTGACACGACTGCGGCAACCCTGCCCGCTGAGGCTTCTCTGAACGCGGTGCGCTGGACCGGATTCGTCACGATCATCATTCGCGAATACAGCCGCATCGTGCGCATCTGGGGCCAGACGCTGGTGCCCTCGGCGGTGACGGCGATCCTGTACTTCGTGATCTTTGGGAGCCTCATCGGCCGGCGCGTCGGCCAGATGGGCGGCTTCGATTATATGCAGTACATCGCGCCCGGCCTGATCATGATGTCGGTGATCACCAACTCCTACGGCAACTCGGTGGCTTCGTTCTTCGGCGCCAAGTTCGGCAAGCATGTCGAGGAACTGCTGGTCTCGCCGCTCCCCAACTGGATCATCGTCTCCGGCTATGCGGCCGGTGGCCTGTTGCGCGGCCTGATGGTGGGCGCCGTCGTGACGGTCGTGTCGCTGATCTTCGCGCACCTGCCTGTGCAACACCTCGGCCTGCTGATTGCGGCGGTGCTGCTCACATCGCTGATCTTCTCGCTCGGCGGCTTCATCAACGCGGTGTTCGCCAAGAACTTCGACCAGGTAAACTGGATTCCGGCTTTCGTGTTGACTCCGCTGACTTATTTCGGCGGCGTGTTCTATTCGGTCGCGATGCTGCCGCCATGGGCGCGCGCGCTGTCGCACATCAATCCGATCCTGCACATGGTCAACGCGTTCCGCTACGGATTCCTCGGCGTCAGCGATGTCAGCATCGCCGGCGCCTTCGCCATCATGGTGGGGCTGGCGATCGTGTTGTTCGTCGTAGCACTGCAGTTGATGAACCGGGGCGTGGGCATCCGCGAGTAGTCGGCCGCGAGGGGCTCGGATCCCGCTCGCGGCAGCTGTATACAAAATGCCCACGCGCTTCTGTAGTGGCTGAATTATGTAGCGTAACTGGTTCACTCTATTGAGCGGAAAAAAGTGCTGTCACACAACTGTCATCGGACGGTAACCCGGCAGTAGCTTCTCTTCATCAGCATGGCACGCATGAATCGTGCACAGCTCGTACTCGCCCGGTTCGATGACGCCGAATACCGCGTATGCCGCGGACTCAATCGCGCGGCGGGACAACCGTGGGTGCGCGACACGATGCGGATCGCGAGCCGGCTCGGCGACGGCTTGCTTTGGTACCTGCTGCTGGCTTCGATGCCGTTGATTTTCGGGGCGGCAGCGATCCGGCCGGCGCTGGTCATGATGCTCACCGGCTTAGCCGGGCTCCTTATATACCGGCGCCTGAAGTCGACGCTGGTGCGCGAGCGTCCCTTCATCCGGTATCCCGGCATCAAGCGGGCCATGGCGCCGCTCGATCGCTACAGCTTCCCATCGGGCCACACGCTACACGCGGTGTGCTTCACCTGCCAGGCGGTCGCGCATTTCCCCGTGCTGGGATGGGTGCTCGTGCCCATCGCCGCACTGATCGCGCTCTCGCGCGTCGTGCTCGGCCTCCACTATCCTACCGATGTGCTGGCCGGCGGCGCGATCGGCGCGTTGCTTGCGATCGGCGGGCTCGCGCTCGCATGAGTGCAAAGCCGATGCGCGTGCTGTTCGTGTCCGACGTCTATTTTCCGCGCGTCAACGGCGTTTCCACTTCGATCGCGACCTTTCGCGCCGACCTGGCTGCAGGCGGCGTCGAGACGACGCTGGTGGCGCCGCAGTATGCCGTGAAGCCCGCGGTGCCCGATGATGCGGACGTCATTCGCGTGCGCTCGGGAGCGGTACCGCGCGATCCCGAAGACCGGCGCATGCGCTGGAGCGAGTTGGGGCGATCGTTGAATGCGTTGCACGAGCGGCCGTTCGATCTCGTGCATGTGCACACGCCATTCCTCGCGCACTACGCCGGCGTGCGATTCGCACGCGCCGCAGGGATTCCGGTGGTCGAGACCTATCACACCTTCTTCGAGGAATACCTGCACCACTACGTGCCGCTGCTCCCGCGCGCCCTGGGTCGGCGGCTGGCGCGATCGGTCACGCGTTCGCAGTGCGCGCAGGTGGATGCGGTCATTGCGCCGTCACAGCCGATGCACGCGATGCTGACGGCAAGTGGCATCGAGCGTCCGATCCAGGTGATACCGACCGGTCTTCCCGTCGATCGCTTCGTGCGCGGCGACGGCGCGCGCTTCCGGCGCCAGCACAATATTCCGCCGGATCGTCCGCTGCTGCTGTACGTGGGACGCGTGGCGCACGAAAAGAACATCGGTTTCCTGCTCGAGATGCTGCTCGACGTCCGGCGCAGCCGGCCCGACGCGCTGCTGGTCGTTGCCGGCGAAGGACCGGCGCGCGCTGCACTGGCGGCGCAGGCCGGCAGGCTCGGGCTGGAACGCGAAGTCGTGTTCATCGGCTATCTCGACCGCGAGCGCTCGCTCCCCGATTGCTACGCCGCGGCCAGCGTGTTCGTGTTCGCATCGCGCACCGAGACGCAGGGCCTCGTGCTACTCGAGGCGATGGCACAGGCCTGCCCAGTGGTGTCGACGGCTTACCTGGGCACGGCATCGATCCTGCAGCCGGGTTGCGGCGCGCGCGTAGCGCCCGACGAGCCCGCCGGATTTGCGCAGGCGGTTGTCGGACTGCTCGATACGCCTGCGCGCGCGGCGCGCTGCGGTGTGCAGGGCCAGGTCTACGCGCGCGGCTGGACTTCTGCGCTGATGGCCACGCGCATGCACGAGTTCTACGCGGATGTTTGCGCGCGCGCTAAAATGGTTCCGCGGCCGGCCGACTCGGTCGGGACGAGGGGACCGGATGAGCGCCAAGCGTGCCTTGATAGTTGATGATTCGCGAACCGCGCGCACAATCCTGACTCGCATCCTGCAGCGCTACGACTTGCAGGTTGACGGCGCTGCCTCGGCCGAGGAAGCATTTGAATACCTCGCGGCCGGGCACCCCGATGTGATCTTCATGGATCACCTGATGCCCGGCATGGACGGATTCCAGGCGCTAAGCGCGATCAAGAACGATCCGCGCACCGCGGCGATCCCGGTAATGATGTACACATCGCAGGAAGGCGAGGTGTACCTGAACCAGGCGCGCGCGCTCGGTGCAGTCGGCGTGCTACCGAAGCAGGCGCGCCCCGACGATGTGGGCCGCGCGCTGAAGCCGCTGCAGCTGCTCGGTGAATCGCCTCCCGTGGAACTCGTGCGCGCCGCGTTGACGCCTGCGCCGACCGCGGCCGCGGCGGAATTCGACTCGGCCGCGACATGGGCGAGCGATGCAGCGCCGATTGGCATGTCACCCGAAATGCGCGCGCACTTCGACGCGCTGCTGCGCGATCACGGCGTCGAACTGCGCCGGTTCGTCGCCGCTTCCCTCGCGCAACACACCGGACAGATCATCAACGAAGTGCGCGCATTGATGGATGGAGCAACGCCGGCCGCAGCGGCTCTCCCTGCGGTGCCGGCGCGCGCGCCGATGGCGACGTCGGATAGGCCTGCATTGGCTGGGCCGGTATCGCGTCCGCGGCACGGCGGTACTGCAGCGTTGTGGTTCGGTGCGGCGGCGACACTGATCGCCGTGGCCGCAGGCGTATTCTGGTATCGAGCGCAGCTGCTGGAAGCGGCGCGCGCTGCCGTTGCTTCGCACGCACGCGTGCACGCTGCGGCGGCGCCGACTCCGGCAACAACGCCACCCGCGTCTGCTGCTGCTGAAGGCGCCACGAGTGGGGCGGACATCGCGCCGGTCTCCGCTACGGAGACACAGCTCGTCGAGGCGGTGCCATTCGGCGAACAACCGCTGGCCGGTTCGCGCGTCGAGACGATACGCGCCGTGCTCGATCAGCTTGCCGCCGCCGGTTTTCGTGGCGTGGTCGAGATCCGCAGCTACCCGGGCCGCTTTTGCATGCAGGCGGGCAGCACGGCGCCGCACATGCCCGCCGCGGATGCCGCCTACGCGCAATGCGGCAGCGTTGGAAATCCGCTGGACTTTGCCGACCCGCGCTCGCTCCAGTCGCCCGATTTCGCCGCGCTGCTGGCGGCGCAGGCCGGTCGCGGGCGCGGCGCGCTGGACGTGCAGCTCGTAATCGGCAGCGCAGACGATGTGGCGACGCCTTACCCGCTGGTCTCAGCGCCGCTGACCGCCGGCGAGTGGAATCGCGCGGCCGCGGCCAACAACCGCGTCGAAGTGCGCACGCGGCCGATGCCTTGACGCGGCCGATGCCTTGACGCGGGCGCTGCCGACCCCTGTAATGCCGCAGCGCACCGCGGACTTCAATCCGCCAGCGTGGTTGCGCGGCTCGCACCTGCAATCGGTGCTGCCCAGCATGCCACCGCGCCGCTTCATCACGCGTGCCCGTGCGTTTCGGTTGCGTGCAGCGGCGCAGGCGTGGCTGCTCGATTGCGGCGAACGTGTGCGCCTGCAGGCATGGCACACGGCCAACAATAACGGCAACGGACGCGCGGCGGTGCTGCTGCATGGATGGGAAGGAAGCACCGACTCCTGCTACGTGCTGTCGCTTGCGCAACGCCTGTACGCGCGAGGGTACGAACTGGTGCGGCTGAACCTGCGCGACCATGGCGGCACGCAACCGCTCAACGACGGGCTGTTCCATTCCTGCCGCCTCGCCGATGTCACCGGCGCGCTACGCGCGATCGCAGCGCGATGCGGAGCGCGGTCGCTGTACCTCGCCGGATTTTCACTCGGCGGAAATTTCCTGCTGCGCGCCTGTGCCGAGCCAGCACTGCCCGAAAGCGTCGCCGGCGTCGTCGCCATCTCGCCGGTGCTCGATCCCGAACGCACGCTGCGCGCGCTCGAACACGGTTGGCCGCTCTATCATCGTTACTTCGTGCAACGCTGGTCACGCTCGCTTCGCTACAAGCAGGAGTGCTGGTCCGACCTCTACGACTTTGCCGATACACTGCAGACGCGGAACCTGCGGCGCATGACCGATGTGCTGGTGCGCCAGCGCACGGGTTTTGCCGACAGCGCCGCCTATCTCGATGGCTACGCGATCACCGGTGCGCGCTTGCAGACGCTGGCTGTGCCGGCGCGCATCCTCGCGGCCGATGACGATCCGATCATTCCCGCTGTCGATCTCGATCGGCTCGCGCCCACGCCGCTGCTGCGCGTCACGCGCACCGCACGTGGCGGCCACTGCGGATTCATGACGGGCCTGTTCGCGCCGGCGTATTCGGATGACTTCGCGGTGCGCCAGTTCGATTCATTTCAGGAGCCGACGGCGCCGAGGAACCGGAGGTAGCGCGCGCGCAATGCCGCGTCGGGCCGGGGTTCCCAGGTTTGTGTCGGCGCGGCCGGCCAAGGTGCGGCGAACTCGGGCGCCGCGAGACGCGCCACGCCGCGAGCGCTGGCCTCGGCGGCGATGACCTGCACCGGCAGCTCCAGCAGCGATGCCAGTTTCCGGCACAACCATTGCGATCGGCTCATGCCACCGGCCAGCAACACTCGTTTCGGGCTGCCGGATTGCTGCACGAGCAGCGCGGCGTTCGATGCGATCATGAACGCGACGCTCTCGATCACCGCGGCGAAACCCAGCAGCGGGTTGTCATTCCCGTCGATGAATCTCGATTCCATCGTAGAGCGCCACCACGGCGAACCCAATCCACCAATGCCGTTGACGAAAACGGGCAGCGCCTTGTGCGCATCGAGTGCATCGAGCGCGGCCCACAACGGCTGCTCGGCGCATTGATGTTGCTCGCAGAACCAGCTGACCGCGGCACCGGCGCCGTTGACGGTGCCCTCGAGCGAATAAATCGCGCTCGCGTCGTCGCGGTACAGCACGCTACCCAGCAGCGGAGTCGGCGAATCAGGGCGCGCGAGCAACGGTCGCTGGATGAACGCACCGGTGCCGAGATTCACGTACACCACGGCAGGATCAGCCGTGCCTTCCGACCACGGCACCGCCGATTGATCGCCGGTGACGGCGCGCAGCGCCACCTCGCAATCGGGCAGTGGCAAAGCGCCCCACTCGCCATGCGTGGGTGCCAGCGATGGCAGCCACGTTCGATCGATTCCAAACAGCGCCAGAAGTTCGGGAGACCAGTCGAGTTGCCGCGAATCGAGCAAGAGCATGCGCGAGGCATTCGCCGCATCGACGTACGCCGCGCGCGCATCGCCTGCGCCGAGTTTCATCGCGAGATAGCTGGCCAGCGGTGCCGCCAGCAATTCGCCCGTTGACGCGGCGTGCGCCACGCCCGGCAAGTGCTCGAGGCACCAGCGCAGCTTGCTGGCGCCATAGTGCGCCGACAACGGCAGTCCCGTGAGTTCGCGGATGCGCGCGGCCTGCGGCGCCAGCGTCTTGAGCCATGCCGCGTTGCGATGATCCTGCCATGACAGCGCGGGAGAGAGTGCACGACCATCATGGCGCGTACAGCAGACGATCGTGGAGCGCTGCACCGCCAGTCCGGCGGCGACAACTTCCAGTGAAGAGCGGGCGGAGCGTGCTTGCGCGAGCGCTTCAATCGCCGCGCTACGCAGCGAGTGCACCAGTTCATCGGCGTCCTGCTCGACCTCGGCAAGCCCGCGACGCACCGTCGCAACCGGTACCGATGCGCTGGCGAGGAGGGTTCCCGATTCGTCGAACAGGCAGGCGCGGCTGGCGTGGCTACCCTGGTCGAGGGCGAGCACGCCGGGGCTCATGCCGGACGCAACTCCAGCTGGTCGGTGCGCGCGCGTGGCGTGCGCGTGGGCAATGACGGACCGATCCGCGCGAGCACGCGCGCCGAAACCGCGCGCCACGTCGTGAGTTTACCGCCGTAGATCGATAGAACGCGCGGCCGGTGGTTGCGGTCGGGCACCAGCATCGTTTCACGCGAGCGATGAAAGGCGTGACCGCCACCGGCGGGCAACACGCGCAGGCCGGCGAACTCACCGCGCAACTCCGATGCAGCGGCATCGCGAAACCGCGGAAAATAATGGCGCAACACGCCGAGCAGGTAGTGCACCTCGTGCGGTCCCGGTGCCACCGCGGATGGATCGCCGTGATAGCGCACTTCAGTCGTTCCCACCATCAGCTGCCCGCGAAACGGCATGACGAAAATCGCGCGGCCATCGCGCGGACTCTCGAGATAGTAGACGCCGCGCCGTGGCGGCGTATCGAGCAGCAGATGAGTGCCCTGCACCAGTTCGAGCGGCGGCACGGTGATCGCCGGCGTGATCGTGCGGGCCAGCGTTTCGGCCCACGGACCCGCGGCGTTGACCAGTACGCGCGCCGCGCATTCCTGCGGGGCGCCATCCTGCTCGTAGCGTACCTGCACGCCATCCGCGGCCAACAACGCGCCCGTGCAGCGCGCCGGCAGCGCCAGCTCCGCCCCCAACGATTGTGCCGAGCGCATGACCGCTCCGGTGAGCAACGCGTCGTCAGTCTGCGCATCGTGGTACCAGAACACCTGGCGCAGTCCGTGCACGTCGAGTCCGTCGAGCGAAGTCCACTCGCTGCGCGGCACGGTGCCAAAATGAGTGGTCGAGTCGAGACCGGCCAGCAGTGCGTACAGCGAAAGTCCTATACGCAGTTGCCAAGGATGCCGCCGGTTCTGGTCGTAAATGGGGATGAAAAATCTTTGCAGGTGCACGAGCTCCGGCGCAAGTCGCAGCATCAGCGCGCGCTCGCGCAGGCTTTCGTGCACGAGCCGCAGCTGGCCCGATTCGAGATAGCGCAATCCGCCATGGATCAGCTTGCTCGAGCGGCTCGAGGAACCGGCGGCAAGCGAACTCTGTTCGAGCAGCAGCACGCTGTGACCCGCCGCCGCGGCAGCCTGCGCAATGCCGACCCCGTGGATGCCGCCGCCGGCAACGACCACGTCGTAGCGGGCGCTCACGTGCCGGTGCTCATGACACGGTGCTCATGGCGCGGCGCGCAGCCCGCGCAATGCACCGGACATCTCGCGAACCGCCATCGTCTCGACGTAATCGGCGCCGCGTTCCGCGAGGTCGAGTGCCAGCGGCAACGTCGCGACCTCGTAGATGACCCAGCGCCAGGGCCCTTGCCACAGCGTGCCACTCGTGCCGAGCTTGCGGTGGTCGCAGAACAGAAACTGCGGCTGCAGTGCCTGGTATTTGAGGCGGCTGTGATCGTCCGCCGCGTCGAGGATCCAGCCGATCGGCGTATCGTCGAACCGTCGCGCGCGATAGATCGCCGCGAGGTCGAACGAGATCAGGACGCATTGCGTGCGCCACGGCTTGATCACCTCGAGCACCCGCGAGACGACGTGGTCGTGGCCGAACTGCGCAAGGCTGGCGCGCTTGATCTCGACAAACAACGTGATCTCCGGCCGGCCCGCGAGCAGCTGCAGCACATCGCGCAGCAACGGCAGTCGCGTGCCGTTGAAGCGCGCGCCAAAGCGCTGCACCTCCGCCGCCTCGATGTTTGCCAATTCACTGGCGTCGTGATCGAAGACGCTCCCTGGAAGTCCCGTCGTGCGCGCCAGCAGGTGATCGTGGAAGACGATCGGCACACCATCGCGGCTTAGCTGTACATCGAGTTCCAGGAACCGCACGCCGAGCTCGAGCGCCGAAACGAAGGCCGGCAAGGTATTCTCGGGAAACTCCGCGGCATTGCCGCGATGTGCCACCAGGTGTATGAGCCGCTCTGTGTTCAAACTGCCTACCGCAAATGTCGCCAGTCGCCTACGCCGCAGCAACTGCCGGTCCAGGGACCGCTGTGCGAAGATTCGGCGTTGCCGTGGTCGATCGCCGATCGGCCCCAAAGTATAGCGGGGTGCAGCGCATGAGTAATGGCAGGCGGGTCCGGACCGCGATGCTGGTGGCATCTCTTGTGCTGCTGCAAAGTTCCTGCGGTGGCGATGGGTCCACGGGTAGCAGTCCGCCGCCCACCACGCCGCCGACCAAACCAACCGGCACCATCACCTTGAGCGTCACACGCGTGTTCGCCTCGCTCCCAGCCTTCGAGATGCCGGTCGGCGCGTTGCAGGCGCCGGGCGACTCGAGCCGGTGGTTCGTCGTCGAGCAGAGCGGACACATCAAGGGTTTCGAGAATCAGTCGGGCGCCAGCACCGTCGCCGACTTCCTCGATATCAGCGATCATGTCACCTGTTGCGGCGAGCTGGGACTGCTCGGCGTCGCGTTTCACCCAGATTTCCCCAACGACCCGCGCGTGTACGTTTCGTATACGACGACGGTGGGCGGCCAGCTCGTCTCGCGGTTGTCCGAGTTTCGCACGGCCGACAGCGGCGTGACGCTCGATGCGGTGAGCGAGACAGTCCTGCTGCAGATCAACCAGCCGGAGACCAACCACAAAGGCGGCCACGTGGTCTTCGGCCCCGACGGCATGCTCTATCTCGGCTTCGGCGATGGTGGCGGCGGCGGTGACGCGCACGGCACGATCGGCAATGGCCAGGATCTCACCACGCTGCTCGGCAAGATGCTGCGCATCGATGTCGGCGCGGTCGGGGATGCGTACGCGATACCTAACGGCAATCCGTATTCCGCGAATGCCCACTGCGGCAGCGCTGCGGGGCCGGGCACCGGCACGGCGCCCTGCGCCGAGATTTACGCCTACGGGCTGCGAAATCCGTGGCAATACAGCTTCGACAGTTCGGGCGGCGCGCTGTGGATCGGCGATGTGGGCCAGGGTGCGTGGGAGGAGATCGATCGCATCAGCGCGCCGGCGAACCTCGGCTGGCGTTGCCGCGAAGGCGCGCATGTGTACAACGCGAGCTGCGGCCCCGCGACCGATTTGGTAGATCCCGTGGCGGAGTATCCGCACAATCCGGAGATCGCTGTCACGGGCGGATTCGTCTATCGCGGCAGCGTGTATCCGGATCTCGTCGGTCAATACGTGTGCGCGGACTACGGCAGCGGCAAGCTGTTCCATTTCGACGCGGCGACCAGCGCGAGTTCCACGCTCGAGATGACGGGTGCGGGCAGCAGCGGCATCAATCCTTCCGCGTTTGCGCGGGGCACGGATGGCGAGCTGTACCTGCTCGACTACGGTTCGGGCGCGATGTATGCGCTGGTGGCGACTACGTCGTGACGCGCTAGCGAACGGCTGGCTCGGGCACGGCGGCGCGTTTCTCGACGAACTGCACCATCGGTTCGCTCCCGGTGCAGGCGACGTCGCCTTCAATCTGCGCGCCGAGCGCGATCGCAATGCGCTTGGCCGTGACACGACCGCGAAGCCGAGCGCTGGCGCCGATCTCGAGCTTGTCCGCAATGGTGATGTCACCGATCACCGTGCCGGCGATGACTGCGTTTTCCGCCTGCAGATCGCCTTGCCAACGGCCGCCGCTCGAAATCGCGACCTCGCCGCCGACGCGGCCGTTGCCTTGCACCGCGCCGTTCACGAGCAGCGCGCCGCGGGTGTCGATGTCGCCCGCAAGGCTCGTGTGCTGTGCGATCAGCGTCGGCGTGGAACCGAGGCGGTCGAGTAGCCGGCGGCGTGGCAAGTCGTTCATGCTGTTACAATATCCGACCTCGCCTTGGAGAAAAGAATGCGCAAGTCTCAGATTGGAACGATCGTCATGCTGATGGCGGTCACGTTCGCGATGGCAGGCTGCAGCCGTGTCGGGGAAGACTGGAAAGCCGCCCAGACCGCCGACACCACCGAGGCCTACCAGGATTTCCTGCGCCAGCACCCGGACAGCGAATTCGGCGTTTCCGCGCAGGAGCGCGTCAAGCAACTTGCCGAGGACCGCGACTGGCAGGCCGCATCCAAGGCCGACACGCTCGATGCCTACCAGCAGTTCGTCGCCACTCACGCCGACGGCAAATGGGCGCAGGAAGCGCGCGTGCGCATCGAGAATTTTCAGCTCGCAGGCGGCGCAGGCAGCACGGGTAATCCGCCGCCCGCCGGCGGCGCCTCGCCCATGCCTGCGGTCGGAGCGCCCACGAACGTGGCGCCGCCCAGTGCGCCGGCGAGCGCCGCTGCAAAGTCCGCGGCCAGCGCACCGGCCGCGAAGCCTAAGCCGGCGGCGGCGACGCCGAGAGCCAGCACGGCTTCGAGCGGCGGCAGTCATTATGCCCAGCTCGGCGCATTCGCATCGAAGGCCAGCGCGGAAGCCGCCTGGCACAAGCTCAACGGTCGCAACACTTCGCTGAAAACGCTGCAACCTCATTATGTGACCGCCACTTCCAACGGCAAGACCGTAGTGCGCTTGCAGGTCGGGCTCTCCTCGTCGGAGCGCGCACGTGAATTGTGCGCGGCGTTGAAGAAGCAGTCGCAGGCCTGCATTCCGGTCAGCTGATGCGGCGTGGAACAGCCTGCCTTGCCATCGCGTTGCTGGGCATCGCGTTTTCCGGTATCGCAAGCTCGGCGGCGGTGCCGACTATGAGCTTCGCTGCCACCGGCGCCGCGATCCAGACGCGCACGCTCGACAACGGCCTGACCGTGATCGTGTGGCCTGATCACAATATTCCGAGTGTCGCGCTGTTCAACTGGGTGCATGTCGGCAGCCGCAACGAGGGTACGGGCACGACCGGCCTCGCACATTTCTTCGAGCACATGATGTTCAACGGCACGAGCAACCACGCGCGCGGGGAGTTCAACCGGCTGATTGAATCGAACGGCGGCAGCGAAAACGCTTTTACCTCGCAGGACGTGACCGTTTACCAGGACTGGTTCCCGCGCTCGACGCTCGAACTCGTGCTGCAGCTTGAAAGCGATCGCCTCGCGAACCTGGCGTTCTCGCCGCCAGTGGTCGAAAAGGAGCGCGAGGTGGTTTATTCCGAACGGCGCTTGCGCGTCGAGGACAGCAATCCGTCGTTCCTCAGCGAGCAGGTGCAGGCGACGGCGTTCATCGCGCATCCGTATCGCATCCCGACAATAGGCTGGCCGTCTGACATCAAGGCCTGGACGCTCGCCGACCTGCAGAATTTCTACCACACCTGGTACGCGCCGAATAACTGCACGCTGGTGCTGGTCGGCGACGTCGAGCCCGCGCAGGTGTTCGCGCTGGTCGAGAAATACTACGGCGCCATTGCGCGCGGGCCGGCAACCAGTCCGGTGCGCACGGTCGAGCCCGAACAGACCGGCGAGCGACGCCTGGTCATCGAGCGCAACGGACAGAATCCGCTGCTGCAGATGGCGTGGCACGCGATTGCAGCCGACGATCCGCGCGCGCCAGCGCTGAACCTGTTGCAGACGATCCTCACTGGTGGCGATGCCTCGCGGCTGCATCGTTCCCTGGTCGAGGAACACAAGCTCGCCGTGGAAGTTGACAGCGGCTGGTCGGAAGGATTCGATCCGAACCTCTACTCGATTTACGCCACGCTACCCGAGGGCGGCTCGAGCAGCGAATTCGAACAGGCCCTGAACGCCGAGATTGCGCAGTTGCTCGACAAGGGCGTGACAAGCGCAGAATTGTCGCGAGCGAAACGACAGGTGGCCGCCGCGTTCTGGCGCGGCGTGTCGACGATCGACGGCAAAGCGCAACTGCTCGGCGAGTACGCGGTGATGCACGGCGATTATCGCAAGCTCTTTTCCGCGCCGGGTGCGTACGAACGCGTGAGCGCCGATGACGTGCTGGCGATTGCGCGCGAGGTCTTCAAGCCCGAGCACC
This sequence comes from Gammaproteobacteria bacterium, assembly GCA_041690875.1. Taxonomy (GTDB): domain Bacteria; phylum Pseudomonadota; class Gammaproteobacteria; order Steroidobacterales; family Steroidobacteraceae; genus FEN-1191. The sequence continues at coordinate 27,776 of JBEPVS010000001.1, forward strand.
GCACCGTCGGTGTGCTGCGGCCGCGCGCAGCCAGCGGACACTGACCGGTGAGGGGCATCATCATGGCTGGAGCGATGATCCTGGCTTGCGGCGCCGGAGCGGGCGCCCCCGCCGCTGCGGCAGCGACCGCGACCGCGTCGAACCATGTCAACGTGCCGGTGCCGGCCAATGAACGCCTCACTCTGCCGAATGGCCTGCGGCTGATCCTGCTGCCACGCCATGACATCCCGCTGGTCGCGTTCAACTTGCTGTTGCGTGGCGGCGCACTGCTCGACGCACCGGGCCACGACGGCACCGCCGCGCTGGCCGCCGACCTGCTGACGCACGGCGCGGGTTCGCGCGATGCCTACGCGTTCGCTGACGCCGTCGAAGGCGCCGGTGGTAACCTCGATGCGGCCGCGCACAATGAGTTCATCCAGGTGCAGGGCCAGTTTCTCGCGCGCGACAGCCACCTGATGCTCGAGCTCCTGGGCGACGCGGTGCTGCGTCCGCGCTTCGACGCCGCGGAATTCGACAAGCTGCGCGAGCGCCGCATCGAGGAAATCAAGGCCGCCAAGGACTCCTCCCCGCAGGCGCTGCTCGGCAACTACGGCCGTGCGTTGTTGTTCGGTTCGCACCCTTACGGCAACGCGGTCAGCGGCAGCGAAGCTTCGCTGGCGAGCGTCACGCGTGATGACGTGACGCGCTTTTACGCCGCGCAATCCGGCGCCGATCGCGCCATCCTCGTCATCGCCGGCGATTTCGATCCGGCGCAGGTCCGCCGCGATGTCGCCGCGGTGTTCGGCGGATGGAAACGCGCGGCGCAACCGCTCGCACCGCTGGTGGCGCCGCCGCGCGTGCACGGCCGGCGCTTGCTGCTCGTGGATTCGCCGGGTTCTGCGCAGACCTACATCTGGATGGCGAACGTAGGCGTGCCGCGCCACTATGATCTGCGGCCGGCGCTGAACATTGCGAACCTGGCGCTCGGCGGCAGTTTCGGCTCCCTGCTCAACCGCGAATTGCGCCAGAAGGCCGGACTCACCTACGACGCCAGCTCGCGCTTCACCCGGGGGCTCGTCGCCGGCGAATTCTCGATCAGCACTTTCACGCAGACCGACAAGTCTTCAGAAGCCCTGCAGCTGGCACTGACGACGCTCGCCGAGTTCAAGAAAGCGGGGCTCGATGCCAGCGCGACCGACTCGGCGCGCAACTACTTGCTGGGCCAGTATCCGCTGGCCTTCGAAACGCCGTTCGATTGGGCGGTGGCGCTTGGTGACCTGGAGTTCTACGGTCTGCCGGAGAGCTACATCGGCCACTTCGGCTCCGATCTCGTGGCGACCGATGCCGCGTCGATACGCTCGGTCATCGATGCCGCGTTCCCGTCACCCGACGACCTCGACATCGTGCTGATCGGCGACGCGGCGAAGATTAGCGACTCGCTGGCCCAGTTCGGGCCGGTGACGACGATGCCGCTGTCGGCACCGGCCTTTTCGCCCGCCAACGGTCGATAAGCAGCGCGCGCGCCGACCGGCGAGCACTGCCGCGCGCATAGGTTGATGCGCACGAATGCATTGACCTGCCATTCATCGTCAGTAATATTCGGCGCATAGGTTCGATGCCGCCGCTCGGGGCAACCCGGCCCGCTCGCCGCAAGTCTCTGAAAGTGTTTGAATAGTTTGCCGTTCCTGGATTGGACAGGACGGCAAGGCCGTGCGCGGCCCTAGCGGCGAGGAACTTGATGGCTGACGAGAGCACGCGACTGGGGCCGCCAAAGAAGGCAGGCCTCTACGACCCGCAGTTCGAGCACGAGGCCTGCGGCATCGGCTTCGTCGTCGACATCAAGGGGCGCAAGTCGCATCGCATCGTGCAGCAGGCGATCGAGGTGCTCGTGAACCTTGATCATCGCGGCGCCTGTGGCTGCGAGAACAACACCGGCGATGGCGCCGGCGTTCTGCTGCAGATGCCGCACAAATTCCTGCTGGAAGCGGCGAAAAAGGCGCGCATCGCGCTGCCTGAGGCTGGCCAGTACGCCTGCGGCCTCGTATTCCTGCCGCGCAATCCGACCAGGCGGCGCAAGCTCGAGGAACTGTTCGGCCACATCGTGCAGTCGGTGGGCCTCACGCTCCTCGGATGGCGCACCGTGCCGACCGACAATTCGATGCTCGGTGAAACCGCGCGCATGAGCGAGCCGTTCATGCGCCAGGTGTTCATCGGCCGCGGGCCGGAACTGACCGATGACATGGCTTTCGAGCGGCTGCTGTACCGGGCGCGCAAGCGCGCGTACAGCGAGATACGTGCCTCGACGATCGATGGCGCCGAGTACTGGTACGTTGCGAGCTTCTCGTTCAAGACGCTGGTCTACAAGGGTATGCTGATGACCGGGCAGCTCGCCCGGTATTTTCCGGACCTGCAGAACCCGCTGCTGGAATCGGCGCTCGCGATGGTGCACTCGCGCTTCAGCACCAACACTTTCCCGAGCTGGGACCGCGCGCATCCGTATCGCTACATCGCGCACAACGGCGAGATCAACACCGTGCGCGGCAACCTCAACTGGATCAAGGCGCGCGAGTCGCTGTTCGAGTCGGAGCTGTTCGGCGAGAACATGCGCGAGCTAATGCCGGTCGTGAATCCGAACGGCAGCGACTCGGCGATGTTCGACAACACGCTCGAGTTGCTGGTGCTCGCGGGCCGTTCGCTCCCTCACGCGATGATGATGATGATTCCGGAACCGTGGTCCGCGCACGAGACGATGGATGAAGACCGGCGCGCGTTCTACCGGTACCACTCCTGCCTGATGGAGCCCTGGGATGGCCCCGCCGCGGTGGCGTTTACCGACGGCCGGCAGATCGGCGCGATGCTCGATCGCAATGGATTGCGACCGTCGCGATACTACGTGACGCGCGATGACCTGGTGATCATGGCGTCCGAAGTCGGCGTGCTCGACATTCCCCCGCAAGACATCGTGCGCAAGGGCCGCTTGCAGCCGGGGCGCATGTTCCTCGTCGACACCACCCAGGGTCGCATCATCGAAGACGAGGAAATCAAGCGTAGCGTCGCGCTCGAACGTCCCTACCGGCAATGGCTCGACGAGCACCTGGTCACGCTCGACTCGCTCCCGCCGGCGAGTGCTGCGCCTGCCGTCGATCACGAGACGCTGCTGCAGCGGCAGATCGCGTTCGGCTACACGTTCGAGGACCAGCGACTGCTGATCGAACCGATGGGACGCAACGGCGTCGAGGCGATCGGTTCGATGGGCAACGACACGCCGCTGGCCGCGCTCTCGTCGCACCCGCGCTTGCTGTACGACTATTTCAAGCAACTGTTCGCGCAGGTGACGAACCCGCCGATCGATTGCATCCGCGAGGAGTTGATCACCTCGAGTGAGATGCTGATCGGCGCCGAAGGCAACCTGTTGCAGCCGCGGCCGGCGGATTGCCGGCAGCTGGAGTTGCCCGGACCGTTGCTGACGAACGAGGATTTCTCGCGACTGCGCCGCATGGATCTGCCCGGACTGAAAGTCGGCGTGCTGCCGATCCTGTTCCGCGTGACGCGCGGCGAAGTGGGCCTCGTCAAGTCGATGGAAGAGTTGCGCATCATGGCGCGGCGCATGATCGAGGAAGAGGACGTCAGCGTGCTGATCCTCACCGACCGCGGCGTGAACCGCGAATTCGCCGCGGTGCCGGCGCTGATGGCCGTCGCGGGGCTCCATCATTACCTGATCCGCGAGCAGCTGCGCACGCGCGTCAGCCTTGTGCTCGAAACCGGCGAGGCGCGCGAAGTGCATCACTTCGCGCTGCTGGTGGGTTACGGTTGCAGCGCGATCAATCCGTACCTCGCCTTCGAGACGATGGACGGCATGATCAGCGACGGATTGCTGACGACCGTCAATCACAAGCTGGCCTGCAAGAATTTCATCAAGGCCGCCACGAAGGGCATCGTCAAGGTCGCCTCGAAGATGGGCATCTCGGCGATCCAGAGCTATCACGGCGCGCAGGTGTTCGAAGCCGTCGGCGTACGCCAGGACGTCATCGACGACTACTTCACCGGCACCGCTTCGCGTGTCGGCGGCATCGGCGTCGATGTGATCGCGAAGGAAGTGCTGATGCGCCACCGCGCGGCGTTCGTCGACCGCACCGATGCCAGCCGGCCGCTCAACACCGGCGGTCAGTACCAGTGGCGCGCCGGCGGCGAGTATCACCTGTTCAATCCAGAGTCGATCCACCGATTGCAGAAATCGGTGCGCACCGGAAGCTATGCCACGTACAAATCGTACGCGGCGCTGGTCAACGACCAGTCGAAACAGCTGTGCACGCTGCGCGGGCTGCTCGATTTCAAGGCGGGCGATGCGGTGCCGCTCGATGAAGTCGAGTCCGTCGAGAGCCTGGTGCGGCGCTTCAAGACCGGTGCGATGTCCTACGGATCAATCAGCAAGGAAGCGCACGAGACACTCGCGATCGCAATGAACCGCATCGGCGGCAAGAGCAACACCGGCGAGGGCGGCGAGGATCCCGCGCGGCACGTGCCGCTTGCCAATGGCGATTCGATGAACTCGGCCATCAAGCAGGTGGCGTCCGGTCGGTTCGGCGTCACCAGCGAATACCTGGTGAGCGCCCGCGAATTGCAGATCAAGATGGCGCAGGGCGCAAAGCCGGGCGAGGGCGGGCAACTCCCCGGCACAAAAGTGTATCCGTGGATCGCCAAGACACGGCACACGACCGCGGGCGTCGGATTGATCTCGCCGCCGCCGCACCACGATATCTATTCGATCGAGGACCTGGCGCAGCTGATCCACGACCTGAAGAACGCAAACCGCGCAGCGCGCATCAGCGTGAAGCTCGTTGCCGAGGTCGGAGTGGGTACGGTGGCCGCGGGCGTGTCGAAGGCGCACGCCGATGTCGTGCTGATCAGCGGTTACGATGGCGGCACCGGCGCCGCGCCACAGACTTCGATCACGCACGCGGGACTTCCGTGGGAGCTCGGCCTTGCCGAGGCGCACCAGACACTGGTGCTCAACAATCTGCGCGACCGGATCGTCGTCGAAACCGACGGGCAGTTGAAAACCGGGCGCGATGTCGCGATCGCGGCACTATTGGGCGCCGAGGAATTCGGCTTCGCGACTGCGCCGCTGGTGTCGCTCGGCTGCATCCTGATGCGTGTGTGCCACCTGAATACCTGTCCGGTCGGCGTCGCGACGCAGGATCCGAAGCTGCGCGAGCAGTTCGCCGGCAGGCCCGAGCACGTCGTCAATTTCATGCGCTTCATTGCGCAGGACCTGCGCGAGGTGATGGCGCAGCTCGGCTTTCGCAACATCAACGAGATGGTTGGGCGCGTCGATCGGCTCGAGCCGCGCAAGGCGATCGATCACTGGAAAGCGCGCGGCTTCGATTTCAGCAATATCCTCTACCAGCCCGATGTCGGCGACGAGGTTGGCCGCCATCATCGTGTCGCCCAGGACCACGGCCTCGAGCAGTCGCTTGACCTTACGACGATACTCGAGCTGTGCCGCCCGGCGATCGAACGCGGCGAGAGCGTTTCCGCCGAGCTGCCGATCCGCAACGTCAATCGCGTCGTTGGCACGATCACCGGCAGCGAGATCACGCGCAGGCATGGCGCGAAGGGACTGCCCGCGGACACGATCCAGCTCAAATTCAACGGTTCGGCCGGCCAGAGTTTCGGCGCCTTCATTCCGCACGGCATGAGCCTGACGCTTGAGGGCGATGCCAACGACTACGTTGGCAAGGGGCTGTCGGGCGGCAAGCTGATCATCTTTCCGCCGCAAGGCGCGGGCTTCACGGCCGAGCACAACATCATCGTCGGCAATGTCGCGCTTTACGGCGCAACCGGTGGCGAGGCGTACATCCGCGGCATGGCCGGCGAGCGCTTCGCGGTGCGCAACAGTGGCGTCGACGCGGTCGTCGAAGGCGTCGGCGATCACGGCTGCGAATACATGACCGGCGGACGCGTCGTCGTGCTCGGCCACATCGGCCGAAATTTCGGCGCGGGCATGTCGGGCGGTGTCGCCTATGTGTATGACGACCACGGTGATTTCGCCTCGCGCGTCAACACACAGATGGTTGAGGTTGAGCGGCTCGACGATGCGGGCGAGATCGCCGCCGTGCGCGGGCTCGTCGAGAGGCATCGCGCGTTGACCGGGAGTACGCGAGCCGATGCGCTGCTCCAGAAATGGGATCGCACCGTGACGAAATTCACGAAGGTCATGCCGAAGGATTACAAGCGCGTGCTCGCCTGCATCCGCCGCGCGCACGACCAGGGACTGTCCGGCGATGAGGCGATCATGGTGGCGTTCGAGGAGAACGCGCGCGATCTTGCGCGCGTGGGCGGCAACTAGCATGACGCGCGGTGCACCGTAGATGGGTAAAATCACTGGCTTTATCGAGTACCTGCGCGAGCTGCCCGTCGATCGCGCGCCGGCGACGCGAGTACGCGACTGGGACGAATTTCATCACCATATGGATGAACGGCACCTGCGCCAGCAGGGGGCGCGCTGCATGGACTGCGGTGTGCCGTTCTGCCAGACCGGCAAACTGATCAGCGGCATGGCGGCCGGCTGCCCTGTGAACAACCTGATTCCGGAATGGAACGATCTCGTCTATCGCGGACTGTGGCGCGAGGCGCTCGACCGGTTGCATCTGACGAATAATTTTCCCGAATTCACCGGCCGCGTGTGTCCGGCGCCCTGCGAGGGATCGTGCGTGCTCGGCATGAACGCGGCGCCGGTCGCGATCAAGACGCTCGAGAACGCAATCATCGACAAAGGCTTCGATTCGGGCTGGGTGCTGCCGCACGCGCCGCCCGTTCGCAGCGGCAAGAAAGTGGCGGTCATCGGATCCGGGCCCGCCGGGCTCGCGGCCGCAGCGCAACTCAATAGCGCTGGCCATCTCGTCACGGTGCTCGAGCGCGCCGATCGTCCCGGCGGATTGTTGATGTATGGCATCCCGAACATGAAGCTCGACAAGCGTGCTGTCGTGCTCCGGCGCATCGAGCTGCTCGAGCGCGAGGGCGTCAAGTTCATCTGCAACGCGCATGTCGGGGAAAATGTCGAAGGGCCGTTGCTGGTGCGCGATTTCGATGCGCTGGTGCTGTGCACCGGCGCGACGCAGGCGCGCGACCTTGGCGTGGAGGGCCGCGCGCTCGAGGGCGTGCACCTGGCGATGGACTACCTGACTGCCAGCACGAAAGCGCTGCTCAATGGCGGAGCAGGGCACACGTCGATCAGTGCTCATGGCAGAGACGTGGTCGTAGTCGGCGGCGGCGACACCGGCACGGACTGCGTTGGCACTGCGATGCGGCAGGGGTGCCGCACTCTAACGCAACTGGAGATCATGCCGCGCCCGCCCGATGCGCGCGCCACCGATAACCCGTGGCCGGAATGGCCGAAGGTCTACAAGCTCGACTACGGCCAGGAGGAAGCCGCGGCGCGCTTCGGCGGCGATCCGCGCAGCTATTCGGTCACGGTGAAGAAGTTCGTCGCGGGCGCGGATGGCAAGCTCGCCTCGCTCGTCACGGTCGCCATTCGCTGGGAGAAAAATGCCGCCGGTCAGTTTACGCCGGTCGAGATGCTGGGGAGCGAACGCACGCTGCCGGCGCAACTCGTGCTGCTCGCGCTCGGATTCCTGGGGCCGGAGCAATCATTGCTGCGCGAGTTGAAGACCGACGTCGATGCGCGCAGCAACGTGCTGGCCGAGCACGGTCAGTTCGCGACCAGCATCAAGGGCGTGTTCGCCGCAGGCGATTGCCGCCGCGGGCAGAGCCTCGTCGTATGGGCAATCAATGAAGGACGCGGCGCCGCGCGCGAGTGCGACCGGTACCTGTGCGGACGCACCAGCCTGCCGTGATTGCTATTTCGGAGTGACCAGCGCCAGGACGCGGGCGGCGAACTCTGGCACGCACACCAGCAAGTCCGGCATGTACGGATTGGGCTGGTTGTAGCGCAACGGACGGCCATCGAGGCGCGAGGCGTGCAGGCCAGCGGCCTGCGCCACGGCGACCGGAGCGCAGCTGTCCCATTCGTACTGACCGCCAGAGTGCACGTAGACTTCGGCCTCGCCGCGCACGACAGCCATGATCTTCGCGCCGGCCGAACCCATCGGCAGCAGTTCCGCGCCGAGTGCCTCCGCGACGGCGGTGGCCTCGGCCGCTGGGCGCGTGCGGCTGACGACGAGACGGGGCTTGCCGTTGTGGCGTGGCCGCGCAAGCGTGTCATCGCTTGCAAGTGTGAGCGGAAGCCCCGGCAGTGCCACTGCGCCGAGTGTCGCGACGCCATCGATGGTGAGTGCAATGTGCACGGCCCAATCGGCGCGCCCTTCGCCGTATTCGCGCGTACCATCGAGCGGATCGATGATCCAGACCCGTGCAGCGCTGAGCCGCGCTGAGCTGTCCTTTTCTTCTTCCGATAGCAGCGCATCGTCCGGGCGGTGCGTGCGGAGCGATTCGATGATGAAGCGGTTGGAAAGCTCGTCGCCGACTTTGCCGAGCGGCTTGCCGGTGAGCAGCGCCGCTTGGCGCAGGCCCACGAGCAGGCGCCCGGCGTGCTCGGCGATCTGCCGCGCCAGTTCGGTGTCGTTCACGAAATCAACCGGCTGACGATCAGCTCGGCCGCCTGCTCCGGCGTGAGCTTTGATGTGTCGATGCGAATCTCAGGCGCGGTTGGCGGCTCATACTCACTGTCAATGCCGGTGAAATTCTTCAGCTGACCGGCGCGCGCTTTCTTGTAAAGCCCCTTTACGTCGCGCGCTTCCGCGGCAGCCAGCGTTGTATCGATATGGATCTCGAAGAATTCGCCCGGCGCGATCATCTGTCGCACCATCGCGCGCTCCGCGCGGAACGGGGAGATGAAGGCGGTGATGACGATGAGGCCCGCGTCCGTCATCAGCTTCGCCACTTCGCCGACGCGGCGGATGTTCTCGACGCGATCGGCGTCCGAGAATCCGAGATCGCGGTTCAGTCCGTGACGCACGTTGTCGCCGTCGAGCAGGAAAGTGTGGCGGTTCATGCGCGCCAGCTGCTTCTCGACCAGGTTTGCGATGGTTGACTTGCCGGCGCCTGACAGGCCGGTGAACCACAGCACCGCGGATTTCTGGTTCTTGAGCTTTGCGTGCAATTCGCGCGTGACGTCGAGCTGCTGCCAATGGATGTTGCCGGCGCGTCGCAGCGCGAAATGCAGCAGGCCGGCCGCAACCGTGGCATTGCTGAGCTTGTCGATCAGGATGAAACCGCCCAGGTCGCGGCTCTGTTCGTACGGTTCGAACACGAGCGGCTGGTCGGTCGAAATATTCGCCACACCGATCGCGTTGAGCTCGAGGGTGCGGGCGGCGAGATGCTCGAGCGTGTTGACGTTGACCTGGTACTTCGGCGCCTGCACCTGCGCCGTGACGGTCTGGGCGCCGAGCTTCAGCCAGTACGTGCGCCCGGGCAGCATTTCCTCATCGGACATCCACACGACGGTCGCCTCGAACTGATCGGCGGATTCCGGCGGATCATCGGCCTGCGCAATGACGCAGCCGCGCGAGCAGTCGACTTCGCTCGAAAAACACAGCGTCACTGATTGTCCGGCGACGGCTTCGGCCGGTTCGCCATCCATCGTCACGATGCGGCTGATCGTCGTCGTCGTGCCGGCGGGCAGCACGCGCACGGCATCGCCGGGTCGAACGTGTCCGGAAATGATCAACCCCGCGTATCCGCGGAAATCAAGGTTCGGCCGATTGACCCACTGCACCGGCATGCGGAATGGCTTCGCCTGGTCGGCATCGGTCGAGAGCGGTACTGCCTCGAGGTGCTCGATAAGCGCGGGTCCGCGGTACCACGGTGTGCGCTCGGAGCGGCTGGTGATGTTGTCGCCCTGCAATCCGGAAATCGGAATCGCAGTAAAATCACCGATGCCGATGCGTGCTGCGAACTCGCGGTAGTCGCTGACGATCGCATCGAAGCGCGCCTGGTCGAAACCCACGAGGTCGAGCTTGTTGACCGCCAGCACGATGTTGCGGATGCCGAGCAGCTGCACCAGGTAACTGTGTCGGCGCGTCTGCGTCAGCACGCCGAGCCGCGCATCGACGAGGATCACCGCGAGCTCGGCGGTCGAGGCGCCGGTGACCATGTTGCGCGTGTACTGCTCGTGTCCGGGTGTGTCGGCGACGATGAACTTGCGCTTCTCGGTGGCGAAGAAGCGATAGGCGACATCGATCGTGATGCCCTGTTCACGCTCGGCCGCGAGTCCGTCGACGAGCAACGCGAAGTCGAGATTCTGGCCCTGCGTGCCGATGCGCGCGCTGTCCGCTTCGAGCGCCGCGAGCTGGTCCTCGAAGATCATCTTCGAGTCGTACAGCAATCGTCCGATCAGCGTGGACTTGCCGTCATCGACGCTGCCGCAGGTGATGAAGCGCAGCAGCGACTTGTGCTGGTGCGCTTTCAGGTAGGCGTCGATGTCGGTGGCCGCGAGTTCTTGAGCCTGGTAGGAACCGGGTGGGCTCAAAAGTAGCCCTCCTGCTTCTTCTTCTCCATGCTCGCGGGCTGGTCACGATCGATCGCGCGTCCCTGCCGCTCGGAAGTCGTCGTCAGCAGCATCTCGCGGATGATTTCCGGAATCGTCGCCGCCGTGCTTTCGACCGCGCCGGTCAACGGATAGCAGCCCAGCGTGCGGAACCGGATGGAGCGCATCTCCGGCTTTTCGCCCTTGGCCAGTGGAAAGCGCTCATCATCGACCATCATCAGCAGGCCGTCGCGCTTCACCGTCGGGCGCGGCGCGGCCATGTACAGCGGCACGATCGGGATCTTCTCGAGATGGATGTACTGCCACACATCCAGCTCGGTCCAGTTCGACAGCGGGAACACGCGGATGCTCTCGCCGCGCGCCTTGCGGGCGTTATAGATGCGCCACAATTCGGGACGTTGCCGTTTCGGATCCCAGCGATGATTCGCGGCCCGAAAACTGAAGATACGTTCCTTGGCGCGGCTCGCTTCCTCGTCGCGCCGTGCACCGCCGAAGGCCGCGTCGAAGCCGTGCAGGTCGAGCGCCTGCTTCAATCCTTCGGTTTTCCACAGGTCCGTGTGCAGCGAGCCATGGTCGAAAGGATTGATGCCGCGTTGCTTCGCATCCGGGTTTTGGTACACGATGAGCTGGATGCCCGGTGTCGCCGCGACCTGATCGCGCAACGCGTACATGTCGCGGAATTTCCATGTCGTGTCGACATGCAGCAGCGGGAACGGGAGCGGCGCGGGATGGAAGGCCTTGCGCGCGAGCTGCAGCATCACCGCCGAATCCTTGCCGATCGAATACAGCAGCACCGGCTTGATGGTTTCGGCGACGACCTCGCGAAAGATGTGGATGCTTTCGGCTTCGAGTCTTTGCAGGTGCGTCAGTGGCATTATAAATCGCTGATGGAACCCGGCAGTTGTCGTGGTTGCAGACCGCACTCGCGCGACGCCGGGTCTTCCCACCACCAGCGGCCGGCCCGGCTATCCTGCCCGGGTTGGACCGCCCGCGTGCACGGCGCGCAGCCGATGCTGGGGTAACCGGCATCGTGCAGCGGATTGTAGGGCAATTTTTCCTGCCGGATGTAGTTCCAGATTTCCCCGTGGCTCCAGTCGAGCAGCGGATTGACTTTTTGCAGCCGATAACGCACATCCCACTCCAGCGCCCGCGCCTCGGAGCGCTCAGCAGATTGCTCGTGCCGCACTCCGCTGATCCAGGCGTTGTAGCCGAAGATCGCGCGCTGGAAAGGCTCGACCTTGCGGATCTGGCAGCAGGACTGGCGCTGCGCCAGGCCGTTGTAGAAACCGTTGATGCCATGATCGGCAACGTAGTTCTGTACGCGCTGCGCCTCGGGAAACACGACGCGGATCTTGCGCTGGTAGCGGTATTCGACGCGCTCGAGCAGCTCAAGAGTGGACTCGGGCAATCGCCCCGTATCGACGGTAAAGATATCGATCTGCGGTGCGTGCCTGAAAATCAGGTCCGTCAGCACCGACGATTCGGCGCCGAGGCTGGTGGCGTAGACAACGCGGCCGAACTGGCGAACCGCGGCGCGCAATTGCCCAATGGAATCAGCCACCCTGACGGGTAGTTCGGGCGCTAACGCAGGCGCGACGACGAGGTCAGGAGCAGCGGTACGTGCGGTGACAATGCGCATACCTGCATTGTGATCCGCCTATCCATAACATTGTAGTTATGAGTATGGCACGCGGGATCAGTCCTGATGCTCCATCGCCAGACCCGCGATGTGCTGGGTCCATGGATGGCGCCGCGTTTCGTAGACGGAATGAGCCGGCGGTGGATAGGTCGGGTCGGCGAATGCACCCAGCGCGATGCTGATCATGCCGGGGTAGCCATGCGGCTCCCAGTACACGGTCGATCCGCAACCAGGACAAAAATGAAAGCTCACCGTGTTGCCGCTGTCAGCGACGCGCGTGTACGTGGAGCTTAAGCCTTCCACCTGCACCTGCTCGCGCTTGAAGCGCGATTGCGCGCCAAACGGCGCACCGGTGCGCCGCTGGCAGTCGAGGCAATGGCACATCGAAATGCGGTGAGGGGAGCCGCTGCAGATCGCACGCAATTGGCCACAACTGCAGGCGGCGGTACGAATGTCCATTGCCGCATCATAGCCGCGCGGCTGCGCTTCGGGGCGTGTAGTAACATGCCGCCGATCGCGACAGGAGCGTGAAGTCGTGCCCGGATTGTATTTCGAGGAATTTCGCGTCGGACAGCTGTTCAGCCACGCAATGCGGCGCACGGTGACCGAAACCGACAACCTGTTGATCTCGACGCTGACGCACAATCCGGCCGCGCTGCATCTCGACGCCGAGTACTGCCGCACCCAATCTGAATTCGGGCAGCGCGTCGTCAACAGCGTGTTCACGCTCGGGCTCATGGTCGGCGTTTCCGTCGGTGACACAACGCTCGGCACGACGGTGGCGAACCTCGGATGGGATGAAGTGCGCTTTCCGAAGCCGTTGTTCCACGGCGATACCGTGCGCTGCGAAACCGAAGTACTCGAACTGCGCGACAGCCGCTCGCGCCCGGGCAACGGCATCGTCATCTTCGCGCATCGCGCCTTCAACCAGCACGACGTGCTGGTCGCGAGCTGCAAGCGCTCGGCGCTGATGCTGCGGAAACCGCAGGCGTGAGCGCGCGATCCTGGCTGTTCGTTCCGGGTGACAGCGATCGGAAACTGGCCAGGATCGCGCAATGCGGTGCGGATGTCGTCATCCTCGATCTCGAGGATTCCGTCGCGCCCGCGCAGAAAGCGGCCGCGCGCGGCCGCGTGCACGAGTTCCTGCGTGCGCAAGCGGCGCTTGCCGCGCAGTCACCGGCCTCAGTGCCCGCGCCGCAGTTGTGGGTGCGCATCAATCCGCTGAATTCCGCGCTCGCTGAACATGATCTCAACGCTGTCGCGCCGGCCGCGCCGGCCGGTATCGTCCAGCCCAAGACGCGCTCACCAGCCGACGCCGTCGCGTTGACGTATCGGCTCGATGAACTCGAGCACGGCCACGGCTTGCGCCCGGGCTCGATCCGCATCCTGCCGATCGCGACGGAAACGCCGGCCGCGCTGTTTGCAATGGGTGGCTTCGCGCAAGTGGGTGCGCGGCTCGCGGGATTGACGTGGGGCGCTGAAGATTTGAGCACGGTGATCGGCGCGACGGCGACGCGCGAGGCCGATGGCGCGTGGACTGCGCCGTTCGAATTCGTGCGCTCGCTTTGCCTGTTTGGAGCCGGCGCGGCCGGTGTGCCCGCAATAGATACCTTACACGCGGATTTTCGCGATCGCGATGGCCTGCGGACAAGTTGTGAACGCGCGCGACGCGATGGATTCACCGGCAAGCTCGCGATCCATCCCGACCAGGTGCCGGTGATCAATGAGTACATCGCGCCTTCCGCGGATGAACTGGCGCAGGCGCAGCGCATCGTCGAGTTGTTTGCGGCGAATCCGGGATCGGCGGCGCTGTCGCTCGATGGCCGCATGGTGGACATCCCGCATCTGCGGCTGGCGGAGAAAACGCTGGCGCGTGCGGCGGCGCCGAACCGTTGACGCGGCATGCCGGACGTCAATCGCCGCATCGTGCTCGATCATCGTCCCGAGGCCACGCCGGGCCCGGAGCATTTCCGGCGCGATGACCAACCCGCGCCGGAACTGGCCGACGGGCAGGTCCTGGTGCGCAATCAATACCTTTCGATCGATCCGGCGCAACGCGGCTGGATCGGCGGTGCCGGTTACGCCGAGCCGGTCGCAATCGGCGCTGTCATGCGATCGCTCGCGGTCGGCAGGGTCGTCGCGACGCGCAACGCGAAGTTCGCCGAGGGGCAGTATCTCTACGGCTGGTTCGGCTGGCAGGATTTCTGCGCGGTCACCGAAACGCAGGTGATCGCGCGCGTGCAGCCCGAGCGGGCCGGCGTGAGCACCGGCGCCGGCCTGTTCGGCATCTGCGGCGTGACCGCCTACCTTGCGCTCACCGAGCTGGGCCGGCCGCGCGCCGGCGAAACCGTGCTGGTGTCGACCGCGGCCGGAGCGGTGGGATGCCTGGTCGGACAGATCGCGCGGCGACTGGGCTGCCGCGTCGCGGGCCTCACCGGGAGCGATGACAAGGTGCGGCAGTGCCTCGCGGAGTTCGGTTACCGGGCAGCGCTGAATTACCGCACCGCGCTCAACGCGGAAAACCTGAGCGCGTTGTGCCCGCAGGGCGTCGATGTTTTTTTCGACAACACCGCCGGCGCCGTCGCGGACGCGGTGTGGCCGTTGATGAATATTCGCGGCCGCGTCGTGCAATGCGGCACCGCCGCCGTCAGCTCGTGGGATCCCTGGCCCACAGGTCCGCGCCGCGAGCGCAGTGTGCTGAGCAAGCGAGTGCGCTACGAAGGATTTCTCGTCTTCGATCACCTGCTGCGCTTTCCGGAAGTGATCGCGCAGCTCGCACGCTGGCACGCGGAAGGCACGTTGGTGTTCCACGAGGACATCGAGGACGGACTGGCGCGCGCGCCCGGCGCTCTGGCGTCGATCTATCGCGGCGAGAATCGTGGCAAGAAGATGGTGCGCGTGGCCGATGGAGAGCGGGCGCTCTGAGCAGCATGAACCCGCCCGCGAAACTTGCCGCCTGCATCATCACGCGCAACGAAGCAGCGCGCATCGGCGCATGCATCGAGGCGCTGCGTTTTTGCGACGAAATCATCGTTGTCGACTCGCACTCGACCGACGATACGCGCGAGATCGCTGCGCGCCTCGGCGCACGCGTCATCGAACGCGACTGGCCGGGCTATCGCTCGCAGAAGCAGTTCGCGACCGGTGCGGCCTCGTGCGACTGGGTTTTGTCGATCGACGCAGATGAACGCGTGACGGCGGCGCTGTACGCCGAGATTGAAGCGCTGCGCGCTGGCGGCTTTACCGGTCCGCGGGGCTACAGCATTCCGCGGCTGACGGAATATTTCGGCCAGTTCCTCCGCCACGGCAATGCGTGGCCCGACCGCCAGATTCGCCTCTATGATCGGCGCGCGGCGCGGTGGTCCGGTTACGAAGTGCATGAAAAGATCGTTGTCGACGGCCCGGTACACGCGTTGGCCGCGCCGCTCGAGCACTACGCCTACCGTGACCTGGATGACCACCTGGCGCGACTCGATCGCTACGCGAGCCTGATGGCCGCGCAGATGTATGCGGCCGGGCGCCGCGGTGGCCTGGTGCCAGTGCTGTTCAATCCTGCATGGCGAATGTTCCGCGGACTGTTCATCAAGCTCGGCGTACTCGATGGTTGGCGCGGCTGGTTGTTCCATATCGCCGAGGCAGGTTACGTTCGGCGAAAATATTTGCGGTTGTGGGCGTTGTCGCGCGGCGCCGGAAGCTGAAACGGAGACCACATGGCGAAGGCTAAATCTTCGGCGAAGACCAAGGCCAATCCGAACAAGCGCGGCAAGAAATCGAATTCGCGACGCCGCCTGAAGCCGGCCGCGCGCACCCGCGGCCTGGCCGGTACCGAAATCGCGCTGCCACTTGAGCACGCGGACCTCACCGGGCTGGTGCAGCTCGTCGAGTCCGCCGGTGGCGCCGTAATCGGCGGCTATCGCGATCCACTCGGCGGCCGCGCCCTGCTACTGGCGACAGTGCCGCTCGCCGCCGTGCAACCGACGCCCTTTCAGCGCGATCTCTCGCCGACTCATACCAAACGCCTCGCCGAGAAAATTGATCAAGCTGGCGCGTTTCTCGACCCGCTGATCGTCGTGCGCGGCCAGGAAGGATCGCTGTGGACGCCGAATGGACGTCATCGCCTCGCGTCGGCCAAGGTGCTGGGCCTGCAGCAGATCACCGCGCTGATCTGTCCGGACGAGACGCTCGCATTCCGCATCCTCGCGCTCAATACCGAGAAGGCGCACAACCTGAAGGACCGCAGCCTGGAGGTGATCCGCATGGCGCGCAATCTCGGGAAGCGCGACCGCAGCGCCCGCGAGACGCAATACACCGATCAGTTTGAAGCGGCCGAATTGCTGACACTCGGCATCCTGTACGAGAAAAATCCGCGTTTCGCCGGTGGCGCCTACAGCTCGTTGCTCCGCAAGGTCGACCGCTTCAGCGATCGCACGCTGGCCGCGTCGCTGCGCGAGCGCGAAGGCTACGCGGCGCGCCTCGCCGCCATCGACATCGAGGTGAAGCGCATCATCGCCGCGCTGACGGCGCGTGGCTTCAAGTCACCGTACCTGCGCAACTACGTCGTCGCGCGCATCAACCCGGTGCGTTTCATCAAGCAGGCCCACGGCGTCACCAAGCCGGCCATGCCGATCGGCCAGGCGCTGACGCGCATGATCGCCGCCGCGAAGGGATTCAAGCTCGAGTCGGTGTCGAACGCCGACCTGGCGTGGGTGGCGGTAGGAGCAGGGGCGCAGGAATAGCGCGCGGCGCTAGCGATAGAGCACGGCGTCGGCGTGCGCATTGAGCCACGAGCGCTCATCGGGCGACGCCATGACGTCGAGGTCTGCGGCGCTGGCGCGCGGATCTTCGATCCACTGGCGCAGCCGCGGCCCGCCATTGATCACATCGATCGCAATGCGATCGCGCTCATACTCATAGGGAAAGTCGCGCCACAATGCTCGCTCCCGATGGAGCGCGCGTTGCGCCTTGAAAATAGCCGCCATCAATCGCCACGGGCGAAATTCTCCGTGACGGTAGGCGGCATCATCGACATGGAACTGGATGCCGTCGCACAGCGCTCCGACATGCTTGTGGAAGGTCGGCTCGAACCAGCACACTCGCGGCGTGCAGCCAATGAGCCAATGCGGTGAAAACGTATCGACCCACTTGAGTGTCGCGAGCGCATCGAACTGCGGGGCACCGACCAGTTCGAGCGGGCGCGTCGTGCCACGCCCTTCGGAGAGCGTCGTGCCTTCGATCATCACGGTACCCGCGTAGCAGCGCACCATCGAGAGATTTGGCGCATTGGGGCTCGGATTGACCCAGCTGCGTTCGTGCAGCGGCCAGCCGTAACCCGGCGCGGCGGCCGGATTCCAGCCCTGCATCTCGATCACCGTGAGTTCGACAGCGAGCTTCAGCGTCGCGACGAACCAACGAGCCAGCTCGCCGATCGTCAACCCATGGCGCATCGGCATCGCGCCGGCGCCGACAAAACTCTCCCAACCCGCATCCAGCAGCATTCCTTCGACCGGACGCCCGGCCGGATTCGGGCGATCGAGCACCCACACTGATTTGTGTTGCTGCGCGCAGGCCTCGAGCAGGTAGCGGAGCGTCGTGATGAATGTATAGACGCGGCAGCCGATGTCCTGCAGGTCGATGAGCAGCACATCGAAGCTTTGCATCATCGCGTCGGTCGGGCAACGCACGGTGCCGTAGAGACTGTAGACGGGTACGCCGAGCTGCGGATCAAGGAAGTCGGGCGACTCGATCATGTTGTCCTGCTTGTCGCCGCGCAGGCCGTGTTGCGGTCCGAAGGCCGCTATGAGCCGAAGTTCCGGAATCGCGGCGAGTGCATCCAGGGAGTGGCGCAGGTCGGCCGTGACCGAGGCAGGGTGCGCGACGAGCGCGAGCCGCTTGCCCTCGAGTGGCCGGCGCAACGCGCGATCCTCGATCAACCTGTCGATGCCGAATTTCATGTCAGCGTGACCGCAAATGCGTTTGCCGCGTGGAAGTCAGGCTTCGCGCCGCCATGGCGCAGCGCCCAGTAACTGAGCTCGCCATCGTCCGCTTCGATGACGGCCGCAAGACCGAGCCGCCAGCCGGATGCATCGGCGGCTCGCGGCGCCGACGCCGGCAACCGCGCACAGGCCTGGATGCGCAGCTGTCCGGGCCCCAGCGGGTGCAGCGTGATGCCGACGGAATGCTGTTCGAATTGGCACTGCCCGTTCCGGTAGGCGTCGAAGCGGTACGCCGCCCAATCACCGGATGGCGAAAAATTGAACTCAACGTAATCGTCCGCTCCGTCGCGCTGCGCGAACAGTTCGAAGCAGGTATGGCGCCACAATTCGTCGCGCCGCTGTGGAC
>JBEPVS010000002.1:0-40882 GCA_041690875.1 Gammaproteobacteria bacterium
CGGCGGCGCTCTCAAGTGCGGCGTCGAGCGCGATGCTCGGCCACCGTCCATAAGTAATTGGCGACTCGAACATCGGCGATCAGCCAGGGCGCGCTGTCGATGAGCTCCGCGACACCAGGCCTCTTTTCTGCCATCTCGGCAACCAGTGCACTGACGGCGTCTCTTCGCGAATCGAAGTCGGCGCCCCATTGTTTGCGCATTTCGCTTTGGAACGCCTCCACATGCACATCGCGTGCAGCTGGCGTGGCTTGCTCGAGGTGAAGTGCAACTTGCTTGACTGCATCCACGATCGGACCGCCGAGCTGCTTCGGGATGCCGGTTTCGCTCATGGCCGAACGAATATCGGTATCGAGCGCAAGCGCTTCCGGCGTGCTGGGCGAACCTGTGGCGTACGAGAAGTGATAGTCCTCAGGCTTGGCGCTCGCCATGACTTCATCGATCTGGCGCTCGAACGGGTCAGCATTGCCTTGCGGCGGCACTGCCTCGCCTGTCATCAGCGGCCCGAGCTGTGCCATCTGTCGGTGGTACTCCAGCTCGGAGATCGCACCTGCAATGCGCTGATGCTTGAGCTGATGGATAACCTCGGCGGTCATACCTGCGTTTTTTAGGTCGGACGCCGAGTCACCAGGGTTAAGCTGGGTGCCAGCACGCTCCATGACGGCGTGGAAATCGCGCTCGTTCATCGTGCCATCGATCCGCGCCTGCCGAGCGGCGGAGATTTCGGCGGCGGGCGTCAATGGTTCGTTCATGCGGCCTCCGGCGGCGTCGGTTGAAGCTTTCGCGCGTACTCGGAGACAAGACGCATACCCTCTTCAGCGGCGCGCTGGGCCAACGTTGGGCCTTTGCGCAGGTAGTCCACGCCTCCGGCCTCGCCGCGAACTCGAAAGCGCCCGTCCGTCAGCCCGCACACTCTTCCCATCAACAAGTTTTGCAGACCAATCTGCGTGAACAGCGCTGGCATGTCCGGGGGCGAATACGGGAGCAAGGAAAACACGGCCTGGTTCTGGTCGCTCAAACGCACGAACAGTTCGGCCAACCGGATCACACAGTCATCGAGCTCGCTGGCAGTCTTCTCGCGCTCCTGGCAGCGTTTCTGGATCTCATCAAGCCGAGATTGCACTCGCTTTGCAGTCGCCTCGCGCTCGAGTTCTTCGCGCATTACATCGAGGCGAGCAATCTGCTCCGCCCAGCGCCGCACGCGATCGCGCGCGGCACCGAGCTTCTTGTCAGCGCGAGCGAGTGTGAGATCGTCTACTGCGCCGGAAACACTGCCCTCGGAAGCCTCCGACTCCGCAGCGTGTAGCTCTGCAACGGCGTGGCCGTGCTGCTTGCGCGCCTCGGCCTTGCGCTGCTCGATGTCAGCGGCGCTTATCAATTGCTTGGACATCGCCGACCTCACCAAGTTAAGGAAGTTTTCGAGCACGGCTCAGGCCACCGCGCGCTGCGCGTCGGCAATGGACGTGCGCAACGTAGCCACACGAGTTTCGAGCTCGGTTACTGTCGCTGCCATTGCGTCACGCTTCGCGGTTATGTCGACGAGTTCGGCGTGCACGGTGTCGAGCTGCGCGCGCTCGTTGGCCATCGCATCTGCAACAGCATTGCGCGCTGCGTATGTCTCTTGCTCAGCGGCCCGCCGCGCATTCTTGAGATGGTTTTCCCACTGTTCGACATCCACTTTCAGCGAATCGAACTTGCGCGTCAGTTCTCCCACGGCGTTCTGCTTCCCTGCAAGGTCTTCGAGTACGACTACCAGGCTCTGCAGGTCCATGAACGGTTTAGCGATCTGTCGCGCTGATTCCGCTGCTTTGTTCCAATTCCAGTTGATCTCTGTGGGCGTTGTCATTGAAGTAGTCTCCGGTCTAGTGGGGTGTTGAGTGAAAGTCGAAGCTCACTGCGGCGCTGTTCGAACTCTTCAAGGCAAAGGTCTAAGAGGTCGTCGCGATAGGCGTCTCGATGCGCGCGCACGTCCTGCAGAATTTCGATCACTCCATCGACGTACTCCGCAAATTGTTCGGTCGTGAGCATCACGCGATCGGCTTCGAGCGGACGTTGCTCACCGCGGCCTCCGCGCAACCATCTTGACCGTGAGGCTCGTCGTGCCATCCCCTGCCGTCACGTTCGGGCGCACGAGGAGCGTCACCTCTTCGAACACTTCGATTGCAGCACCCGTCTTGGTCACGGCATTGCCCTGCGGATCGGTCAGGATCGCGTAGGTCGGGGATTCGGTGGTCTTGTCGTTCGACCCTTCGATGTTCACCGAGCCGCCCGATCCGAAGGTGCCGTACACCTGCACCGTGCGATCGGGGAACTCGGGGATCTCGGCCGGCGCACCGGTATCGCCGTTGAGCAAGCCGGTCCACACGACTCGACAGACGTTCTGGTTGCCGTCGATTTTGTATTCAATACTTGGTGTGCGGATGGCCATAGATGCTCCTATAAATTCAAGTCAACGCGTACCGCTGACGTCGCCGCTGGCGCACCGCGCTAGCCCATGCACGTGCGGTTGCGTAGCCGTATTGCGCCGGCGGCACGGTACGCGCGGCCTCGGCGAAAGCCCCGACAAGCTCGCGGCCGCCGAAAGTTGGCGCGCTGTCCCTTTGCTTTCTTCGTCGCAATTTCATTTCAGCTGATCGCATAGGCTTGCCGCGAGCCGGTGTGCTCTCGCACTTTCGCGCGCGCTGCCATCCAGAGCGCTCCACAGGCAGAATTGGCCACGTCATCTGAGCCGCGCGGGGGATGATCGACTGCATCGCCCCGCCCACCAGCGCGCGGACGACGCTCGAGCAATCGAAGTTCCGTAATCAGGCGCGGATCGTCGAGCAGCTCAATGCGACCGCCGGCAAACTCCGGCAGGCATTCGAGGTAGATGTCCGATCGGTCAAGTTCGGCCGGCTGGTAGCTGATCCCGTAGCGCTTGAATGCCTCGACCACCCAATCCGCGCCGTAGCGATCGCCCGTCACGGACTTGAGATTGAAACTGCGAATCGCCTCGGCGAATCGCTCCGTGGTCTGCTCGGGAAGGAATGGCGGATCTGCGATGAGCAACCGATCGAGCACACGCGTGCCGTCCGCAGCCCGGTGTGCAATGGCGAGCGTCATCGCGTCGTGCCGTCCGCCACTCGGGTCGACGAATGCGGCGTAACCCGTGCGCGTGGCGAATGGGAGTTCGCGCCGACCGTCCACCACCGCCGCATCGATGTCATCGTCGTTCAAGAACTGACTGATGTCAGAGCGGAACTCGGCGTCCCACTCACTGCGCGCTGCGACGGGATCCTCCGCCCTCGCCCTCGCGATAACGGTTTCGTCGATCGTAGGATTGAGCACGCGGCCTGGCGCCTGCACGACCAGAGTTGTCGAATCGTCTTTGCCGAAGTGTGCGCGGTACATTTCCCACAGATGCCCGCGGCGTGAGTGGGGTGAGCTGAAGCCCAGAAGCCGACCGCCCAGATTCGCCATGCCTGGGCGCACCGCCCGCACCAGTTCGACGTCGGGATTGGCGGACAGGTCGCTCCGATAAAACGCCAACTCGTCGAGCAGCACGCACGCGAAGCTATAGCCGCGCGTCGAGCGGAAACTCGCCACGTGCACCTCTATGCGCGTGCGGTGAGCGAACTCCACCTGCTCTTCGGTCTCACGCAACACCTCCGCTGCGATGATCGGAGAATCGCCAATGAGTCCCTTCGTGTACCCCATGAGTTGACGCGCCTGCCGGCGATCGGAGGCGATCAACGCCACGGTCGCCCATTCGCCTACCGCCAGCTTGTCGCGATAGTCCGTGAGCGCTGCGTGCAGTCCGCAGGCCGCGCCAAAGAGTGTGCCACCAGCCCGTCGCGGCTTGACCAAGTACCCCTCGGAAAATGGCGTCACTGGTGCCTGCGTGCGCGCGGTGAGCGTCCGATACAGCTCAAGCTCCTCGGCATCGAGCGGCAACGCATCGAGCACCTTGGCGAGCGTGCGCCAGGCAGCGAACGTCGGTGCGCCGAAGGTCTTGCCGAAGAGTTCCGGGTCGAGCATCGCTTCGTACAATGATTTCACGCGCCCACCCCTTCGAGTGAGTCGTTGAACTCGTGTTCCGTACCACCGGCTGGAGCCCGCGAGTCCGACATCGCGTCGCGCTTGCGGCGTACGTGATATGCCGAAAGAACTGCGTGCGCCTTGAGGTCGAGGCTCGGGCGCCAGGAGCCGGCTTTGTCCTGGTACGTGCCGACGTTCAACTCGCCCGTGAGCGCCGCCGAATCGCCGTCCGAGAGTGCGAGAAGTGCCTCGACGGCGCAGCGCGGGAAGGCAATCACGTTCACAAACAGTGTCTCGCCATCGACGGTGCCAACCCGCAACTTCGCAGTTGCGAACGGGTTGCCGTTCTTGCTCGTGCGTGCCACGGGGGCGCCGTAAATCCTGCCGGCGAGAAGACCGTCGATCATGCGACCGCCTGCGCACCGTTCAGGTGCTGACGGAGCGAACGGATTGGCCTGGCCTTGCGCTCGAGACCCAGCATTCGGTAGAGACCGATGAGCGTGTTGACCGCCTGGGTGTGCCCGCCAAGGTCGATTGGCTCGCCACCAGCCAGACGCTGCTCGGTGTGCTCGATGATTGCTTCGAGCCATACCACACGGCGCACCAGGCTCCGGCGCGCATGGCTGAGACCTGCAGTTCCGCCCATGTCGCTCTCGATGGCATCGATTCGGCCGCAGATCGCCTTGGCGATCGTCGTACGCTTGTCCAGGCGCTCAACGAAACCCGGCGTGTACCGGTCCGGTATCGTGGCCATTGTCCGGTTTGAAATATCGCGGGACATCAGCGCATCTCGCAGGTAGCTGCGCGCGCTGGTAACACGGACGCGCTAGAGCGGGAAATCGACAAGAAGCTCGATGACCTCGAGGACGTGGTGAACTGGTGGCGGGCGAATGTGAGGGTCCGGGGTCGGCAATCAAATAACGCAGACTCTGCGTTATTTGTAGTGGAAACAGCCTCGGAAACAGCGCTCGCGGAGCGTTGAAGTTCAACCACTTGCGCGGCCCTTTCGGTTGTGAGAACCGGTGCACCCATCGGGAATCGCGCGGCGCACGTATGGATCAGCCGCCGTCACCTCCGCGAAGTCGAAGCGAACGTACCGGCCCAACTTGCGGAACGGGATGCGCCGCTCGCGTGCCTGCGTCATCCACCAGCTCGACGGAATGCCTGTGCGAGTGGCCAGCTGATCGGCGTCTACCAGCTCGATCGCTGACGCCTGCGCAGGCGTCTCCGCTGCTGCCGGCGCAACCAGGTGCTGCTCAAAAAGCGCACGCGGGAGGTCGAGCGTGCCCACCGAGCCGAGCGGGATGAGCACGCGGTCAGCCACACGCACCCCCTACCCGCGACGCGTGCGCGCAAGCGTATGTGGGCTCCAATTGCCTATTCCCAACCCGCTCGGGTAATGACCGGTTCTCGGTCCAGGTTTGTCCGGAACGGTCCGGGTCTATAGACCCCCGGTACCGTTTCGTACGGCTTAAACGGTCCCGTTCGTACCGTTTCGTACCGTTTCGTACGATTGAGGTCATGACGCAGGCTCGGAAGTGAGGGCCATTCCGCCGACGCTGGCAATGATCCAGCCGCCCTTTTCCAATCCATTGATGGCGCCGAATGCCGAGCTCTTGGCCATGCCGAGACGCTCGCGCGCTATGCGGGCGATCTCACCGGAAGGCATCACGGGCTTGCCGGCCCGGTACTCGGCTTCGATCATCCGGAGGAGATCCTGCTGACGCTTTCCGCTGGGCCAGGTCTTCGCCGCGATGGCGCCGGCCCCGTCCGTGACATGAGAGACGACGCAGCTTGTGATCGCATCGCCCTCATCGTCGACCCCCAAGTCGACCGGCTGCAGATTGAACTCAAAGCGCTGCCCGGACTGCAGGTCGCGTTGTTTGGTCACGATTGCCGTGCGTGTTCCTGCCTGTCCCTCGATCATGATCTCGCTATCGGTTGCAGCCCGAAGTGACGAACTGCCACGCGCACCGCGGCCCGGATCTTTGCCACAGTGATGGATGAGGCAGACGGCTGCGCCGGTCTCGACGCGGATGCGATCAGCACTTGCGACGGCCAAGCCAACGTCCTGCGCGCTGTTTTCGTCACCGCCGGGCATGGCCCTGGCGAACGTGTCGACGATGATCAATGCCGTTTTCTCTCCGCACTCGCTCTCTGCCCATTGGATGGTTGCGATCAGCGATGCCACAGAATCAGCATTCAAGAAATCCACGGCGCTCGGTACGATGGCGAATGGGATGCCGCCCGCGATCTCCGGGTGACTCTGGCGATAGGCAGCAACCCGTGCGCGCACCGATGCCGCGCCTTCGCCGGCAATGTAGATCACGAGTCCGCGCCGGGTCCGCAGTCCCCGCCACGGCAACCCCGCGGAGATCGCCAGGCCGACGTCGAGCATGAGGAAGGTTTTGCCGCAGTTGGATTCGCCGAAAATCACGAACAGAGATCCGGTGAGGAGCAGCCCCTTAACAAGTTGGTCCTGATGTGCGACGCCGGTCATGTTGGCGTACCACAGCACCTTGAAGAGCAGAGTCTCCTTGTCTGCTGACTCTGCAGAATCCTTGATGGCCACTAGCGCGCGCACCGCTTGAGCAGCTCATCGTTGAGATCGCCAGGGCCTTCAACCTCGGGCGTGATGTAAAAGCACTTTGTTCGCGGGCTCCACTGCCTCACGCGTTTGACCAGCGCTTCGGCCACCTGACGACCCTTGCCGCTCTCGTCGACATCGACACCGACCTGCAGCTCGCGAAGTCCAGCCGGCAGGCGAAGTTGTGCCAGGTTGTCGGCGCAGAAACTCGCCCACACCGGAATGCGATTGAGCAGATGCAGGCTCAGCGCGGATTCAATCCCTTCGGCAATTCCCAGCACGCCGCCGCGAGGCTCGTAGAGTTGAATCGCCCCGCCGCGCGTCGCACCCTTCACCGCCACACCCAGGATCTTCTTGGGCGCCGACACCGGTGCCTTGGCGCACCCGTCATGCCGAAGCCAGGTCACATGCAGGGTTACAGGTTGCCCGGCCGCGCTCCTGAACAGTGCCACCATCGCCGGGTAACGACCGAGCAAGGTATGGCCTTCCCAATACTCAAGCCCTAGATGCGTGCGCAGTGCGGCCGGTGGGTCTTTGAGGATTTCGCTCAACGCCCGTGCCTGCAGGTAGCTGCGCACCGCTCGAGCCTTTGGGTGCGTCAGTGACACGGTATCGCGCCAAGTGGCCCGCAGCCGCTCGCGCTTTCGCTGAGCGACACCCGGATCGTCGATGCGCGTGAGAGGGCGAGGCGCGGTACACTCACCTCCCGCGCGCCCCTTGTAGCCACACCTGAAACAATGGAACGCGCCGGTCTCGATATTCACGCCCAACGCATCATCGCGCGCGCCCTTCGCGCACTGCGGGCAAGCGACACGCTGCTCCACGGCACCGTGCGAGTTAATCGCGATGCTTGATGCGGTGAAATCGATCACGGCGGTTCAGAACCAGGAGTCGGACTTGTCCCGCGAAACCATGCCAGTGTCCGTGAGTTTCATATTCGCGAGTTCGCAAAGTAAGGTCAGCACGAGTTCTCTTTTGCTCTCGCTCAGAAATCCGAGGAGCGTCGTCACTCGACAAAAGTAATTCTCCCTCGCCTTTTGAATTGCCTCGCTTTCCGGTAAGCAGCGCGGTTTAACCTCCTTAAAGTTCTCCAAGTCCGCGGCATTCTGCTTCCACACTTCCTCGGTTTCATCGCGCCATGCGGAGAACAGATTGCTGCCGACACGCCACTTCACTTTGTGCTCGTCGCAACTTGCGATGTGGTCGCGTCCGATGTTTCGGAAAATCGGCTCGCCTAGACAAATAGGGCAGAGCCCGAAGCTATCTTCAACGCCTGGGCGTCGACCATCTGCGTCCCGCGGAAACACTCCTGTGCGTGGAAACGGCTCTGGGTGCACGGTGAAGACGCTCTCTGATGTCATTCCGTTGGTATCCGTGTTCATGTGTTAGTTCCCTCCTGTTTTGAGACGGCAGTTCTATCAAGGCAAGTACATGTCGCTGGTCTCGGTAGCATTTCTTGTGGGCAATGCCCGAGCGGCCACTGAAGCGCGTCTGCGTCGCGACGGTTGCAGCAGGCGCAGATCGACGCGTGCGCTGCCGTGTGAACTAGGTATTTCCTGCCGCAGGCGGCGCAATTCTGCGCAGCGACGGTCATGCGGCGTCTGCCGGTGGTTCGCCGATAACACCGCGGACGAACTCGACCGACAATCGCGTCGCTGCTGAAATTCCGTAATCGCTATAGCCGGCAGAGGCCAACCGCAGTATTGCTGCGCGCTGCTCGTCGCGATCGAGCAGTGCGAAGTACAGGAGCTCGCGCCCGGCTGCGGCCTCCATCATGCGGCCACCTTGAGGCGCCGCTGGTCAGCTATGAGTTGCTCGTAGTCCGCGCGCCAGCACCCGACCTTTCCGCCGAGTCGAACGAGGATCGGCGCAAATGCTCCTCTTCCGGTGGAGCGCTGATTCAGGAGCGTCTTCGTTGCAAAGCCAGTCCGCTGGGCCAGCTCATGCACATCGATGAAGTCTCGCTTGGGAATCTCCGGGTGCGCCTGTTCCATGGCGCGGGATTCTAGGCAGCGCTACCCGGATCTATATTTTCGCGGAGGGGTTTCTGTTCAACGCACGTGTCAACCGAACTCGAAGGGCGTCGAGCGATGTGTGTTGTCGCCTGCGCTCACTAGGCGCAGTTTCCAGCCACATTTGCTGCGCGACCTCCGACAGCGCCTTACCGCGTGACTTGATCTTCGAACGAAGCCGCTGGTATGAGCTGCAGAGTGCATCGTCACTCCAGGCACCTTGCTTTGTCTTGCCTGGCGGCCTGCCGACCACTTTCGGGAATAGCGCTACTTTCATTTTCAGGCGCCGCGTAAGTTCGCGGCCGGCCTCGTCTAGCGCAAGGTCGTACAAGTCGTACAAATGTTCTGGATCTACCGTCGGCTGTTCGGCACGCAAGCGGAACCAGCGCTCACGGGCCTGCTCCATGATGAAGAGCTTGTGGTCCGGCGGAGATAACTCCTTCTCCGGATGCAGCGGTAGACCATCAACGCCCCAAGTATGTCCGTCGAGGACGTCAAGCGGATCTCGCCTTGGTCGACCGCGGCGCGTCACCTTCGTTGCGTCTATGCGCTCATCCGACCAGGAGGCCGGTTGGAGTTGTGGGATTGCACCTTGGAATCGCTCCGCTGTTTTTCCTCCCTGAGGCGCTTCTCAAGCTCCGGGAGGATCTGTCCAGGCCAAACCACGGGCACCGAAAACTGAACGCGTGAGACTGCGGCATTCTGGTAGGTGACTGCGCCCTCCGCGCCGAGCTTGGCACCGAATATTCGCAGAGAGGCTCCGGCTCCAGCTTCCTTCTCATCACTAACAGTCACCGCCACATCGAACTGGACGTCATGCAGATAGGCGTGCCCATCTGGAGTCCGCATAATTGGAGTTTCTTTGCGAGAGGCAATGTTGGCGCCGGCCGGGCTAATCAGCGCGCCAGTGTTCGCCGTTCCCTCTTGCGCCTTTTTGATGCCCTCAACGATCTGCGTGAGCGATCCTGCGACAAAGTCTTTTAGGTCCACGCGCCCTCCGGGTCAGATTCAACCAATGGAATTGGGATGTGTTTCCAGAATTGTTTCCAACGTACTGTAAGCCAGCGGCACTTTCTACCGCTTTCAGGTCAACCCTCGCCGCGTAAGAGTTTGATTAGCTTACGGTCGCTTCTATGAGCGCTTCTTGGTCTTGGATTTCAAGACCGGTGCATTCAACCGCTCTGCCACCTCTCCGGCGAAATCGCGGCTCGAACATTGATTTTACTGATATTGCCTGCCGGACGCCCGCCTGATGTTGCGGGCGTCTTGGGCACGGCGCCGAATCGGCGTAGGCTTCGCGGGTTCCGATAACGATCTCTAACAAGGAAAACAATCATGAAGACCAAACTGCTCGGCGCGCTTGGCGCCCTGCTGCTCGCGCTCCCGTTTGCGAGCATCGCCGCGGACGATGACTACAGCTACACCGAAGGAAGCGTCATCGATGTGACTTCGGTTCGTACCAAACCCGGTATGTTCGACACCTACATGAAGTTCCTGAGCACCAGCTTCAAGCCGATGATGGAGGAACAGAAGAAGGCAGGCCTGATCCTGAGCTATGCGGTCTATGCCGGTTCGCCAAGATCGCCCAATGATCCCGACCTGTACCTGGTCGTGGAATACAAGAACATGGCGGCGCTCGACGACCTCAACGCCAAGACTGATCCCATCAGCAAGAAATACTTCGCCTCGCTGGCTGCAGCGAACAAGGCGGCGGCCGATCGCGAATCGGTCCGGCAGATTCTGGGCGACGAGCTGATGCGGGAATTGAAACTGAAATAACCCGGGTAACAACATCCGTGGGTGCAGCCACGCCCGATTGCGGGCCGCTGCCCCACGGCTCTCTCGTCACGCTGCTCGCGATCTAGCGTCGCGCGGCCGGGATCACAACGCGATCTTCGCCAGCCCACCCATGTACGGGCGCAGGACTTCCGGCACCGTGACCGAGCCGTCGACGTTCTGGTAGTTCTCCAGCACGGCCACCAGCGCGCGGCCAACCGCGACGCCCGAACCGTTCAAGGTGTGGAGCGGTTCTGGTTTACCTGTCGTTGGGTTCCGCCAGCGCGCCTGCATGCGGCGCGCCTGGAACGCCTCGCAGTTGCTGCACGAGGAAATCTCGCGGTAATTCCCCTGCGCAGGCAACCACACCTCGAGATCGTAAGTGCGAGCGGCCGATGGGCCCACATCGCCTGCGCAAAGTGCCATCACGCGATACGGCAGTCCAAGCCGCTTCAAGACTTCCTCGGCGTGCGAGACGAGTTCCTCGAGCGCACGATATGAATCATCCGGTCGCGTGATATGCACGAGCTCGACCTTCTCGAACTGGTGCTGGCGGATCATGCCGCGCGTGTCGCGGCCCGCCGCCCCGGCTTCGGAGCGAAAACACGGCGTCTGCGCAACGAATTTCATCGGCAGCGCTTCGGCTGCGACAATCTGCTCGCGCACCTGGTTGCTCAGTGGCACTTCGGCAGTTGGAATCAAATAAAAACCCTGCTCTCCGCGCGTTGCGAACAAGTCCTGCTCGAACTTTGGCAACTGGCCGGTGCCCCGCAACGCTGCGCCCAACACGAGGTAGGGCACGTAGGTTTCCGTATAGCCGTGAGTTCCGGAATGCAGGTCGAGCATGAACTGCCCGAGCGCACGCTGCAGGCGCGCCAGCGCGCCGCGCATGACGACGAATCGGGCGCCGGAGATGCGGCTGGCAGCTTCGAAGTCGAGCCCGCCGAGGCTTTCACCAATTTCCACATGGTCACGCGGCGTGAAATCGAACTTGCGCGGCTCGCCCCAGCGACGCACTTCGATATTGGCGCTCTCATCGCGCCCTTCCGGTACGGCCTCGTGCAGCAGGTTCGGCAAACCCATCTGCCAGTCATTCAATTCCGTCTGGATCGCCTCGAGCGCGCGGTCCGTGTCGTCGACTTCGCGCGCCAGTTGCTCGCCACGCGCCATCAGCGGCGCGATGTCTTCACCCCGCCCTTTCGCCTGGCCGATCGCCTTCGCATGGCTGTTGCGCTCGGCGCGCAACCGGTCGCTCTCGAGCTGCCACTTGCGGCGCCGCTCCTCGAGCGCGGCCAGCGCGTTCACGTCCAGTGTGTAGCCGCGGCGCGCAAGATTCTTCGCCACCTCGGCCGGCGACGCACGCAGGAGTTTCGGATCGATCATCGCAACTACTCTTTGTCGTCGACTTTGGACGGTTGATCGCCGGGCTTGCCGCCGGCACGCGCATTCTGATTGCGCTCGCGCAGCCGCGCCAGCGCTTCGCCGATCTTGAGCTCAAGGCCGCGGGGCGCCGGCTGATAGTAGCGGCGCTCGGGGAGCCCATCGGGCAGGTAGCGCTCGCCGGCCGCGAACGCATCCGGTTCGTTGTGCGCATAGCGATAGCCGCTGCCGTAACCCAGCTCCTTCATCATTTTGGTCGGCGCATTGCGCAGCTGCATCGGCACTTCGAGTGTGCCGTAGCGTTCGATGTCCGCCTGTACGGCGCCATAGGCGGTGTAGAGCGCGTTGCTCTTCGCCGCAACGGCCATGTACACCACGGCCTCGGCAATGGCCAATTCGCCTTCGGGACTTCCCAGCCGTTCGTAGGCCTGCCAGGCTTCGAGCGCAATTGTCAGCGCACGCGGATCGGCCAATCCGATGTCCTCGCTCGCCATGCGCAGCACACGACGAGCGAGATAGTGCGGATCGCATCCGCCGTCGATCATGCGCGCATACCAGTACAACGCCGCATCGGGGTCGGACCCACGCACCGCCTTGTGGAGCGCAGAGATCTGGTCGTAAAACTGCTCGCCACCCTTGTCGAACCGGCGGCGGCCGCCCATCGCGACTTCGCGCGCTTGCACGGCCGTAATGATCTTGCTACCTGCGGCGCCAGCCAGCCCGGCCGCGAGCTCGAGCATGCCGAGTGCGCGGCGCGCATCGCCATCGCCGGCCTGAGCCAGCAATTCGAGCGCCTCGGGTTCGATGCTCAATCCGGAATCGCCGAGCCCGCGTTCGCGATCGGTGAGTGCTCGCTCGATCAGGCCGCGCAGGTCAGCGGCGTCGAGCGCCTTGAGCACGTACACGCGGGCGCGCGACAGCAATGCGCCGACGATTTCGAACGAAGGATTTTCGGTTGTCGCGCCGATGAACACGAGCGTGCCATCCTCGACGTGCGGCAGGAAACTGTCCTGCTGGGCCTTGTTGAAGCGGTGCACCTCATCGAGGAACAGCATGGTCGGATGACCGGCGGCCGCAACCTGCTGCGCGCGCGCGACCGCTTCGCGGATGTCCTTGATGCCCGCCTGCACCGCGGAGAGGGCAATGAACTCGGCATCCGAGGCCGCGGCCATCAGGCGCGCAAGCGTGGTCTTTCCCGTGCCGGGCGGGCCCCACAGGATCATTGAATGGAGCGAACCCGATGCGATCGCTTCAGCCAGCGGTTTGCCTGGCGCGAGCAGTTGCGGTTGGCCGACGAACTCCGCGAGCGTTCGCGGCCGCACGCGGTCTGCAAGCGGCCGCCAGGGTTTCAGCGCTGCCTTGGCCACTTTTCGAGCCAGCTGGCCCAATGCTGGAGGCCTGCCAGGCACAGGGAAATGCCGAGCGCGACTCCGAATGCATCGGCGTAAAAATCGCGCCAGTCCGCTTCGCGGCCCAGCCCCATGAGTCCCTGCGCAATCTCGATGCCACCGCCGAGCGCCAGCAACACCAGCGCCAGATACACGTAACGGCGCGGTGACATCAAGCCGCCGAACCAGAGCGCGAGTCCTGAGTAGGCGACGATGTGTTCGACCTTATCGCTGACGCGCACGTGCGGCAGGTCTTCATTCGGCACCAGGCTGCTGACGATCACGACCAACGTCAGCAGTGCGCCGAGAAAATACCAGGTGAGATGATGACGTTGCGTATTCATTTCGGTGATCCAATGACATCGACGCCCGCGGGCGGGGTAAAGCTCAGCTCCGCATCGCTGACACTCGCGCCTCGCACGCTGTCGCTGAGGTCGAGCGTGTCAGTCTGGTTCAAGCGATCGTGGATGACGAGCCGCACGAGCTTCTCGCCGCGAAAGGCGAGCTCCGCGCTGGAGAATTCCGCCGTAGCGCTGCGCGGCGTGACCTGCACCCAATTGAGCGTGCCGCGCTCGCCCGCCCCTGCCACGATGAACGCCGCGCGCAAGTCGGCAGGGCTGCCCGACAAAAGCATGATCGGCGTGGCGGTCAATGCCGCGGCGGCCGGCTTCACGGTGGCCTGCTGCAGCTCGCGATCGTAGAACCAGAGGTTGCTGCCATCGGCGACCAGCAGTTGCGTGCCGGCGCCGCTGGGTGTGTATTCCCAGCGAAATCGTCCCGGGCGCCGCACGAGCAGGCTCCCCTGCCCTGTTTCAAGCTGCTTGCCCGCTGCGTCGACAACGACCTGAGAGAATTTCGCACGGAGCGTGGTCAGTCCATCGAGGTAGCGATCGAGCACGGTCGCGGCGCTCGCGGTCGTTGCAGTTGCAGGGGTCGCGCCCGCTCCCGTTGCCGTTGCAGTTGCAGTTGCCGCGAACAACAACGGCGCGGCCAGCATCAACGCGAAGCGCACATTGGACATCGACATTTCACGCCCCTGGCGGTGGCGGCGCGAGCACCTCGCGGGCGCCGTTGGATTGCAGCGGGCCGACCAGGCCAGCGCTCTCCATCGCCTCGATCAATCGCGCGGCGCGGTTGTAGCCGATCTTGAGGCGCCGCTGCACATAGGAAATCGATGGCTTACGTTCGCGCACGACAATACCCACGGCTTCGTCATACAGTGGATCCTGCTCGGCATCGCTGGCCGAGGCGCCGGTTTCGTCGTCTTCGCCGGAAATTCCGACGAGCGGCGTCGAGGGGCCTTCGAGCACCGCTTCGATGTAAGTAGGCGCGCCGGTCTTGCGCAGCGCATCGACGACGCGGTGCACTTCCGCATCGCTGACGAAGGCGCCGTGCACGCGCGTCGGAATCGCCGTGCCCGGCGGCAGGTAAAGCATGTCGCCGTGCCCCAGGAGCGACTCCGCGCCCATCTGATCGAGGATCGTGCGCGAATCGACGCGTGCCGACACCTGGAAAGCGATGCGCGTCGGAATATTCGCCTTGATGAGACCCGTGATGACATCAACCGAGGGGCGTTGCGTCGCGAGAATAAGGTGGATGCCCGAGGCGCGCGCTTTCTGCGCCAGCCGCGCAATCAGCTCCTCGACCTTCTTCCCGACGATCATCATCAAATCGGCCAGCTCATCGATGATGACGACGACGAACGGCAGCGCGCCCAGATTCGGAATCAGCTTCTGGTCGATCGACGGGTCGTTCGCGGCGCGCATCGTCAGGATCGGATCGGGAATTGGCTTGCCAGCCGCGATCGCGTCTTTGACGTGACGGTTGTATCCGGAAATATTGCGCACGCCGAGCGCCGACATCAGCTGGTAGCGACGCTCCATCTCCGCCACGCACCAGCGCAGCGCGTTCGCCGCCTGCTTCATGTCCGTGACGACCGGCGCCAGCAAGTGCGGAATGCCCTCGTACACCGAGAGCTCCAGCATCTTCGGATCGATCATGATCAGCCGCACGTGCTCGGCGGTGCTCTTGTAGAGGAGCGAAAGCACCATCGCGTTGATCGCAACCGACTTGCCGGATCCGGTCGTGCCGGCGATCAACAGGTGCGGCATGCGTGCGAGGTCGGCGACCATCGGTGCGCCGCCGATGTCCTTGCCGAGCGCGAGCGCCAGCGGCGAGGCCACCTCATCGTAGGGTTTGCTCTTGATGATTTCGCCGAGTGTGACGATCTCGCGCTTCTCGTTCGGAATCTCAAGTCCCATGACCGACTTGCCGGGGATGACCTCGACCACGCGTACGCTCGTCGTGGACAACGCACGCGCCAGGTCTTTCGCGAGTCCACTGATCTGGCTCGCCTTGACGCCCGGAGCCGGACGCATCTCGAAGCGCGTGATGACCGGTCCCGGATGCACCGCGACGACTTCGACCTCGACGCCGAAATCGCGCAGCTTCAACTCGACGAGGCGCGACATCGCCTCCAGCGCCTCGGCCGAATACGAAGACTCGCGCGTACCCGGATCGTCGAGCAGCTGCAGCGCTGGCAATTCGCCGGCCTGCGGCGGATCGAACAGCGGCACCTGCCGCTCCTTCTCCGCGCGCTCACTCTTCGGCGCGGCGGGGGCCGGCGCTTCGATCTTCGGCGGCGGGCGCGCGCGAATCTTCTTGACCTCCGCTTCGCCCGCTTCCATGCGCGCCTGCTTGCGCTGCTGCCCGTCACTGACTTCGCGCGTGACCTGCCGGCGTTCACGGAAGTAACGGATACCGCGCCACACCGCGGCGCCAAGGCCGTCGATGACGCGCAGCCACGAGATACCGAAGGCCACGCCGGCACCGGCCGCCCAGGCCGCGAGCAGGATCAGCGTGGCTCCGAGCAGGTTAAGACCGCTGGCGAGGCCACTGCCCACCGCCATGCCGACGACGCCACCGGCGCCCTGGCGCAATGCGCCAGGACTCCAGTGCAGCCCCGTCAGCGCACAGCTGCACAACAGCAGCACCGCGAAACCGAACGCACGCACCAGCATGTTGGCGCGCGAGGTGATTTCGGTCTCGGCGTGGCCGCGCCCTAAGCGAATGGCCGTGACGCCGAGCCCTAACGGCAGCAGGTAAGCGGGTTTCCCGAACAGGAAAAACAGGAAATCGGCCAGGTAGGCGCCGGTACTGCCCACCCGGTTGTGTATGGCGTCACCGAAGCCGGTGGAAGAAAAACCCGGGTCGCGCGGATCGAAGCTCAGCAGCGCGACGAGGATCACCAGCGCCACGACGCCCAGGCTGATCGCGGAGGCCTCGCGCAGGCCGCGCGCGACGCCCGCCGAAAAACGCGGCGGCGACTTGGAGTTGGCTTGGGAAGGGGTCAATGCGTCACCATTAATATATCAATTGATGACTTGGCCGCGAGCGCCGCGTTACTTACCATGAATGTCGTGTCATCGGAAAATTCATCGGGAAATTGTACATGACCGCCCTTACGCACCGCCGGTTGATCATCCTGGGCTCGGGCCCTGCCGGATACAGCGCCGCGGTCTACGCCGCGCGCGCCAATCGCAAGCCCTTGCTGATCACCGGCACCGAGCAGGGCGGCCAGCTGATGATTACGACCGATGTGGACAACTGGCCCGGCGATGTCGAGGGCTTGCAGGGCCCCGACCTGATGGCACGCATGCGCGCACATGCCGAGCGCTTCGCCACCGAGATTGTCGCCGACCAGATACACACCGTGCATCTGAACAAGCGGCCGATCGAACTGGTGGGCGACAAGGGCGGCTACAGCTGCGATGCGCTGATCATCTCGACGGGCGCGTCGGCGCAATACCTGGGGCTGCCGTCCGAGGAGAATTACCGCGGCCGCGGCGTGTCGGCGTGCGCGACCTGCGACGGATTCTTCTTCCGCGGCCAGCGCGTCGCCGTGATCGGCGGCGGCAACACCGCGGTTGAAGAGGCGCTGTACCTGACCAACATCGCGCAGCACGTCACGCTGGTGCACCGGCGCGACAAGCTGCGTGCGGAAAAAATTCTCCAGGACCGGCTGTTCGAGCGCGAAAAAGCCGGCAAGGTGTCGATTCTGTGGAACCATTCGGTCGGTGAAATCCTCGGCAACGAGCAGGTCGTGAATGGCGTTCGCCTGAAAGACGCCGCCGGCCGGGCGCACGAAGTCGCCGTTGCCGGCGTGTTCATCGCAATCGGCCACGTGCCCAACACCTCGATCTTCGCCGGCCAGCTCGACATGAAAGGCGGCTATTTGCAGGTGCGTGGAGGCTCTGCCGGCGATGCGACGGGGACCAGCGTTCCCGGCGTGTTCGCGGCCGGCGATGTTGCCGATCATGTCTACCGGCAGGCGATCACCTCGGCCGGCTCCGGGTGCATGGCGGCGCTCGACGCGGACCGCTACCTGGAGCAGCTCGACGGAGCGGGATGAACCCGCGCATTCCGGTCAGCTTCCATTCCCGCATCGCCGAGCTCGACGCGGCGGCGTGGAACGCACTGGCGGGCGACTACCCTTTCCTGCGCCATGAATTCCTGAACGCACTCGAAGAAACGCACTGTGTCTCCTCGCTCACCGGCTGGACGCCTCGCCATCTGCTGATCGGGCCGCGCGAGCGACCGCTCGCGCTGGCGCCACTCTATGAAAAAACGAATTCCTGGGGCGAGTTCGTGTTCGACTTCGCGTGGGCGCGCGCCTGGGAAAGCCGGGGGCTCGATTATTACCCGAAGATGCTGCTCGCCATTCCGTTCACGCCCGCGACCGGGCCGCGCGTTCTGTGCGCGAAGGGTGGCGAGGCGGGCAATGACGGCGATTCCGCACGTGCAGCAGTGCTGGCGGCGATCGCGGCGGATGCGGCCGCACGCGGGCGCTCGTCTGCGCACGCGCTGTTCATCGACGAACCGTTACGCAACGCCGCCGCGGCAGCCGGCTGGCTGTTGCGGCGCGACTGCCATTTCCAATGGCATAACCGCGACTATCGCGATTTTGACGACTACGTGGCCGGATTCTCGGCCGACAAGCGCAAGAAAGTGCGGCGCGAGCGCCGACGCTGCGCTGAGCAGGGCATCGAATTCGAGGCGCGCTCGGGCGCGCAGCTCGACCGCGCGACGATTGAGCGCGTGTACGAACTGCATGCCTCGACGTTCCGGCGTCACGGCCACCCGCCCTACTTGAACGCTGATTTTTTCCAGCGCATCGCGGCGTCGATGGGGGATGCGTTCATCGTCGTCCTGGCGCACCGCGCCGGAGAGTGCGTGGCTGCGGCGGTGTACTTCCGGTCGCACGACACGCTGTACGGCCGTTACTGGGGCGCCGATGGCGACTACCACAGCCTGCATTTCGAGGCCTGCTACTACCAGGGCATCGAATACTGCATCCGCCACAAGCTCGCTCGCTTTGAACCCGGAACGCAAGGCGAACACAAATTGGCGCGCGGATTCGAGCCGTCATTCACCTGGTCGGCGCACTGGCTGGCAGACCCAGCGCTGCGAGGCGCGGTCGCGCGCTACCTCGAGCGTGAAGCCGAGGCCGTGACAGAATATGCGGATGTCGCCGCCCATCACACGCCGTTCCGCCACGGGGCGAACTGACCAGGGCCTGTTGGCACTCAGAACATCGATGCCGAGCAACACCGTATGAAAGCATTTTGAGCGCAACCTTCCAGTGCCGGCCCGACGTGCTGAGTGTCTACAGGCCATAGATGATTGCCTGGCTGGCGCCGGGTGATCCGCCCGGGACGTTTCCGCCGGTTGACCGGGCGCTGCATGATCCGGAAGGCTTGCTGGCCGCGGGTGGGGATTTGTCCTGCGAACGCCTCATCGCTGCCTATCGGCGCGGTATTTTCCCGTGGTACTCACCCGGCCAACCGGTGCTGTGGTGGTCGCCCGATCCGCGCGAGGTGCTGTTTCCGCATGAATTCCATGTCTCGCGGAGCCTGGCGCGCGCACTGCGCACGCGTGGCTTCGAGTACCGCGTCGATGCGAATTTCGAGGCGGTGATCGATGCCTGCGCCGCGCCGCGTGGCGGCAGTCCCGGCACCTGGATCACCCGCGACATGCGCGAGGCCTACGTCGCGCTGCACCGGCGCGGCATCGCGCACAGCTGCGAGATCTGGCGGAGTGACCGGCTGGTCGGCGGCGTCTACGGCGTCCGTTTGGGGGCCCTGTTCTTCGCGGAATCGATGTTCAGCGCGGAACGCGACGCCTCGAAGGCTGCACTCGCAGGCCTCGTGCGCGCGTGCATCGCCGATGGCACCGAACTGATCGACTGCCAGATGCCATCCGAGCACCTGCGTAGCCTCGGAAGCCGCGCCCTGCCCCGGAGCGAGTTCCTCGAGCGGCTCAATCGGGCGATCGGCGTCGGCGCGAACTACTGAATTGCATTGCGCAGGGGCTTTATGCAGAATTCGCGCCCCTTGGGTGGATTGTGGACGGCATGGCAAAGGAAGACGCGATTCAGATGGAAGGCGAGGTCGTCGAGACCCTGCCGAATACGACCTTTCGCGTGCAGCTGAAGAACGGGCACGTGGTCACGGCGCACATTTCGGGAAAAATGCGCAAGAACTACATCCGCATCCTCACGGGCGACGCCGTGACCGTCGAGATGACACCCTACGACCTGAGCAAGGGCCGCATCGTCTACCGCGGCCGTTGAGTCCTGCGCCGCCTCAGGCGGTGATTTCCGGCTCCGGTGCCGGCACGCACTCGATACTGAGTCCCTGGCCATCGGCCGCCAGCGTCACGAGCGCCTGGCCGCCGCTGCTGAGCTTGCCGAACAGCAGTTCCTCGGCGAGCGGTCGCTTCACATGCTCCTGGATGACGCGCGCCATTGGCCGGGCGCCCATCTTCGGATCGTAGCCTTTCTCGGCGATCCAGCGCCGCGCCGCTTCATCGACACTGAGCGACACGCCCTTCTGCTCGAGCTGCGTCTCGGCTTCGAGCAGCAGTTTCTCGACGACGCGCTCGATGGTGGCGGCATCAAGCGGCGCAAACTGGATGATCGCATCGAGCCGATTGCGGAACTCGGGCGAAAACAGCCGCCGCAACGCTTCCATGCCATCGGGCTTGTTGTCGGCCGCGACGAAACCGATCGACGGACGGCTCATTTCCCGCGCGCCCTCGTTTGTCGTCATGACGATGATGACGTGGCGGAAATCACTCTTGCGCCCGTT
The DNA here is from genome assembly GCA_041690875.1 of Gammaproteobacteria bacterium. Classification (GTDB taxonomy): domain Bacteria; phylum Pseudomonadota; class Gammaproteobacteria; order Steroidobacterales; family Steroidobacteraceae; genus FEN-1191. The sequence goes on from JBEPVS010000002.1 coordinate 20,306, forward strand.
GTTGTCGGTCAGCGTGCCGTGGTCCATGACCTGCAACAACAGGTTGAACACATCGCTGTGTGCCTTCTCGATTTCATCGAGCAGCAGCACGCAGTGCGGGTGCTTGACGACCGCCTCGGTGAGCAACCCGCCCTGGTCGAAACCGACATAGCCCGGCGGCGCGCCGATCAGGCGCGACACCGTGTGGCGCTCGGTGTATTCGGACATGTCGAAGCGAACGAACTCCACGCCCATCGCGATCGCGAGCTGGCGCGTCACCTCGGTCTTGCCGACGCCAGTCGGGCCGGCGAACAGGAAACTGCCGACCGGCCGGCGCTGGTCGCCAAGCCCGGAGCGCGCCATCTTGATGGCTGACGCCAGCGTACTGATGGCAGCATTTTGCCCATAGATGACAAGCTTCAGGTTGCGCTCGAGGTTACGCAGCACATCGCGGTCGGACGATGAAACCGTCTTCGGCGGAATGCGTGCAATGCGCGCGACCACCTCTTCAATGTGCGTGACTTCGACGCGTTGCACGGCTTCGCCGCTGGGCTTGAGCCGCAGCCGCGCACCGGCTTCATCGACGACGTCGATCGCCTTGTCGGGAAGCCTGCGGTCATTGATGTGCCGGTCGGCGAGTTCGGCCGCAGCGCGCAGCGCCTCGGGCGCGTAGCTGACGCTGTGGTGCTCCTCGAACTTCGATTTCAGCCCGTTCAGGATCTCGATCGTTTCGGCCACCGAAGGCTCCGTCACATCGATCTTCTGGAAGCGACGCGACAGGGCGTGGTCTTTCTCGAAGATGCCCCGATATTCCTGGTAAGTCGTCGAACCGATGCAGCGCATCTCGCCGCCGGTGAGCGCAGGCTTGATGAGGTTCGACGCATCCATGACACCGCCGGAGGCAGCGCCCGCGCCAATCACCGTGTGGATCTCGTCGATGAACAAGATCGCGCCCGGCTGCTTCTTCAGCTCGGTAATGACGCCCTTCAAGCGCTTCTCGAAGTCGCCGCGATACTTGGTGCCTGCGATCAGCGCGCCCAGGTCGAGCGAGTAAATAGTGCTGTCGCTGAGCACATCGGGCACTTTGCCTTCGGTGATCAGGCGCGCCAGGCCTTCCGCGATCGCGGTCTTGCCCACGCCGGCCTCGCCGACATACAGCGGATTATTCTTGCGGCGGCGGCACAGGATCTCGATCGTGCGCTCGATCTCGAGCGAGCGCCCGATCAAGGGATCGATGCGTCCGGCCAGCGCCTGCGCGTTCAGGTTCGTCGTGTAGCGGTCGAGTGCGCTGCCGCCCTCGGCTTCGCGTTCGCCTTCCGCAGTGGGCGTCTCATCGCTGTCGGCCCTGGCATCGCCGCGCGCCATGCCGTGCGAGATGAAATGCGTGACATCGAGCCGCGTGATGTTCTGGCGCGTCAGCAGGAACACCGCATGGCTCTGCTTCTCGCTGAATATCGACACGAGCACGTTGACGACGCCGACTTCCTTGCGGCCGCTCGATTGAACGTGGAACACCGCGCGCTGCAGCACGCGCTGGAAGGCGATCGTCGGCTGCACCTCGCGCTCTTCCCCCTCGTTGAGCTGCGGGGTGTTCGATTCGATGTGCGCGCGCAGGTCTGCGCCAAGCCCGTCGGGATTGCCGCCGCAGCCGCTGAGCACCTCGCGCACCTTCGGCGCGTCGAGCAGCGCGAGCAGCAACTGCTCGACCGTGAGGAATTCATGGCGCTGTGCGCGCGCCTCGCGGAATGCCTGGTTCAGGCAGAATTCAAGTTCGCTGGACAGCACCTGTGCCTCCTGTACTCACGCTTGCTCGAGCGTGCACAACAGCGGGTGCTGGTGCTCGCGCGAGTAGTGTGTAACCTGCGCCACCTTCGTCTCGGCGATTTCGTACGTGAACAAGCCGCACTCGCCCTTGCCCTTCGTGTGCACCTCGAGCATGACCCGCGTCGCCGCATGCCGGGCCATCGCGAAAAAGCGCTCCAGCACCTCGACGACAAATTCCATCGGGGTGTAATCGTCATTCAACAACACGACACGGAACAACGGCGGCACCTTCGTCTTTGGCGCCGCTTCTGCGACAGCTACGCCCTGCTCGGGCGATTCGTTCGGGTTGGCCATGTCGAGTACGATTATAAAGCGCGGCGGGCCTGGTCGCGTGATGCAGACAGTGCACGTGCCTGGTACTGCATAACACGTCAAGAAGTTCGAAAAAACAGACAGTTGAGCGGTACAACCTACGCGCCGTATCATGGCTTGATATGGGCTGGTTGGAAGAACTCAAGTCACCCGGCGCCGCGCAGGCGCTTTTCGCCGGGCAAGGCCCGCGGCTGGCCGTCATTGTGCTCGCAGCGCTGCTCGCCATACAGGCGGGCATCGTCGTGACTTCGCAGAATCACGGCGCCAGCCGTGCAGGGGCCCATGGCGACTCGGCCGGACCCTCGAATGCAAGTGTTGCCGCGCAGCGCTCGACGCTGCAAATCCCCTCAATCGTGTCCGCGCACCTGTTCGGCAATGCAGCGCCAACGGTCGGCGACGGCGATGCGCCACTGACTGCCGCGCAACTGGTGCTGGCGGGCGTGCTGGCGGTGCCCGATCCCAAAAAAGGCATGGCCATTATTGGGCCCAGCGCCGCTGGGGCGCGCCTCTACACGGTCGGTGGCGCAGTGCCAGGCGGCGTGAGCCTGTATTCCGTGTATCCCGATCACGTACTGCTCGATCGCGGCGGCGCAATCGAATCGCTTCCGCTGCCGAAGAAATTGGCGCCGGCCGCCGAAGCGCCCCCACCTGTCGTGGCCAGCGGTATTTTGAGCCCGGGACAGCGCCTGCAGGCGCTTGCGCAGGGCAACGGCGCGATGCTGAGCGGAATACTGCGCACGATGCCGGTGATGATCGGCAGCAAGCTCACCGGATTTCGTATCTACCCCGGTAGCCGCGCGGGCGTGGCCTCGTTCAACCGCCTGGGACTGCGCGCCAACGACGTAATCACGGCCGTCAATGGCACGCCGCTCGATGACTTGAATCGCGCCAATGAGATCCTGCAGACGCTTTCGTCGGCCGCGAGCGCCACGGTGACCGTGCTACGCAATGGACAATCGCAGGAACTAAACCTGAATCTCGCGACCGTAGCTAACGATGCCGAAAATGCGGCGGCGCAAGCGGCCCAGGCTGCGCAGGGCGGACAGGCGGCTGCCGCGGCGGCACGGCGCAGCGGTGTTCTCGGGCCGATGCCCGTCGGGCCGTCGACCAGCGGTCCGGCAGCAGGCGGAACGGGCTCGGCGCGCGCGCCCGGACTCGCCGGCGGCGTTTCGGCGCCAAGCAGCACCGAAGATGGCAGCGCCGGGCCATCCGCCGAAGCCACGCCCGATAAAGCGGTCAACGACCAATAAGAGATGCCCATGACTTTCGCAAGCGCTCCGCGCCGTGCCCGTTTTATCGGCGCCCTTGCCGCGGCCCTCGTGCTGGCGGCCGGCGGCCCGAGCGTCGTCGCGCAGCAGCAGGGCCAGCGGCTCACGCCGAATTTCCGCGATGCCGACATCACGCAGCTCATCGACCTGGTCAGCCAGGCGACGGGACGAACTTTCGTCGTCGCCCCTGGCGTTCACGCGCAGGTCACGTGGTTGTCCGGACCGGGCACCGCGCTATCGCCTGAACAGTTTTACCAGGGCTTCCTGTCGGTGCTGCAGGTGCACGGCCTCGTCGCCGTGCCCTCGGGCAATCTCATCAAGATAATTCCCGATACGAACATGCGGCAATATCCTGCCGACGATCTGCCGAGCCATGTCAGTGGTTCGTCCGATGAACTCGTCACGCAGGTGATCGCGATCAGCAACGTCAACGCCGCCCAACTGGTGCCGGTGCTGCGCCCGCTGATGCCGCAGACGGCGCAGCTCCAGGCCGTGAGTGGCGCGAACATGCTGGTGATTTCAGACCGCGCCGCGAACGTCAATCGCATGATGCGAATCATTGCCCGCATCGACCAGAACAACGGTGCGGATATCGATGTCGTGCCACTGCAGAACGCGACCGCGGCCGACACGGTACGGGTGCTGAGTTCATTGGTGCCGCAGGGCGGCGAGTCGGGTGGGCCGAACCTGCGGCTGGTCGCCGACGATCGTTCGAACAGCATCCTGATGAGCGGCGATCCGTCGCAGAAGCTGCGCATGCGCGCGCTGATCGCAAACCTCGACACGCCGCTGGACACCGGTGGCGAAACCCGGGTGCGCTACCTGCACTACGCGAAGGCCGAGGATCTGGCCAACAAGCTCAAGGAGCAGATTACGTCCACGGCCAATTCGGGTAGCTCAGGAAGTGGCGGCGCTGCGGCCGCAGCCCGCGCCGCTGGAGGCCCTCCGCCGCCCAACGCCGCGAGCGCCACGTCGGTCTCGCTGGCCGGCGGCACGGGCACGATCTGGGCCGACAAGGACACGAACGCACTGATCATTACCGCGCCGCCGCGCACGATGCGCGCGCTGTACACCGTCATCGACCAGCTCGACATCCGCCGCCCACAGGTACAGCTCGACGCGATCATCGTCGAGGTGTCGGCGGACAAAACCTCCGACCTGGGCGTGAACTGGATCCTCGACGGCTCCAACAGCAAGGCGGCCGTCGGCGGTTTCATCGAGCCGATTGGCGGCGCCTCGGCCGTCGATCTCTACAATATTTCGAAGGGCACGAGCACCGACCTCAGCAAGGTGACGGGCAGCAATTTCGCGATCGGCCGGCTGCAGGCCACCGGCGTCAATTTTGGCGCGATCGTGCGCGCGTTGCAGGGCGACTCGCGCACCAACATCATCTCGAAGCCCAGCATCACGATGAGCGACAACCAGGAGTCAAAACTCGAGGTCGCGCAGGAAGTGCCGTTCATCACCGGCCAATACACCAGCACGGCCGGCGCCGGCAGCGCTTTCCAGACCGTGCAGCGCCAGCAGGTTGGTACGATCTTGACGGTGACGCCGCAGATCAACGAGGGCGATGCGGTGATCCTGGACGTTGAAGTCGAGAGCTCGAGCCTCGCAGCGAGTTCCGCCGGCGCGGTCGACCTGATCACGAACAAGCGCACCATTAAGACCTCGGTGCTGATTCCCGATGGTGGCACGCTGGTCATCGGCGGACTGATGCAGGATAAGGCCATCAATTCCGAGCAGCGCGTGCCCTGGTTGGGGCGCATCCCGTTGCTCGGTGAGTTGTTCCGCACGCGCGATACGAGCAAGACGAAGACGAACCTGATGGTTTTCCTGCAGCCGCACATCCTGCGCGACAATCGACAGGCGGCGCTCGAGACCAACAGCAAGTACGACTCCGTGCGCCAGGAACAGAAGGCACTCGACCGCGAGAACACGCTCTTGCCGCTGCAGCCGTTCCAAAAGCTCGACCGGTTACCGGACCTGCCGCCGGCTCCGGCCGCGGCCCCGGCGCCTCCCGCATCGGCTGCGCCAACATCGCAAACGACCGCCGCACCGGCGCAGTCCGCACCGCTGCCGACCGATTCGACGCCGGCCCCGCCCGCCGGCGAATCGACGGAAGGCAGCAAGCCTTGAGCGAAGCGGCTCTGTCGGCCCCACCAGAACCGGGGAACCTCCGCCTGCCGTTTGCGTTCGCGCGCCGCCACGGATTGCTGGTGCGCGTGCAGCCGGGCGGCCAGGTCGAATGCCTGTATCGGGCGCCCGCGGTTCCCGCAGCGATGGCCGAGGCACGCCGCCTGCTGCGCGTGCCGATGACGTACACGGCAATCGGCGCCGAGGAATTCGACGCTCTGCTGCAGAAAACCTACGAGGCCGGCACCGAATCGATGCAGGCCGTCGAGGGTCTCGATGAAAACGCGGACCTTGAGCACCTGGCGCAAGACCTGCCCGAGCAGGCCGACCTGCTCGAGAGCAGCGATGATGCGCCGATCATCCGGCTGATCAACGCGGTGCTGACGCAGGCGGTGCGGGAAGGCGCATCCGACATCCATATCGAACCGTTCGAGAATCGACTGGTGGTGCGTTTCCGTGTCGACGGCGTGCTGCGCGAGGTGCTGCAGTCGCGCCGCGCCGTCGCGCCGCTGGTCGTGTCGCGCATCAAGGTCATGTCGCGACTCGACATCGCTGAAAAGCGCCTGCCACAGGACGGGCGCATCAGCCTGCGCGTAGCGGGCCGCTCGGTCGACGTGCGCGTCTCGACGATTCCTTCCGGGCACGGCGAGCGCGTCGTGCTGCGTCTCCTCGACAAGCAGGCCGGCAGGCTCGATCTCGGGGCACTCGGCATGGACGCGGCCACACAGGCGTTGATGGATGATCTGATCCACAAGCCGCACGGCATCCTGCTGGTCACCGGCCCTACCGGTTCGGGGAAGACGACGACGCTGTATGCGGGGCTCGAGCGGCTCAACGACAACACGCAAAACATCATGACGGTCGAGGATCCGATCGAGTATTACATCGACGGCATCGGCCAGACGCAGGTCAACACGAAAGTCGAGATGACCTTCGCACGCGGCCTGCGCGCGATCCTGCGGCAGGACCCGGATATCGTCATGGTCGGTGAAATCCGCGACCTCGAGACGGCGCAGATCGCCGTGCAGGCCTCGCTCACCGGTCACCTGGTGCTGTCCACGCTCCACACCAACACTGCCGCGGGCGCGCTGACGCGCTTGCGCGACATGGGCATCGAACCTTTTCTGCTGTCCTCCAGCCTGATCGGCGTACTGGCGCAGCGCCTGGTGCGCGTGCTGAACCCGGAAACTCGCCAGAGCTTCGTGGCGGGCGACTATGAGCGGCGCCTGCTCGGGCTCGAACCGGAGGCACCCTCCCCGACGCTTTATCGGCCGGCGCCTGGGCCGGCAGGGTATCGGGGTCGCACTGGCATCTACGAACTGATCGTCGTCGACGATGCGATGCGCACGATGATCCACGACGGCGCGAGTGAGCAGAAGCTGGAACGCCGCGCGCGCTCGCAGACACCGTCGATCCGCGACGATGGCCTCGCGCGTGCGTTGCGCGGCACGACGACGATCGAGGAAGTCCTGCGCGTCACGCGCGAGGACTAGCGCCAGGCAACGCGTCACCCGCACAAATGGGTGCTTTCGCATATACCGCGCTCGACAACGCCGGCCGCTCGCACCAGGGTGTGCTCGAAGGCGACACGGCGCGCCACGTGCGCAGCCTGCTACGCGAACGATCGCTGCTGCCGGTGTCGGTCGCCGAAGTCTCGGCGCAGGAGTCGCGCGAACAACGCAAGAGCCAGGGTACCTTCTCGCTGCGCCGACGCGTTTCGACCGCCGAACTGTCGCTGCTGACGCGGCAGCTTGCGACGCTGGTGCGGGCGGGGCTCCCGCTCGAGGAGTCGCTGCTCGCGGTGTCGCAACAGACCGAACGACCGCGCGTGCAGAGCATCCTGCTTGGCGTGCGCGCCCGTGTCATGGAAGGCCACACTCTGGCCGCGGGCCTCGGAGATTTTCCGCGCGTCTTTCCCGAGATCTATCGCGCGACGGTGGCTGCGGGTGAACAATCCGGCCACCTCGATACCGTGCTCGAGCGGCTTGCCGACTACACCGAGAGCCGTGAAGTGCTGCGCCAGAAAGTGCTCGGCGCGATGCTGTACCCGATCGTACTCACGGTGCTGAGCTTCATGATCGTGTCGGTGCTGCTCGCCTACGTCGTGCCGAAGGTCGTCGCGGTGTTCGAGAACAGCCACGCGAAGTTGCCGGTCATGACACGCGCGCTGGTGTTCGTCAGCGACCTGATCCGCCATTACGGCATCTGGGTGCTGGTGGCAATCGCGATTGGCGCGGTGCTGTTCAGCCGCTGGCAGCGCGACCCGGCTCACAAACGGCGCGTGCACCGCTGGCTGCTGACGCTCCCCCTGGCGGGCAAGCTGTTGCGCGGCTTCAACACCGCGCGCTTCACGCGCACGCTGAGCATCCTGACCGCGAGCGCGGTGCCGGTGCTCGACGCGATGCGCATTTCTGGAGAAGTGGTCAACAGCCTGCCGATGCGAGATGCCGTTACTGAGGCAACTGCGCGCGTGCGCGAGGGCGCGCCGATTGGCCGCTCGCTGGCGCAGAGCCGCCTGTTCCCGCCGATGACCATCCACCTGATCTCGAGCGGCGAATCGAGCGGCAAGCTGGAGAACATGCTCGAGCGCGCCGCATTGAACCAGGAAAGGGAGCTGGAAGGCCTGGTGACGGCGCTGACGGGCTTGCTGGGCCCGCTGCTGATCGTATTCATGGGCCTGTTCGTCATGGGCATCGTATTTGCAATGCTGCTGCCCATATTCGAGATGAATACGCTCATTCACTGACGAAAATGTGAACTACCGCCATTGCATCGGCGCGCGGTTGGATTTATTTTCCGCGTCGACGGGTTGCACCTCCTGCTGAGATCGGGTGCCATGGCCGGAAACACCGAATCAGAAGAATTTGACGACGAAGACGATGGCGACGAGAGCGTCGGCGACGACGGTCTCGATGTTGATCGCGTCATGAAAGACATGGAAATCGCCAAGCGACGCGCGGCGAAAGCAGGCGAACCGGCCTGGCGGCGGCTCGAGCGGCGCATGGAGCAGCAACACACCGCCGAATTGATCAGCGATTTCGAAGACTACGACATTGGCGACGGGCAACCGCGCCACAAACTGAAGGTGTCCCGCTAGGGTTATTAGCTCGCGCCGCGCCTCAACACGCCAACCACGACGCCCTCGATGAGCATCGGCTGCTGCTGCAGGTCGACGCGTATCGGTTCGAAATCGGAATTCTCGGGCAGCAGCCACACAACCGAGCCCTGCTGCTTGTAGCGCTTCACGGTCACTTCGTTCTCGAGCCGCGCGACGATGATCTGGCGATTGCGCACTTCGCTGGTGCGATGCACGGCGACCAGGTCGCCATCGAGAATGCCGGCATCTTTCATGCTCATGCCGACGACCTTGAGCAGATAGTGCGGGCGCGGCTGGAACAACGCGGGATCGACGTTGAGATGATCGACGATGTGCTCTTCGGCGAGGATCGGCCGGCCCGCGGCGACGCGGCCTACCAACGGCAGCCCGAGTTGCTCGCGCAGCGTGTCTTTGAGGCGAATGCCGCGCGATGAGCCCGGCACCAGCTCGACGCAGCCCTTGCGCGCCAGCGCGCGCAGGTGTTCTTCAGCAGCGTTCGGCGAGCGAAAGCCGAGTTGCTCAGCGATCTCGGCGCGCGTGGGCGGCATGCCAGTTGAAACCAGCGCCGTGCGGATCAGCTGCAGCACCTGAGCCTGTCGCGGAGTAAGATCTGTCATGCCTGTAATTATATACAGGTGCGCGCATCGCGCAAGCAATCATCGCAATGAACTCAATTCGCGTTAAGAGTCTGTAAAACCTGTCGGTCTTCGCAGACACACACGCACTTTACACTTGCAATCCGTCACTGGATTTGGTCAAGTTGTCGCTCCGCAGATCTCCCGCGACAGCGATGTTGTGCAGGCGTGGCGCGGTAGACGCTATGGAATCAAACGAACTCAATGGGGATTTTTAAATGAATAAGGCAATTATTGTGAAGCTGGCTGCTGCTGTCGCTGTCGTCGCACTGGCTGGTTGCACGGATCTCAAGCCGTTGCAGGCTGAAGTCGACGCGCTGAAGACTCAAGTGGGCACGCTGCAGTCGAACTTGGCCGCTCATGTGGCGGACAAGTCGGCTGAGAATGCCGCTGCCAAGGCCAGCACAGACGCCTCCTCTGCTTCGTCGGCTGCTGCCGCCGCGCAGAGCACGGCGAACCAGGCGCTGGCTGCCGCGCAGGCCGCGCAGTCCGGTGTCGATGCGACCAACGAGAAGATCGATCGCATGTTCAAGAGGTCGGTGTCGAAGTAAGTTACTTCGCCTGATTTCGCCGGCTTTGTGCCGGAAAAAAAAACGCCGCGAATCTCGCGGCGTTTTTTTGCTGTGCGCAATGCGGCAGTGCGGTCAATAGCGCACGAGCGCGGATCCCCATGTGAAACCGCCACCGAAGGCTTCGAGCAGGAGCAAGTCACCGCGCTTGATGCGTCCGTCGCGCACCCCGGCATCGAGCGCCAGCGGCACCGAGGCGCTCGAGGTGTTGCCGTGATCGGCGACCGTCACGATGACTCGCTCCATCGGCAGACCGAGCCGCTTCGCAGTCGCCTGGATGATGCGGATGTTCGCCTGGTGCGGCACCAACCACGTCAGCTGGTCGCGATTGAGTCCGTTCGCCGCGAGCGCCTCATCGACGGCGCGCCCCAGCATGCTGACGGCGATCTTGAACACTTCGCTGCCGGCCATCTTGATGTAGTCGCCCTCGGCGTGAAAACCCGTCGACACACCGCCGGTGCACCGCAGCAGTTCGACGTGTGATCCATCGGCGTGCAGGTGCGTGGAAAGAATGCCCGGTTCGTTGTCGGGCCCCAGCAGCACGGCGCCCGCGCCATCGCCGAACAGGATCGCCGTACCGCGATCGTTCATGTTGGTGAGCTTTGACAGCGATTCCGAGCCGGCCACCAATGCGAGTTTCGACTCACCCGAGCGGATGAATTTGTCCGCGACGGACAACGCGTAGATGAAGCCGCTGCACGCCGCCTCGACACTGAGCGCGGGGCCACCCAAGTTGCCGAGCCTTCCCTGCAGCATGACGCCAGCGTTTGGGAAGATGAGATCGGGCGTGCAGGTGCCGACGATGATCAGGTCGACTTCGCGCGCCTCGCGGCCCGCCGCCAACAGCGCAGCGCGCGCGGCGTGTTCGGCCATGTCGACGGTTGTCTCGCCCGGCGCGACGATGTGGCGGCGCTCGATGCCGGTGCGCTCACGGATCCAGGCATCGCTGGTGTCCATGCGTTTCTCAAGGTCCAGATTCGTCAGCAGCCCTGCGGGCAGGTAGCTGCCGGTGCCGAGGATGCGCGAACGCACTACTGCGTCCCTGGGCCCTAACCCTTGTCTTCCAGGTCGGCTTTTTCGATGACGCGTTTGCCGCGGTAGAAACCATCCGGCGTGATGCAGTGGCGCAGGTGCGTCTCGCCGCTCTGCGAATCGATCGACAGCGCCGGGCGCTTCAGGCCCGAATGCGAACGGTGCATGCCGCGCTTTGAAGGCGTCTTGCGGCTTTTTTGTACGGCCATGTCGTCAACTCTCCTGGCTCAAATTCAAGTTCAAACTAATGCCGGCCCTTGTCGAGCAGCGCGCGCAGATCGGCAAATGGCCGCTGCGTCTCTTCGGCTTCCGCGCTCGCCTCGACGCACCGCTCACCTACCGCGTGCCGTGGCACGAGCGGCAGCGAGAGCAGCAACTCCTCCGCGGCCAATGCCGCCAGCGTGCCGTGTCCTTCCGCTGCCAGGAAGGTTTCGACCTCCTCGGCAACGTTGGCCGCCTGCGCCTCGCTGTCGATCACTGCGACGTGCGATTCGCTGTCGACGGCCAAGCGCATCTCGCGCATGCAGCGCTGGCACAGCGGCTTCAAAACCGCCTGCACTTTCACATCCGCGACCGGCATGCCCCGTTCGCGGTTGAATTGCATCGACACCTTGACGGGCCCATCGGCAAGCGAGAATTCAGCTGGAATACCCGGCAGGTCGGCCAACGGAATCTCGAACTCGAACCGCGCACCCATCTCGGCCAACTTGGCCAGATCGCGCGGCTTGGACCAGCCATCAGGCATGGGGCGCGTATGATAGGTAGGCATGAGCGGCAAGTCAAAAGCCGGCGAATTACTTAAGCCCTTGTTTCTATTCCGCTGATTCGGGTGCGCTGTGAGTTTTCCGCTGCCTGCACTGATCCTGGCCTCTACTTCGCCGTACCGTCGCGACCTGCTCGCCCGGCTCGCGCTCCCGTTTGCGGTGCAGCGGCCCGACGTCGAAGAACACGTCGTGGCCGGCGAGCCGCCCCAGCTGCGCGCCGAGCGCCTCGCCTTGGCCAAGGCCGCTGCAGTGGGTGCACACCACCCGCGTTCGGTGGTGATCGGTGCCGACCAGGTGGCTTCGTGTGGAGCGTCGATACTGGGCAAGCCGGGCAACGCGCAGGTCGCACGTGCGCAGTTGCAGGCCCAATCCGGCCACACCGTTCAGTTCCACAGCGCCGTCGCGGTCCTGGATGCAAGCCGTGGTACCAGGCAATGCTTCACCGATGTGACGACTGTCGTGATGCGCACGCTGAGCGCCGCCGACATCGACGCCTACATCGCAGCCGACCAGCCATTCGATTGCGCGGGCTCGCTTCGCAGCGAGAAGCTGGGCATCAGCCTGTGCGAGCGCATCGAGAGCGAGGATCCGACCGGCCTGATCGGCCTGCCACTGATCAAGCTTTGCGTGGCCCTGCGCGCCTGCGGTTACGCCTTGCCGTAGCGCCTCGTTTCGCCCCACGATCTGACGCCGCACCTGCATTGCCGAGCGCATCGAGCACGGCTTTCAATTCCGCGGGGAGCGGTGCACTGATGCTCACCTGCCCGCCTTGCGGCCAATCGAAGGAAACGCTGTGCGCGTGCAGGAACATGCGCTGCAGGCCCAGTTCACGCAAGGCTGCGTTCGCGTCCGCATCGCCGTATTTCTGGTCGCCCGCCACCGGATGCCGGCAGTACGCCGCGTGCACGCGGATCTGGTGTGTCCGCCCGGTCTCGATCGTCGCCTCGACCAGCGAGGCGCGCGCGCCGAACTGCTGCACGAGCTGGAAGCGCGTACGCGCGCTCTTGCCGCCCTCGCCGACGCGTACCGTGCGCTCACCACTGACGCGCGCATCGGTTTGCAGCGGCACGTCAATGAGCTTGCGGCCCAGTTCCCACCGGCCCACGACCAGCGCCAGGTAACTTTTCTCGACGCGGCCTTCGCGCAGCAGTTCATGCAGTACACGCAACGCCGAAGGCTTGCGCGCCACCATCAAGATGCCGCTCGTGTCGCGATCGAGCCGATGCGCGAGCTCGAGCGTTTCCTGCGGCCGCGCCGCGCGCAGCGCCTCAATGACTCCGTATGTGAGGCCACTGCCGCCGTGCACCGCGAGACCCGCGGGCTTGTCGAGCACCAGGAGTCGCTCATCCTCGTGCACGATCGCCGCGTTGACGCGCGCGATCAGCGCCGGCGGCACGCGTGCGACGCCCCCTGCGGCGACCGCATGTGCTGTATCGGATAGCGCATACACCGGCGGCACCCGAATCGTGTCGCCCGCGACGAGCCGCTGCTCCGCCTTGGCGCGCTTGCCATTGACACGAACTTCGCCCTTGCGAATCAAGCGGAAAATCCGCGTGCGCGGCACGGCGGGCAGCAGGCGTGAGAGCGCCTTGTCGAGCCTGACACCGGCCTCGTCCACGCCCACCGCGTGCTGTTGCGCAGCCGAACGTGGCCCATGGGCCTTGCTGAGCGTTTCTGGCATGGAATTGCCGACCGGCACGGGGATTGTCCTAATTCGTTGTTTCTAAAGCCTGCCGCCGCTATACTCAGCCGGTCCCGCAGCGGGGCCTGGCTGTACAACAGCCTCAAGGTCGCGCGCGGCGGCAAGTTCGCGGACCTAAGCTCGTTATCGAGCGGTCCGCATAGTAGTTGGTCCTCGAGAACGAGGCCATCGCAAGAGTTCGACCGACCTTAAAGGGTCTTCGCCCTCGCCGTTCAAAGCTGCTCCCGGCAAAGACCCGGTGGAGCCTGAAAGCGAGCGCAAGACAGGTCAGCGAACCTCAAGGTTTTCCGGCGCTGCCGTTACCGGCGGCAAAAATAAAATTGATGCTCCACAGCACGCGCCGCCAAACAATCTTTGGGTTCACCAGCTGTCCGCCTGACGCCGCGGCGCCGCCTGTCATCAGGCAAAGCGCTGTGCGGTCGGTCCCTTACGCAAATGTAGCAGGGACAAATGAAGAGAATGCTTATCAATGCAACTCAGGCAGAAGAGTTGCGCGTCGCACTGGTTGACGGCCAGAAGTTATTCGACCTTTCGATCGAGATACCGTCCAAGGAACAGAAGAAAGCCAACATCTACAAGGCGCGCATCTCGCGCGTCGAGCAGTCGCTCGAGGCCTGCTTCGTCGATTATGGCGCCACACGCCACGGTTTCCTGCCGCTGAAGGAAATCTCCAAGGAATATTTCAAGGGCTCGCAGCAAGGCGGGCGCACGAACATCCGTGACCTGGTCACCGAAGGCCAGGAACTGCTGGTGCAGGTCGAGAAGGAAGAGCGCGGCACCAAGGGCGCTGCCCTCACCACTTTCATCAGCCTCGCCGGACGATTCCTGGTGCTGATGCCGAACAACCCGCGCGGCGGCGGCGTCTCGCGCCGCATCGAAGGCGAAGACCGCGACCAGATGCGCGAGGTCATGAGCCAGCTCAACGTGCCCGATGGCATGGGTGCGATCATTCGCACGGCCGGCGTCGGCCGCGCGGTCGAAGAGCTGCAGTGGGACCTCGATAACCTCAAGACCCAGTGGGACTCGATCGCACAGGCGGCCAACAGCCGCCAGTCGCCGTTCCTCGTCTACCAGGAAGGCGACGCTGTAACGCGCTCGCTGCGTGACTACCTCGGCGACGACATCGGCGAAGTGCTGGTCGACGACGCCTACGCGCACCAGAAGGCGCAGGAGTACATGCAGCGCTTCATGCCGGCGGACATGCAGCGCAAGCTGAAAACGTACACCGACGACATCCCGCTGTTCACGCGCTACCAGATCGAGAACCAGATCGAATCGGCCTACGCGCACAAGGTGCAGTTGCCCTCGGGTGGGAGCCTGGTGCTCGACTACACCGAAGCACTCGTCTCGATTGACATCAACTCGGCCCGGGCAACGCGCGGCGGCGACATCGAGACCACTGCCACCAACACCAACCTCGAGGCGGCCGATGAGATCGCCCGCCAATTGCGTATTCGTGACATCGGTGGACTGATCGTCATCGACTTCATCGACATGGAAGACACGAAGAACCAGCGCGCCGTGGAAGACCGGTTGCGCGATGCGATGCGCATGGACCGGGCGCGCATCCAGATCGGCAGGCTCTCGCGCTTTGGTTTGCTGGAAATGTCGCGCCAACGGTTGCGCCCGAGCCTTGGCGATTCGAGCCACCTCGTGTGCCCGCGCTGCAACGGCATCGGCAGCATTCGCAGCGTCGAGTCGCTGGCGTTGTCGATCTTGCGGCTGATCGGCGAGGACGCGCGCAAGGAGCGCACCTCGCGCATCATCGTGCAGGTGCCTGTGGAAGTGGCCACTTACCTGATGAACGAGAAGCGCGACTGGCTGCGCGACACCGAGGACAAGACGCGCGTCGATATCGTGCTCGTACCCAATCCGCACATCCAGACCCCGGAATATTCATTCCGCCGCGTGCGCGATGATGAGACGGCATTGCCCGAGCACAACCAGGTCAGCTACCAGATGCCGGCGGCGCCGGCCGTTGCCGAGCCGACGCTGGAGCGTGACAAGCCGGCGGCCGAAGCGCCGGCGGTTGCGACGTTTATGCCGGCCACCGCAGCCCCGGTGGTGGTGGCGCCCGAACGAGCGCCAACACCGGCTGCCGCAACGCCTCGTGCGCCCGCCGCGGGCGGCGGCTTCTGGACTCGCCTGAAACATTTGTTCAGCGCCGGCGAATCGGGCGCTCCGGCAGCGCCTGCCGAAAGTGCGGAGCGCGGCGGCCGCCACGACGGGCGGCGTGACGGGCGCGACAACCGCGATGGCCGCGAACGCAATCCGCACCGGCGCAGTGGTCGCGGTCCGTATGGTGACCGCTCGGCTCGCGGCGGCAACCGCAATGAACCGCGCCGCGACGGTCGCTCGCGCGACGACAGCAACCGCGCTGAGCCGCGACGCAACGAACCACGCCGTGACGAACCACGGCGCGATGAACCACGGCGCGATGAACCACGACGCGATGAACCACTCCGTGATGAGCCGCGGCGCGACAAAGAAGCGCGTGAAGGGAACGGCGCCGCGGGCGCACCCGGCAATGAGCCGCGTCGCGACGGCGAGCGCAGCGAGCGCACCGGCCGTTCGCGCCGTGGCGGCCGACGCCGCCGTGGCGGCGCCAATCGCGAAGGCGCGAATCGCGACGGTGGCGATCCTCCAGCACAGAATCAGGATGTTGCGCAATCCGACAACGGTGGCGCGGAGCACGCGGAGGCGCCGCGTGAGTCAATTGGACCTTCTACGCAGGAAGGCGGCGCGGGCAATGGCCCGGCCATGAGCTGGACGCAGCCCGCGCGGCAGAATACGGCGCAAGCGCAGTTGTTTGAACCCGCAGCATCGCAGGCAGCGCAGGACGCCGCGCCTGCGCCGGTTCACCAGGCTGCACCTCCACCGCCACCGCTACCGCCGGCAGCGTCAGATCCGTCACAGGCCGCGTCTCCGTCTGCCGAGAAGCAGGTGGTGTGGTCCTCAGCGCCGACTACCGATTCCTGGCAAAGCGGGCCGCGACGCGACGAGTAAGGCACTGACGCGTTCGACGTCCGCACTCGTATTGACATCGGGTCCCGGCGGCACGATGCCGTCGGCGACCCGAAATTCGAAGCCGGCCGCGAGCGCGCGCAGCTGCTCCAGTTTTTCAGCCTGCTCCAGCCCCGACGGCGGCAGCGCTGCCATGCGCTGCAGTGCGCCGACGCGGTAGGCATACAGTCCCACATGGCGCCGGGCGCCCTGCCATAGAGTCTGCGCCGGCACGGCGTCCGTCGCGCCATCGCGATGCCACGGTATCGGCGCGCGGCTGAAATACAGCGCGCGTTCGTTGGCATCAGCCACCAGCTTGACGACGTTGGGATCGAGGAATTCCGGCAGCGACTGAATGGGCGTCGCGAGGGTCGCGATATCCGCGTGCGCATGACGCGCGAGTAGCTGGGCCACTTGCCGGATCAACTCCGGCGGCAGCATCGGCTCGTCGCCCTGCACGTTGACGACGATCTGCGACGCATCCCAGCCGCGCAGTCGCGCCACCTCGGCGATGCGGTCGGTGCCCGAGGCGTGCGAGGCCGCGGTCATCACGATGTTGCCCGCGCATGCCGGAGCCACGAATTCGCGGGCCGCTGCGGCGATGCGCTCATCGTCGGTGGCAATCAGTACTTCGCCGGCCTGCGCCTCGCTGGCGCGCTCGTAAACCCATTGCAGCATTGGTTTGCCAGCGATCACGATGAGCGGCTTGCCCGGAAGTCGTGTCGAGGCATAGCGCGCCGGAATCACGACCTTGAACACGCTAGCGCTCCAGCAGCGGATCGTCCGAATTCAGCTGGCGCGCGGCTTCTTCGAGCATGACCGGGATACCGTCGCGTACCGGAAATGCGAGCCGGTCAGCGCGGCACACGAGGACTTCGCTGCCGGCCTCATCGGAAAATCGCAGCGGACCCTTGCACAGCGGGCAGGCGAGAATGTCGAGCAGGCGTGAGTCCATCAGGATTCTCCGTAACAGGTCGCGCTCATCGGCGACGGCGAAAGCCGCGCTGACCGGCAGGCACCAGCACTCGCCGGGCGCGAACGCACGGCATTTTACTGCATCCTTCTCCGTCATGATGACTGGCAGGCCATCACCGAATTCGAGGTCTCGCGGCGCGTAGCGGTGATGGTCAGGAAAACGGTGCGGGACGATGTTCAAGCCCGCTGACTCGAGCGTGGAAAAAAACCGGCGCGGATTGCCGATGCCGGCCACGGCATGCACGCGCTGGCCACTGAAACTGCGCAGCGTGCGCTCGACCGCGGCGCGGTTAACCGGCTGCAAGAGCTCGCCCGAGAGCGACATGCGCAGCGCCGTGGACCAATCGCCGGGCGGCGCACCGGCACCCGCCTCCGTGAGGACGATGGCATCGACACTTTTCAGGCGCGCGGGCAGTTCGCGCAGTGGCCCAGCGGGCAGAAGCGCGCCATTGCCGAGACCACGTTGCCCGTCGACCAGGGCAATTTCCACATCGCGCGCGAGACGCAGGTGCTGCAGTCCGTCATCCGCGACAATGACGCGAGCACCGTCCGCGATGGCCGCCCGAGCCGCCGCGACGCGATCTCGGCTCACATATACCGGGCATCCGGTGCGCAGCCGGATCAGCAACGCCTCATCGCCAACATCGATCGCCCGGCAATTTTCATCGACGCGCAGGATATCGGTCGTGACGCGCCCGGTGCTGCTGCGTCCGTAGCCGCGCGTGACAACCGCGACAGGAATACCCAACGACCGCAATTGTGCGACCAGCCAGATCACCAGCGGCGTCTTGCCGGTTCCGCCCACGGTGATATTGCCGACGACGATGACCGGCGCAGCAACGCGCACGCTGCGCAACCACCCTCGGCGGAACAATGCCGCGCGCCATCGCACGACGAGTCCATACGGCACCGCGAACACACGTAACCACCATGGCGCCGCCGCGCGCTCGTACCATACCCGTTGCAACCACGCGTCAACGCTCATCGCTGCGTGCTCCGCCCCCACATGCGGACAACATGCGCGCACGTCAGCGCTGTCGCCCGGAAATCTCCGTCCGGATGCATCGGCGGGCACCGCAGCCCGAGCGTCGGCGGAATGCAGTGTTTCATCGGACTCTTGCGCGGCTACAACAAGCCATTACGCCAGCGAGGGCAAGGCTCGCCAGCCGGGCGGAGCTCGGCGACGCCGGGCTGAAGCGTGCCCGCCGGTATCCGGCCGGAAATTTCCGGGCGACAGCGCTGGCGACTCACACGTTGAAGCTCAACTGGTGCAACTGAGCGTACACCTTCGAATGCGCGACCAGGTCAGCGTGCGTGCCCGATTCGATGATCGCGCCGTCCTGCATGACCACGATCAGATCGGCGTGCTCGATCGTCGACAGCCGGTGCGCGACGACAAAAGTCGTGCGATTCTTCACCAGCTGGTCGAGTGCCGACTGGATGTGCCGCTCCGAAGCCGTATCGAGCGAGGACGTCGCTTCATCGAGCACGAGGATCGGCGTATTGCGCAACAGCGCGCGCGCGATCGCGATGCGTTGCCGTTGCCCGCCCGATAGCGTCATGCCGCGATCCCCGACTTGGGTTTCGAGGCCGTGCGGGAGCGTCGCGACGAATTCGCTGACAAAGGCCGCCCGCGCCGCGGCTTCAAGCGCGGCGGCATCGACGTCGGCGGCGCCGAACACGATGTTGTTGCGGATTGTGTCGTTGAACACGACGACGTCCTGGCTGACCAGGCTGATCTGCGATCGAAGGTCGCGCAAGACGTATTCGCGCACGTCGACGCCGTCCAGCAGCACAGAGCCGGAACTCGGATCGTAGAAACGCGGCAGGAGCGAAACCAGCGTCGACTTTCCGCTCCCCGAGCGGCCGACGATGGCCACCGTCGTGCCGGCCGCGACCCGCAGGTTGACGTTGTGCAGCACGCGGCCCTTTTCGGTGTCGTACGTGAACTCGACAGCCCGGAATTCCACATCGCCGCGCGCTCGTGCGAGCCGGCGCGTGCCGCCCTGCGACTCGCCCGGGGTGTCGATCACTTCGAACAAGCTGGTGCCGGCGGCAATGCTCTGTTGCAGCGGGCCGCTGACGCCGACCAAACGCCGGAGCGGCTCGGGCACGAGCAGCAGCGCAGTGAGAAATCCAAGCAAGTCTCCGACCCGCATCGCCCCGTTGTTGACCTGGTGGATTGCCACGTACAAGACGCTGGCGAGACCGAGCGCGGCGATCAACTGCACCACGGGGTTGCTGGTGGCACGCGCCGAGATCAGGCGCATGTTCGAGTGACGATTGAGCTCGTTGGCGGTATCGAAAGCCGCCTGCATGTGTTCCTGTGCATTGAATACCTTGACGACGCGGTGAGCGTCGATCGCTTCCTTGGCGAGGCGCGTCACATCGCCCATCGAATTCTGGATGCGCGTGCTGTAGCGCCGGAAGCGGCGGTTTACGCTGCTGACCAGGCCGGCAATCAAGGGCGCGGCCAGCATCGCGAAAATCGCCAGCTGCCAGTTGAGCCAGACGAGATAACAAAGCAGCGAGACGATCGTGATCGTGTCGCGAATCACGATCGTGGCGGAATTGGTCACCGCATCGGCGACCAGTTCTATGTTGTAGGTGAGTCTCGAGAGCATCGCGCCCGAAGACTCGCGCTCGTACCAGGCTGTCGGCAGCCGCATGTAATGCGCGAACAGGTCGGCGCGCATCGTTTTCGTCATCTGCCGGCTGACCCAGCCGGGAAAATAATTGGCCAGGTAGTCGCCGACGCCGCGCAGCAGGAACAGCAGGATAATGCCGGGCGGCACGTAGCGCAGCACCGTCAGATTCTTCGCGAAAAATGCCGCGTTCAGGAAATTCTTGACGAACCAGGCGGTGATCGTGCTCACGGATGCGTACATGAGCATGCCAAGCACGCCGATCATGAACATGCCCCAGTGTGGGCGAGCGTAACCTAGGAGCCTGCGATAGACGGCGCCGGCGTCGGACGCGGCAGGCGACTGGCTCAAGGGGTCTTGTCCCCGGCGTCGTGCGTGGTGATGAAATTGAGCTGCGTAAACCCCAGCTGCCCGAGTACATCCATTGCCGTCACGACCGCCTGATGCGTCGCGCGGCCATCGGCGCGCAGGCTCACCGGCACATCGCGTTTCGCCGCCGCGACCTGCTCGATCGCGCGCCGCAGGGTGTCGGGACTTGTATTGACGAGCTCGCGATGGTTCACAAGGTAACTGCCGCCGGCGGTCACGGTCACGACGAGGCCCGAATCGGTATTGCGCTCGGTCGGCACTGATGTGGCC
>JBEPVS010000003.1:0-38345 GCA_041690875.1 Gammaproteobacteria bacterium
GCTGAGAATCAATTGCGTGCTCAGCACGGATTCGGCGGTGATCTGGTCGGGTGCGATGAAGATGTGCGCGTCGTCCTGCGTGAACGCGCGCACGCGCATCAGGCCGTGCAGCGCGCCCGACGGTTCGTAGCGATGCACCTTGCCGAACTCCGCGAAACGAATCGGCAGGTCGCGATAGCTGCGAATGCCCTGCTTGAAGATCTGCACGTGGCCGGGGCAGTTCATCGGCTTGATCGCGTAGACGCGCTCATCGGGCGTCTGCGTCGTGTACATGTTCTCGCCAAATTGCTGCCAGTGGCCCGAGGCTTCCCACAAGCTGCGGTCCATCAGCTCGGGCGCGTTCACTTCGCTGAAGCCCGCGGCCTCCTGCTTCACGCGCATGTAGGCGATGAGCTGCTGGAAGATTCGCCAGCCTTTCGGATGCCAGAACACTGCGCCCGGCGCTTCTTCCTGCATGTGAAACAGGTCGAGCTCGCGCCCGATCTTGCGATGGTCGCGCTTCTCTGCTTCTTCGAGTCGATGCAGATATGCATCGAGCTGCTTCTGGTCTGGCCACGCCGTGCCGTAGATCCGCTGCAGCATCTCGTTGCGTGAATCGCCGCGCCAGTAGGCACCGGCGACCTTCATCAACTTGAAGGCCTTGAGCTTGCCGGTGGACGGCACGTGCGGGCCGCGGCACAGGTCTTCCCAATCGCCCTGCCCGTACAGGCTGATGTTTTCGCCAGTGGGAATGCTCTTGATGATCTCGGCCTTGTAGCGCTCGCCTTTGTTCTCGAAGACCTTGACCGCTTCATCGCGCGGCAGCTCGCGCCGATGCACGGGTTGATCGGCCTTTGCCAGTTCGGTCATTTTCGCTTCGACGCGCGCGAGATCCTCCGTTGTAAACGGCGTCTTGCGCGAAAAGTCGTAGAAAAACCCGTCTTCGATGACCGGGCCGATCGTCACCTGTGCATCGGGAAACAACTGCTGCACCGCCTGGGCGAGCAGATGCGCCGTCGAGTGACGGATGACCTCGAGCCCTTCCGCGTCGCGCTCGGTGATGATCGCGAGCGTTGCATCGTCCTCAATGACAAAGCTCGTATCGACGAGCTTCCCGTTCACCTTGCCGGCGAGCGCGGCGCGTGCGAGTCCGGCGCCGATGCTGAGCGCGACTTCAGCGACCGTGACGGCCTTGTCGAATTTGCGTTGGCTGCCGTCAGGCAGCGTGATGACCGGCACGGAATCTCCAAGCTTAAGAATTGGTAGGCGCGACTGGGATCGAACCAGCGACCACCACCATGTCAAGGTGATGCTCTACCACTGAGCTACGCGCCTGTTCGAGCCCATCCACACAGGCCCGTAAGCGGCCGGAACGATACCGGACGGTGTTGCGACTGGCAAGGTACAGCGCGGATTTCACTGACAATTACGCCTTGCGCCAACTTCCCGCAACGGTGCCGGTTTTCAGGGTTTACGTACAGACTGCGGCACGAGTGGGCCGCCGCTCAGTTCGAGTTCGAGCGCGCGCATCGCTTCGATCTGGTCGCGCACCGCAGCCGCCTGCTCGAATTCCAGGTTGCGTGCGTGGCGATACATCAGCTCTTCCATGCGATGGATCTCGCGCGTCGCCTCGGCCAGCGTGCGCGGCACCGCGACGGGAACGCGCCTACCCGACTCCCTGCCCCGCGTCGTGGGCGCGGGCGCGACGCGCGCGCCTTCCATGATGTCGGCAACCGGCTTCACGATGCTGAGCGGCGTGATGCCATGCTCGAGGTTGTACTGCGCCTGGCGCTCGCGCCGGCGGCGGGTTTCATCGATCGCGGTCTGCATCGATCTGGTAATGCGATCGGCGTAGAGAATGGCGCGCCCGCGCAGGTTGCGCGCCGCGCGTCCCATCGTCTGGATCAGCGAACCGGCCGAGCGCAGGAATCCTTCCTTGTCGGCATCGAGTACGGCGACCAGCGCGACCTCCGGCATGTCGAGGCCTTCGCGCAGCAGGTTGATGCCGACGAGCACATCGAAGCGCCCAAGCCGCAAATCGCGAATGATCTCGACGCGCTCGACCGTCTCGATATCGGCATGCAGGTAACGCACGCGGATCCTGTGCTCGGCCAGGTACTCGGTCAGGTCCTCCGCCATGCGCTTGGTCAGCGTCGTGATCAGCACGCGCTCGTGCGCCGCGATGCACAGGTTGATCTCGCCCAGCACGTCGTCGACCTGCGTGCCCGCAGGACGGACCTCGACTTCCGGATCGAGCAGTCCGGTCGGCCGCACCACTTGTTCGACCAATTGGCCGGCATGCGCATGCTCATACGGGCCCGGGGTCGCCGAGACGAAAATCATTTGCGGTGCGAGCCGCTCCCATTCCTCGAATTTCAACGGCCGGTTGTCGAGCGCTGATGGCAGCCGGAATCCATATTCGACCAACGTTTCCTTGCGCGACCGATCGCCGCGGTACATCGCGCCGATCTGCGGAACAGTCTGGTGGCTCTCGTCGACAACGAGCAACGCATTCGGCGGCAGGTAGTCGAACAGACAAGGTGGCGGCTCGCCGGTCTCGCGTCCCGACAGGTAGCGCGAATAATTCTCGATGCCGGGGCAATAGCCGACTTCGCGGATCATTTCGAGGTCGAACTGCGTGCGCTGCTCGAGCCGTTGCGCCTCGACCAGCTTGTTGTTCTCGTAGAGCACCTTCAGTCGCTCGCGCATCTCCTCGCGGATGAAATCGAGCGCGTTGACCAACCGGTCGCGCGGCGTGACGTAGTGCGTGCCCGGATACACCGTATACCGAGGCACGCGTGCCAGCACCTTGCCGAGCAGCGGATCGAGCAGCGAGAGATTCTCGATCGAATCGTCGTAGAGTTCGACGCGTACGGCATCGCGCGCCGATTCAGCCGGAAAGATATCGATGATGTCGCCGCGCACGCGGAAGGCGCCAGGCTGCAGGTCGACATCATTGCGCGTGTATTGCATCTCCGCCAGGCGCCGCAACAATCGGCGCTGGTCGATGCGCTCGCCCCGCACCAGGTGCAACACCATTGCCAGGTACGCTTGCGGGTCGCCCAGGCCATAGATGCACGAGACGGTCGCGACGATGATCGCATCGCTACGCTCGAGCAGTGCCTTGGTCGCCGACAGGCGCATCTGCTCGATGTGTTCGTTGGTCGAGGCGTCCTTGGCGATATAGGTATCGCTCGAAGGCACGTAGGCTTCCGGCTGGTAGTAGTCGTAATAGGAAACGAAATACTCGACCGCGTTGCGCGGAAAGTATCCCCGCAACTCGCCGTAGAGTTGCGCAGCCAGCGTCTTGTTGTGCGCCATCACCAGCGTCGGACGCTGCACTTTCTCGATGACGTTCGCGATGGTGTACGTCTTGCCTGAACCGGTGACACCGAGCAGTGTCTGGTGCGCGAGGCCATTCTCCAGCCCATCGACCAGTTGCGCGATCGCCTGCGGCTGGTCTCCCGCTGGCTGGTAGTTCGAAACGAGTTGGAAGGGTCGAGTTTCCATGGGTCGTCGGCTACTATATCGCACGTGTCAAGCACGCAAAGGAACCCCGTGCCCTTAGCCGTTTCGAAGCGCGCGCAGCGCGTCAAACCCTCTCCCACGCTCGCCGTCACCGCCCTCGCCGCCCGCCTGAAGGCCGAGGGAAAGGACGTCATTGGCCTCGGAGCCGGCGAGCCCGACTTCGACACGCCCGCGCACATCAGCGCGGCCGGCGTGCAGGCGATCAACACTGGCTTCACGCGCTACACAAACGTCGATGGAATCGTGGAACTGAAGGACGCGATCATCGCGAAGTTCCAGCGCGACAACGGACTGCGCTATGAGCGCAACCAGATCATCGTTTCATCGGGAGCGAAGCAGACGATCTTCAATCTATGCATGGCGGTGCTCGATCCGGGCGATGAAGTGGTCATCCCCGCGCCGTACTGGGTGTCATACCCCGACATGGCGCTGCTCGCTGACGGCGTGCCCGTAATGCCCTACGCGGGCCCGGAGCAGGGTTACAAGATCACGCCGCAACAACTGAGCCAGGCGATCACGCCGCGCACGCGACTGTTCCTCGTCAACAGCCCCAGCAACCCGACGGGCGCGGCGTACACGGCCGCTGAATGGCGCGCGCTCGGCGAGGTGCTGCTCAAGCACCCGCGCGTCGTCATCGGCACCGATGACATATACGAGAAAATCTACTGGGGCAGCGAGCCCTTCGCGAGTTTGTTGACCGTCGTGCCCGATCTCTACGATCGCACGGTGACGATCAACGGTTGTTCGAAAGCCTATGCAATGACCGGATGGCGCATCGGTTACTGCGGGGGACCAAAGGAACTGGTCACCGCGATGGGGACGATCCAGGGACAGTCGACCTCGAACGCGTCGAGCATCAGCCAGAAGGCCGCAGTCGCAGCGCTGAACGGCGACCAGACTTGCGTCGCCACGATGACCCGCGCGTTCAAGGAGCGGCACGATTACATCGTCGCCGCGCTCAATACGTTGCCAGGCGTTTCCTGCCGAAGCGCGAGCGGTGCGTTCTACGCCTTCGCCGATGTCAGCCAGGCGATGGCGAAGCTCGGGCTCGCCGATGACAATGCATTCGCAGGTCATCTCATCACTACCGTAGGTGTGGCTGTCGTACCAGGCTCCGGTTTCGGGGCGCCCGGCCACATGCGACTCTCGTATGCCTGCAGCCGCGAGACGCTTGAAAAGGCGGTCGAGCGCATTCGCATGGCACTCGGCGGTTGAGCGCACGGTGCAGCGCCCGTCCTTGACGGGGCGCACTCCAGCCATGAGAATTCGCGCCCGATTCCCCGGTAGCTCAGTTGGTAGAGCGTCGGACTGTTAATCCGCAGGTCGTTGGTTCGAGTCCAACCCGGGGAGCCAATTGCTGGTCGATGGGATCGCGGACTTCTTCGCCCAACTCAGGAATGATCGAAGAAATCCATGATCAGGCTCCACGACCAGGGCAAGCCGTAGTCGTGCCCCATCTTTGCGCGGCAATCGAGCGCGGCGGGCCACTGCGAGCCCGTAACAGGACAGTAGGTCCGGCAGTCAGCGGGTGTGCGGGCGTCACGAAACGCCACTTCCTTGCCTGACGTACCGCAACCTGCCGCCTCAGCCCATTGCTTCATGATTGCAGTTGCACCGGTATAGTAGAAGCGGTCGCGCGCATTCGAGGTCGTCGTGAATGCGTCGTCGTCCCAGGCGCCCGGCGGCACCACATCGTCAGCGAGCCCGGTGATCAGCAATACCGGCAAGTAGGGTTTCTTGCCGGGCCCGATCAGGTAGCCCCGATGCGGCAGGCCGATCAACGGCGCGATGGCGCGGAAAATGGGTGCACTGAGCGGATTCTGTCCAAGCTCCCACACGAACATTCCGCCATTCGAACCGCCCGCTGCGTAGATGTGCTTGCGATCGACACACAACTGCGACTCGACGTGACGCACCAGTGCCAGCGTGAAGTCGACGTCATCATCCTGGCATTGGGTCCATGAGCAGGTGTTTCGCGCGGTACCGCCCTTGCACGAGGGGTAGCGGTAATCGGGAGTCACGGATGCGTCGCATATGGCGTCCGTATCGCCAGGAACCTTCCGGTTGACGCCATCGCCGTCGAGTCCGGTCGCCGAGCCGGGAAAAGACCAGGAATTATTGCCCTGGTCCGGTGAACCCGAACCCAGGCCCCGCGGCGCCACCAGTATGTAGCCGCGCTTTCCGGCAACATCGATGACGGCATGATCGTCCAGGAATTCGGCCTCAGTCCCGCTCCAGCCGTGAAATACGAGCACCATGCGCGACGGGACGTTGCTGTTGTATCCCGGCGGCACATACACGCGGTACACCCGCTCGAGACCGTTGTGCCGCATCGTGTGCGAGCCGCTCGACAAGCCGACGGCTCCGCATCCCGACGCTTGCGACATGGACGGGAGCGGAGCAGCCATGAGGGCGGCGGCCAGTGCCGCTTTGGGGAGCGCGGTGAAAACGCGGCGATTCATTTCTTGGATTCCGCGGGCCAGCAACATTTCATTCCGCCTAGATACGCAATCCGCCAGTGACCGGGATGACTTCACCCGTTATATACGCCGCAGCCCGGCGGCCGGCCAGCCTGAATTCAATCATGTGCGCGCCCCCAGTTGATCGGTCTCACTGAAGGTAGGACGAACACCCAACCGATGAAGCCGACTATGTTGACGACCGCGGCAAGTGCAAAGGCGAATTCGTAACGGCCGGTCTGGTATACCAGCCAACCTGTCATTGCCGGTGCAATCATGCCGGCGACATTGCCTGCGGCGTTCTGGAATCCCACCCAGCTTCCGGTTGCGGTGGGCCCCGCGACGATCTGTGGGATCGCAAACAGGCCAGGATAGGAAGCGCCGCTGATGATGCAATACAGGAACAGCGCGGCGATCGACCCTTGCTCGGGCAGCAACACCATGCCCGCCATGCAGAACATGGCGACCGCGTGGCTGACTCCCATGACTCCCTTGTAGACCAGCGTGGTACTGCGCCCGGAGCGTATTCAGTGGTCCTGGAGCCGACCCATGCCGAGTGCACTGAGTGCGTTGAGCAAGTATGCCCAGGAGGCGATCCATGCCATCGAGCCCATTGAGAAGCCACGCGCCTTGACCAGATATAGCGGCAGCCACGAGAGGATAAAGTAGTAAGTGTAATTGGCCGCGAAGTGCCCGACTGAGGCGCCCCACAGTGCACGTTGACGCAGGATCAGCCCCAGCGCCGGCGGCACCACGACCGGTCCACCGCCGCCGGTCGGCGTGTCGACGCGCGCGCGGAGCCAGGGCCACAGCCACAGGAGCGACAGCGTGCCAAACACGAAGAACACGGGGCGCCACCCATAACGGGCCATCAGCAGGCCGCCAATCAATGTACCGACCGCGGGTCCGAGCAGGTAGCCGAAGCTGAGTACGCCGTTTGCGACTCCGAGGCGAGCCACCTCAACTGCATTGGCAAGCACCTTCGAAGCACAAGGAAAAGCCACGCTCTCGCCGACCCCCAGCAACAGGCGCAGCGCAAGCAGGCTCGCGAAGCTCCCGGCGAACCCGGTCAGTAGAGTCGCGACCGACCAGATGGCGATGCCGGCGGCGAGTACCCGCTGTGCCCCGAACCGTTCTGCCAGCCAGCCGGTCGCGGGCATGCACAATACATAGGTGGGATAGAAGGCAGAAAACAGCAAGCCCAACTGCGCCTCGTTGAGATGGAGCGCCACATGAATCATTGGTGCCGCGGTCGCGAGGTTGCCGCGGTCGATATAGTTGATGAACACTGCGGCAGTGACCAGCAGTACAAGTTTGGTGGCGCTGGCGGGTTTGTTCGTTTGCATCACGGTAGGTCAATCACCACCGGAAGCAATGCGAGCGCAGACCCCGCGCGCACTAATGCGCGAGATACGCGACCTCGGTCACCGGATGAACATCCACCGAGTGAATCGCCAGCGTTGTACCGTGATCGAAAGTCGCGAAGAAATGGTCGGGTGACTGCTGCGTGTCGAGCACGGGCAGCGGCAGTCGCGTCCAGCCATAGCGGTACGGTACGCCGCGCCCGCCAATCTGATCGCGCTCAAGCCAGAAGTAATAGTGCCCTGATATAGGCACGCGCAAATGCTGCAGTCCGAACCTCAGCGAATAGGCCAGCACGAAGTCCGGCTTCTCGCAACTTGGGTGGCAGGGCACGACCATCAGGCGGTTGTACTCGTTCAGGTGATGCGCCGTGATCGCGAAGGTGTCGCCGTACCGCAGTGCGCGCGTCGGGTAGAAGATCGTGCCATCGCCCTTCGCCACCGCGAATTCGACGGGCGGGCCCGTTGAAGGGGACGCGTTTGCGGACGGGTGGGTGATCGCGGTCAGCAGCAGTCCGACGAGAGT
This sequence comes from Gammaproteobacteria bacterium, assembly GCA_041690875.1. Classification (GTDB taxonomy): domain Bacteria; phylum Pseudomonadota; class Gammaproteobacteria; order Steroidobacterales; family Steroidobacteraceae; genus FEN-1191. The sequence goes on from JBEPVS010000003.1 coordinate 7,854, forward strand.
CATGCGAGTGTTCATTTCGAATTTCCTCGCTTGCCCTAGTTGTGAAGTATTGCACCGTTCACGTTGCTCAACAATACGACATTCGAGCCGGGGCGCGCATCGACCGACAGGTTCCAGAACAAGGCCCGGGATTGGTACGGGGCCATGCCGACTATGTAATAACGGCCAGATGGAATCGACGGCGTACGCGCGTGCCCCGTCGCATCCGTGCGCACGGAACCCAGCGCCTTGCCCGTCATCGTGTTCCAGTCGCGCACGCAGTTGGCGGGGTTGCGGCAGTCCTCATTGAGGAACTGGCCCAGCGGCACCTTGGCGTTGGGCATGATTCCCTCGGCGACCAGCGAATTGACCGGATCGTCCGCGGTGATCCACAGCTGCACGCCCGCCATCGGACTGGCGTTTGCGTTCGCGCCAACGCCGGCGTGCATTTCGAGCACTGCATTGGCTGGGCCGGAGGGTGCCGCGCTCGGCAAGGCCGCATTGGCCGTGGCGGAAGCGCCGGCCGCAGCGGCGGGCGCCGCGCGAGGTTTTGCGCCGACGCGATTCATCGTGCAGTTGAAGAAGGCGACAACGGCGCGCTCATGGTCTGGAAATCCGAATACGAGCGCGGGCACTGCGCCGGCGTCTTTCGTTAGTACGATGACCTCGGCCCCGTTGGCGCGGTAGGCGACATTGTTGAGTAGCTCTTCGTGGCCGTCCGGCGCGACCCACTGGAGCGCCGCGGGTTTGAAGGCGATCACGCCCGAGCCGAACATCGACTTGCAGCCGCCCGCCAAGCTGCTATCCACCATGCTGCCGATCATGTCGCCAGCGCGCGCAGGCAAAGCGCCCGCGAGCGGGTTCGCGCCGTGCTGCGCAGCAGAGGGTTTCGCCGCGACCTGCTGCCATCGTCCGAGCAACGGATTTTTCTCCGCTGCCAGAGCGGGCCGATTCCACCAGTTCACGGCCGGTGCAGCACCGCCCGAGCCGCCACCGCCCGCTCCGCCCACCGCGTTCGGTGCACTCTGCTGATACGTTCCATTCAGCCGCTGCAGCAGCTGCTGGTTCTGCTGTTCCTCTTGTTGCTGCAGCTGCATGCTGCCCTGGTAGGTACCGGGATTGGCGATCAGACCGGGCGTCGTGCCCTCTTCTTCTTGCGCGAGCCCTAAACTCGCGTCCAGCAGCGCGCACGCCAGGCATGTCGCCTGGGCCGCGCGCCGCCAACGGATGATCGTGCTCGTGCTCACGTGATGCGCACCCCTCTCAACGCAGCGGAGTATCTGCGCGTGCAACATGAAGGGCAACGGCTCCCGCTCGGACTTAAGCTCCGCTGCGTGCCGGCACGCCGGCGACTCGCTTCGCCGCAGCACTGATAGCCGCATCCTGGTGTGCCAGCAACTCGTTGCCCGACGTGAGTACGTATTCCTCGAGCCATGGGTCGGCAGCCGCGGTACGAATACCGCTCAGTTGCTCAAGCACCGCAAGGCCGCAGAACGGCACGTACTCGTTCGAGTACCCGCCCTCATGCGTCGCGACGATGCGCTCGCCGCACAACTCGGCAGCCGCGGCCATCAGGAGCCGTGTCAGCTCGCGAAAGGTTTCGCTGGTGCACATCATGCGACCCAGGGGATCGGCCATGGAGGCGTCGAACCCCGAGGCGATGACGAGGAATTCCGGACGGAATCGCTGCAGCGCGGGCAGCACGACGCGCTCGAAACTGGCGAGGTACGCGCTGTGCCCTGAGCCGGCGGGCAATGGAATGTTCAGGTTCGTTCCGGCCGCGGCGCCGTTGCCGATGACCTCGATCCCGCCCGAGTCGACTGGATAGTTGCGTTCCTGGTGCAGTGAGATCGACAGCACCGAGGCATCGTCAATGAAGGCGGTCTCGGTGCCGTTGCCGTGGTGCACGTCCCAGTCGACGACCGCGATGCGCGACAGGGAGTGCGCCGCCTGCAGGTGCCGCACCAGCAGCACCGCGTTGTTGAACAGGCAGTAGCCGCGCCCGCGGTTGGATTCCGCGTGATGGCCGGGCGGCCGCACCAGCGCGTACGCATTGCGCACCCTCCCCGACATCACCGCATCGCCGGCAGCGAGACAACCACCCACGCCCAACAACGCAATCTCGAAGCTGCCGTGGCCCACTGGCGCGGACTCGCCCGCTTCGCCGCCGGTTGCGGCCGACAGCGCACGCACGTGATCGATATAAGGTTGCGTGTGGAATCGTCGTAGCTCTTCCATCGTCGCCTCGCGCGGCGCGATGCGGACCAACTGGTCGAGCAATCCGGAGACTTCGAGCAGGCCCAGAAGGCGGCGCTTCGTGTCGGGATGTTCGGGGTGCTGCGCCGGTTGTTCAAATGCGCCGGCTTCAACGTGCGCGACACTGCCGCGGGTGTCGTGCCAGAAGAAGCGCTCGTGTGCGACGAGCCCGGTGCGCCCGGTCATGGCATCGGTTCGCCGCGCGACGCTTCGAGTACCTGGTACCACTCCTCGCGCGTGATTCCTACCCGATACGCGCTCGCGGCTTCGCGAATGCGCGCAGGGTTCTGGCTGCCGATCAACGGCACCGGGCGCGACGGATGAGCCATGATCCAGGCGTAGGCCACCGCAGTTCGCGGCGCCGCCGCGCGCACGGCGACGCGATCAAGCGCTGCGCGCACCGCCGCGGCGCGAACGTCGACAGTACTGGATTGCGCTCCCGCGCACGCGCCCGCGGCGTCGCCGAGGCGCCCCTGGCCGAGCGGTGACCAGGCGAGCACCGCCAGGCCGCGACGCATGGCCGCGTCGAGTATGCCGTCCGTCAGTGGCTCAATCGAGAGCGCGGAAAATTCCGGCTGGATCGAGGCGAGCGGAAACGGCATGTGCTCGCACAGCGCATCGAGTTGCGCGGCGCTGTAGTTGGATACACCCGCCGCGCGAATCTTGCCGGCCTGGCGCAGGCGATCGAGTGCGCGCGCGACTTCGGCCGGATGCGTCAGCAGGTCCGGACGATGGATCTGCCACAGGTCGATGCAATCGACGCCCATGCGCTGCAGCGATTTCTCGCAGGCCTCAACGAGGTACGCGGCGCTCGAGTAGTATGGGAGCGGTGGGAAGATGCCGCCCTTGCTGGCCAACACCATGCGCGCGCGCAGTGCCGGCGCATTGCGGAGCACGCGGCCTAACAGTTCTTCCGCGCCGCCAAATCCCGCCGGTGTCGAATAGCCGTAGATATCGGCCGTGTCGAACAGCGTGCAGCCGATCTCGAGCGCGGCTTCGAGACGGCGCTGCGCGGTGTCCGGATCGGCGCCGGCAAACCGCCACATCCCCCAACCCATGGGTGCGACCTCGAGGCCAGTCTTGCCGAGTGGAATGCGTGCGGCGGCGCCGCTTCGTTCGGCGTCGGCCATGTCGCTATGGCTTGGCTGGACGTTGCGCGTCGCGCTTAGGCCTAAAGGGGCCGCCCTCGTACCAGCTGGGCCATTCATCGCCGTCGGCGAGTGCCCGGCCCGTGAGGTACAGCACCTGCAACTGTTGTTGCATGCCGTCGAGGTTCCAGCCCGGCTCGTACACATCAGTCGGCTTGTGATAGCGCTGTTCGGTGTACTCGCGTTGCCGCGCCAGTCCCCAGCCCGGCTCGTGGCCGACATAGTCGGTGCCCGCATTGATGCTCAGTGCGGGCACGCCCTGCTTGGCGAATTCGAAATGATCGGCGCGGTAGTAATAACCCTTCGACGCATCCGCGTCAGTCGCAACGCTGAGCCCGAGCGAGCCGGCCGAGCGGCGCAAGTCGTCATCGAGCGTCGACATGAACTGCCCGCGCACCGTCAGGTCGCGTGTCGCTCCATTTGTTTCCATGACATCCATGTTGAGGTTGGCGACCGTGTCGGCCAACGGGAACAGCGGATGGCTCGCGTAGTAAGCCGAGCCGAGCAATCCCTGCTCCTCCGATGTCGTCGCGACGAACAGCACGCTGCGCGCAGGTCCGGGATTCCCTGCGGCAAACTCGCGCGCGAGTTCCAGGAGCCCGGCGACGCCGGTGCCGTTGTCGACGGCCCCGTGGAAAATCTGCGGATGGCCGGCCGCGTCGGGCTTCTCGCCGAAGTGGTCCCAGTGCGCGCTGTAAACGACGACCTGTTCCGGATGTCTCGCGCCCTTCACGAGCGCGACCACGTTGTGGCTCACGATCTCGCGCACGTGATTGTGCAAGGTGACATTGCCTCGCTGATGCAGGTCCACCGCGTGGAAGCTGCGCCGGCCTGCGGCCTGCGTCAGCGCGTCGAGATCCTGGCCGGCGGCAATACACAGTTTCGCCGCCGCCTCGTGGTTCAGCCATCCATTGATCAACAGTTGGTAATCCTTGCCGGGCGGCAACAAGTCGGCGGGCCCGCTCCAGCTGTTGCGCACGACTTCCCACGGATAACCTGCGGGGCCGGTGTCGTGAACGATGAGCACGGCGGCCGCGCCCTGTCGCCTCGCCTCTTCGTACTTGTACGTCCAGCGTCCGTAGTAGGTCATCGCCTTGCCCTGGAACAGCGAGGCGTCTTCGCTCGCATAGCCCGGATCATTGACGAGCACGACCACCGTTTTGCCGTGCACGTCGGTGCCCTCGTAATCGTTCCACTGGAATTCGGGTGCGACGATGCCGTAGCCAACGAACACCAGTGGGCTTTCGCGCAGTGTCACGACCGTTTCCGCGCGCGGCGTCGTCACAATCATGTCGATGCCGTACGCGAAGCGCAGTGGTGTCTTGCCGCCGCTGACCTCCAGCACTGCATCGGGCGCGGCTGTGACCTGCACCATGGGCACCGGCTGCAGGTAGCTGCCATGGTTCGCAGGCACCAGGCCGTAGTGCCTGAACTGCTTTTCGAGATACGCGATCGTGCGTTGTTCGCCGATGCTCGCGGGACCCCGTCCGTCGAATTCATCCGAGGCCAGCGTCTGGATCGTCGCGCGCACCTGCGCCATGTCGGGCTGCGGCGGCGCGCCGGTTTGCGCTCCGGCTTGCGCGGCGGCAATGGTGAACAACGCAGCGAACAACCGCGCGCACATTCTCATGACTACGTGGATTGCGACAACGGCACCACCGCTTCGAATAGCGTGCCCTCGCCCGGCGTACCCGCGGCCTGCAAGGTGCCGCCGAGTTCCGCCGAGCCAGCCGAGCAGCTGGCGAATACGCCTGGCCGAAGCAGTCATTGCGCTGGCATACCCTTGCTTAACCGCAGGTGATGTGGGCATTCTCATGTTTTCCAGCGCCTATTGCCACTGGATTGCTCTGGCTGGAACTGAAAGCCCCGGTTCGGGGTCTCAACGGTTCCGGCGGATAAAAACAAGGCCTTGATTCATTGACTCTGGCTCTGTCCACGCTGATCTACGAATGGCGCCGTTATCTCGCGGCCGTCATCGCACTGGCCGTGGCGGGCCTGCTCGTGCTGGCGATGACCGGCATGTTCATGGGGCTGAGCAAGTCGTTTTCGGCCACCGTCGATAGCTCGCCCGCACAGATCCTGATCATGCCCCCCGACGCAACGAACCTGTTCGACACGCGTTCGGGCCAGCCGCGCCGGCTGATTCCGCAGATCTACAGCAACCCAAACATCGCGAACGTGAAGACCCTGGACATCGGTTTTACAGGGTGGTCGAATTTCCCGAAAGCCGGCCAGCCCGCCCGGGACACGGGCGTCAAGCTCGTCATCGTCAATCCGGTAAAGGGCGACATCACGCTGCCGATCGATTTCAGCGACCAACTGATCCAGGCACTGCGCGAACCGTATGCGGTCATTGTCGACAAATCGAGCCTCGGAAAGCTCGGCGTGCAGGTCGGCGACAAGGCCAAGATGAACAACCAGACGGTCTGGGTGCGTGGCGTTACCACAGGCTACCCGTCGATGTTCGAGTCGACGACGTTTATATCGGTGCAGACCGCCAAGCTGCTGCGCCAGTACAATGACGGTGATCGCGTGGGAGCGATCCTCGCCAAGATCAACGATCCCACGCAGGAGCGGCAGGTCGTCGATCAGCTCAATGCTGCGAGCAAGGGCCGCTACAAGGCCTGGACGCGCGAAGATCTTTCGCGTTCGAGCCAGACCTCGATGCTCTCGGACGGACCGATCGCGGTCATGATCGGTTTTGCAGTGGTCGTCAGCGCGTTCATCGGTATCGTCATCACCTGGCAGACATTGCAGGGGGCGATCCTCGGCAATATCAAGGAATTTGCCAGCCTGCGAGCACTCGGCGTATCGATGCCCAGGCTCCGCCTCGTCGTCATGGAACTGAGCATGTGGGTGGGCATCGCCGGGCTGCTGTTGACCGTGGCATTGACCGCGTTCGTGTGGTTCATCGCGATCAGCTCGGGCGTGCCGCTCGATTTTCCGCTGTTCGTCGATATCCCGGTGGCGCTTGGATTGCTCGGCATTGCGATCTTCTCGGGCGCCATGTCGCTCGGCGTGCTCAAGAAGAGCCAACCGGCGGACCTGCTGCGATGAGCGCACTGGCCATCGACGCACGCGGCATCAGCAAGGCGTACAAGATCGGCAAGACGCGCCAGCAGGTCTTGAAGAATGTCGCCTTCAACGCCTACCACGGCCAGGTGACGATGATCATGGGGCCATCCGGCTCTGGAAAATCAACGTTGATCGCGGCGTTGTCCGGATTGATGAAGCCCGACGAAGGCGAGGTGCTGGCGCTCGGCGAGAGCCTCTGGCTAAAGAAGCGCAAGCTTGTCGACCGCTTCAGGCTCGACCACTGCGGTTTCATCTTCCAGGGCTTCAACCTGTTTCCCGCGCTGGATGCAACGGCGCAAGTCTTGCAGGTGCTGCGCTATTGCGGCGTGGACAAAACCGAAGCGCGCAGGCGCGCCACTGCGGTGCTTGAATCCGTCGGACTCGGGCAACGGCTGCGGCAGAAACCGGCCGAATTGTCGGGCGGTGAAAAGCAGCGCGTAGCCATTGCGCGCGCACTGGCCAAGGAGCCGCAGCTGATCTTTGCCGACGAGCCGACCTCGGCGCTCGACTCGTCGAATGGCCAGGTGATCATCCGCCTGCTGCACGAGGCGGCGCGGCAACGCGGTGCTGCCATCGTCGTCGTGACGCACGATCCACGGCTCGAGGCGCATGCCGATCGCATCATCCACATGGAAGACGGCAAGATCCTCGATGACCGAATGATCTCGGAACCTCCGGCGCACACTGCCGTCCACACAGGCGGATCACAGGCATGAACCTTCGTACACGTTTAAATGCTCGCACCGCAATCCTGAGCAAGCTGCGCATTCCGCTGTCGGCCGCGGCGTTGCTACTGCTCGCAGCTTGCCATCCGGGCGGCGGAAAACCGACGACAGCAGTACCGCCCTCGCCCTACGCAACCATCGCCAACGGCAAAGTCGATATCGAAGGTGGCGTCGTCGAAGTCGCTGCGCGGCGTCCGGGCGTGATCAGCGAGGTGGAGGTGCAGGAAGGTGATGTCGTCCGCAAGGGCCAGATCCTGGCGCGCCAGGAAGACCAGGATGCGCGGCTCGCCGTGAAGAGCGCCAAGGCCGCCGTCGTGCAGGCGGAGAGCCAGATGCCGCTGATGCAGGTGAACCTGCGCACGGCGCAGCGCGAATTCGAGCGGCTCAAGACTTTGGTCGCCGCAAAGCTCGTTTCGCAGCAGCAGGTCGACCAGGCCGGCGACTCGGTGGCGAGTGCGCAGGCCCAACTGGGTATCCAGCAGTCGGCGGTACAGACGGCCGAGGCCCAGCTGGCGCAGGCCGAATACAACGAGGACCTGACGATCATCCGTGCACCGATGGATGGAAAGATCATCCGCCGTTATGCGAATCCGGGCGCTGGCGCGTCGACGCTGAATGTCTCGGACATGTTCGACCTGGAGCCTGCGACGCGGCACATCGTGCGCGCGGAAATCGTCGAGAGCGCGATTCCCGACGTGCGCGTGGACCAGGAAGTGGAAATCGTTCCCGAGACCGAGACCGACAAGCTCAGCGTCGGCAAGGTGATTCGCATCGCGCCCGCGTTCGGCGCGCGCAAGTTGAAATCGGATACAGCCAACGAGGCCGCCGATGAGCGCGTGGTCGAAGTCGTGGTGTCGGCGGACAACACGCCGTACCTGATCGGGCAGCGCGTGCTGGTCAAGTTCATGAAGCCCGGCCAACGCGCCGGCGCAAAGCGCTAGTCAGGTTGCGGCCGCTTCGAGCGCGTCAGGCCGGACTGATGTAGATAGAGCCAGGCCGCAGCGACCGCCGACACGCCGCACAGCACAGCGAGCGCAACGAAAACGCCGCGCCAGCCGAATACAACCGAGATTTTCGCCACACCAATGCCGGCCAGTGTTCCACCAATGTAACCGACGCCGTCGATGATTCCAGAGGCACTCGCGCCGGCGTGCTTACCGCCGAAATCGAGCGCCATGGCTCCGCCGAGGTAGGAATACGGCCCGAGCAGGCAAAAAGCGGTTATGCCGATCAACACCAATGCCGTCATCGCGCCCGCCTGCCCCGAATGCACTGCGCCGAGCAGCGACAGCGCGACTGTCGTGGCCGTGAGTCCGATGGCGAGAATAAGCGGGCGCCCGTTGACGCCAAGCCAGTCGCTGAGCCAGCCCATGGCCAGCACGGAAACCGCACCGACCGCAGGAAACACGGCACTCAAAGATGCGGCCCTGCCGACCGAATATCCGGCCGACTGGTCGAGATAGGTCGGCGTCCAGGCGTTGAAGGACTCTCGAATCACCGTGCATCCAAAGGACAGTGCACAGACCAGCAGAAAAGGCACGTTCGTCAGCAAGGGTCTGAGCAGGAACGCGATCGAGCGCGGTGCCGTCGACGCGCCGGCAAAAACATTGAGCGGATTCTCCTCTGCATCCGCGTGGCCCGCTTGCACGCGCGACTCACGCAACAGAAAGAAATTGAGAACGAAAAGAAGCGCCGCAACGCCAGCAGCAAACATGAACACGGCGCGCCAGCCGCTGCCGTGCTCGATCATGTAGCCCATCGACTGGCGCGCGCCAGCGTCACCGATGAGGTAGCTCAAGCTCAGGATGCCAACCATCGTCCCATAGCTCGAGAAGTTGAACCAGCGCGAACAGACTTTGAGCAGCCCGGCCCATCCGACCGACTGCGTCAATCTATTGCCAATCCAGGCCAGCGTGAATATGGGCAGTCCGCCGCCCAGTGCGAACAACACCGTGAAAACCACAGCGCCACCCAACCCAAACAGGAACGCAACGCGTCCTCCCCAGAGATCGGCAAACTGCGTGAGAGTGAACTTTCCCAGGGCATAGGCCAATACACCCAGCGACGTTATTCCGCTGATGCGAATCAAAGCTGCGCTCCGATCCATGCCGTGCGCGGCCAGCTCTTCTACGATTAGCGGCGTAGCGACCGACAGATTCGCGCGGCAGAAGTAATAGGCGCCGTAGCCCAGGAAAAGCAGCAGCAGGACCAAACCTTGCTGGCGGCGCAAGCGATTGACGATGGCAGTGTCGGTCACGATAGGGCTGGCACCATGGCGAGTTCGCTCCGAAGGATTCCGGGCTTTTACCAATCAGCGTTGATCAGCTGTCGATGGATAGATCTTGTGCAGCAGTTCGGTGTCGCCGGCCGCCAGCTGTCGCCAGAATCGGGGCGGCAACGCACGGTAGTCGGTGCAGGTGCCGCTGGCCATCGAGCGGTTCTGCGGAATCTCCGCCGCGCAGCAGGTGATGAACATGCTGCGCATCCCGGCATTTCGCGCCGCCTGCAATCCGGCGGTGCTGTCCTCGAACACCAGCGCTTCGACAGCTTCCACTCCAAGAACGCGCGCTGCCTTGAGAAAAGCCTCCGGCGCTGGCTTGCCGATCTTGACGTCATCGCCGCCAATGCGAGCCTTTGCCGCCACGTAATCGCCGACGCCGAGCTGGTCCATGAAAAAATCGATCACGGAACGAGGGCTCGAGGAAACGACCGCGAGCTTGAGGCCGCTCTCTGCGGCGGCCCGTATGGCCTGCGGCGCACCGGGAATCGGCCGCACAGCCGAGACGGCCTTGTTCCAGTAGTCGAGAAACGCCGCGGCGAGTTCCGCGGCCGGCGCCGTGATGCCCGTATGCGCGCGCATCGTCTCGGCGACGTGCAGCCAGGTGCGGCCGTGTGTTTCGGTGTGCGGCAGCGAATAGCCATCAACGCCGTACTGCGAGGCCACGGCGGTGACCGTCGCGTCGGTGTGCAATTCGGTGTTGATCAGCGTACCGTCGAGATCGAACAACACTGCCCGCACGGGCCGATCTGTACGAGCGAACCGGTCGATCAAAGTGCGGTAGTGATCGAAGGGTGGTGTTGTCAGTCCGCCAATCTTGCCCTGGTCGTCGAACTGGCGCAGCAGTACCGCTTCGCGCCAATGCGATTCGGTTTCGAACGATCGCTGCTCGGCTTCGCTCATCGGGCCGCCTTGCAACTTGAGGGTCGTCACCGAGGCGGCGCTGAGCTGGCCCACGTAGGCCGGATCGGTGGCGCACAGATAGCGCTTTGCCGGAACGTGCAACCGCACCGGTTCCGACACGTCCGGGCCGAAGCGCGCGGCCAGCCAGTGCGCACCGGTCTTTTCATGCGCGGCATCGTGCTTCCAGTCGGCGATGTTTTCCGGCGCGGGTTCGACCAGGTGACCGATGTCGTGCAGCAATGAGGCCAGTACCAGCGCGTCGGGGACGCCGTGCGCACGGGCAAAATACGCTGCCTGCAGGCTGTGTTCGGTCATCGTGACGGCTTCGCCATAGTAGGCGCCAGCGCCGCCTGCGGCGTAGATCGACTGCAGCTCATCCGCTGCGCTCGTCATGGCGAGCGCCGCTGCACGCGGGTTCGCAGCTGTGCAGTCTTGCTGTAGATGCTGTCGCGCGTCACGTAGCAACCCTGAAGGTGCCGCGCATGGCGCGCCGAGGCGAACCCGCTGCGACCGTGCAGCACGCGCTGGTTGTCGAACAACGCCAGGTCGCCGTTTTCGAGGCGCGTGGCCAGCTGGAAGCGCGGCTCGCGCAGCAATTCAGCAAAGCGCCGGTATGCCGCGTAATACGCCCTGCACTCCGCGGCCGGCAGCCGCAGCGGTTGTATCGAGCGGTTGTTGTACGCCACTGCCGAAATTTCACCGGTGCACGACAGCTCGATCAGCGGCCGCTCCGCATACAGGTCGGCGCCGGTTCCCTGGTAGCGGAACGGCACCGGCGTGCGAGTCAGCAACGCAAACGCCTCCGGCTCGGTCGCACGCAATTGCGCGGCCAATGCGAAGCCATCGGCGAACAGGCTGTCACCGCCGTCTGGCGCGGCGAGCAGCGTGTGCAAGGCCTGGAACCCCGGCACGGGTTCGCGATACGGATTGTCGAGGTGCAGGCCGAGTCCTCGATCGGAAAACGCCAGGTTCTCGGGCTGTTCCACCGCGCGCACGTCGAACAGATGGCCGTAGTTTGTTTCAGCCACGAGTCCGACGACGTTCATCGCCTCGAGGATTGCGCCGTCGCTGCGCGGCACATCGCGCAGGAAAGCGAGTCCATCCTGCAGCAGGCGGGTCAGCCACTCGAGCCGCGCGGTGTCGTTTGAATGCAGCCGTGGCCACGAACCCCACGCAAAGTCGTGTTGCGCCGCGAGCTGCGCGCCTTCCAGCCATTCGCGCCGGTTGAGCTCGGGACGATCCTGGCGCGTGTGCGCATAGTCGTAGAGCCAATCGAGCGCGATTGTCGAGGTGCGCGATTCGTCCTGCCAGTCGATGAGCGCGGCCGCGCCATTCAACAGCCCGCTGTGGATGCGCGGATCGGGAGGAAGATCGGTGACGTCGATCAGGCGCTGTCCGCTGTGACGCTCGCGGTCCTCGGGCAGGTTATCGCGTAGCCAGATGCTGGCGAACTCGCCGACCGTACCATCGCTCCAGTGCACCGTCAGGAGCGATGGCTGCGTATCGAGGCGAATCGCCGCCGGCGCGCTCATCGCAGTTCGCCTTCCCAACGTGATACGACTGCGACAGCAACGCTGTTGCCGACGACGTTGGTGGCGGAGCGTCCCATGTCGAGGAAGTGATCGATGCCGAGCAGCAGCAGCAAGCCGCCTTCCGGAATCCCGAACTGCGGCAACGTCGCCGCGATGACGACCAGCGAAGCGCGTGGCACGCCGGCCATGCCCTTCGAGGTCAGCATCAGTATCGCCAGCATCAACACCTGCTGCCCGATCGAAAGATGGATGCCGTAGGCCTGTGCGATGAAAAGGCTCGCGAAGGTGCAATACATCATCGAGCCGTCAAGGTTGAACGAATAACCGATCGGTAGCACGAAGCTGGCGATGCGATTGCTGCATCCGAAGCGTTCGAGCTGTTCGAGCGTCTTCGGGTACGCCGCCTCGGAGCTGGCGGTCGAGAAAGCCAGCAGCAGCGGATCGCGAACATGCCGCAGCAAATTCAGCACGCGCGGGCCGATCACCAGTGCGCCAAGCATCGTCAATATGCCCCACAGGATCAGGAGCGCAAGGTAGAACTCGCCCATGAATACGCCATAGGTGCGAAGAACACCCAGGCCGTTTTGCGCCACCGTTGCGGCCAGCGCACCGAATACGGCGAGCGGTGCAAACAGCATCACGTAGCTGGTGACCTTGAGCATGACGTGCGAGACCGCATCGAGCACGTCGACCAGTGCGCGTGCTCGCTCTCCCAGCGATGCGGCGGCCGCGCCGAAGAACAGCGAGAACACGACGATCTGCAAAATCTCATTGTGCGCCATCGCGTCGGCGATGCTGACCGGGAACGTGTGGCCGATGAAATCCTTGAGCGTCAGGCCGCTGGCCGCGACATCACCGTGCGCAGCGCCGTCAGGCAGTGGAATGTGCAGCGTCGAGCCCGGCTGGAAGAAATTGACGAGCAGCGTGCCGAGCGTCAGCGAAATCAACGAGGCGAAGAGGAACCAGCCGAAAGCCTTGATGCCCACCCGTCCTACCGTACCCACATCGCCCATCTTCGCGATCCCGACGACGAGCGTCGAAAACACCAGCGGTGCAATGATCATCTTGATCAGCCGCAGAAAGATGCCCGGCAACAAATCCGCGCCAGCGGCGAAGGCCGCGGCCTGTTGCGGATAGGAATTGAAAACCAGGAGCCCAAGGCAAACGCCCAGCACCAGCCCGATCAGGATGAGCTTCGTCAGGCGTGTCGACTGCAATGGCCCCGTCCTTTTTATATTCGGCTTAAGCCTGGCCGCGTGCGCGAGAGTATACGGGTGCGCCGTTACAGCTTCGTGATGAGCGACTTAGATCATTCTATAATCAATATGTTACAAGATTATAGTAAAGTGATATCTCGATACTACTTGCTGGCTAACTCGCTGCGCATGGCCATTGGCTCACTTATCATTGACGCCGGAGTAAACCTCGATGGATCAAGCCCCCGCTGCTGTTTTCATCTGCGACGCCGTGCGCACGCCGATCGGCCGCCACGGTGGCGCACTCTCGAGCGTGCGCGCGGACGATCTGGGCGCCATTCCGCTGCGCGCGATGATGGCGCGCCATTCGACGCTGGATTGGGCGCAGCTCGATGAGGTGTATCTTGGCTGCGCCAACCAGGCCGGCGAAGACAACCGCAACGTGGCGCGCATGAGCCTGCTGCTCGCGGGGCTGCCGCAAAACGTGCCGGGCGTGACAATCAACCGCTTGTGCGGATCGGGCATGGATGCCATCGGGATCGCTGCGCGAGCGATCCGCGCGGGCGAAATAGACCTCGCGCTCGTCGGTGGCGTTGAATCGATGTCGCGTGCGCCGTACGTGATGGCCAAGGCCGACACGGCGTTTGGACGTGAGCAACGCATTGAAGATACGACGCTTGGCTGGCGATTCGTGAATCCGCAGTTCAAGGATCGCTACGGCGTCGACTCGATGGCGGAGACGGCCGAGAACATCGCCGCCGATTGCGCGGTTTCGCGCGAAGACCAGGACGCCTTTGCGTTGCGCAGCCAGCAACGCGCGGCGCAGGCCAGGGGACGCGGATTCTTCGCGGCGGAAATCATTCCAGTCGCAAGCGCCGGGCGCAAAGGCACTGTAGAGACCCTCATACAGGATGACGAACATCCGCGGCCCGATGCGACGCAAGTGTCGCTGTCGAGGCTCGCACCGATCGTGCGCCCTGGTGGCACGGTGACGGCGGGCAATGCATCGGGCATCAATGACGGCGCTTGCGCGTTGCTGCTGGCTTCCGAACGCGCGGTGCATCGTCACGGGTTGACGCCCCGTGCCCGTGTACTCGGCATGGCGACGGCCGGCGTCGCGCCACGCGTCATGGGACTGGGACCGGTGCCTGCGACGCGGCGACTCTGCGAGCGCCTGACGCTGCAGGTGGGCGATTTCGACGCGATCGAGCTCAACGAGGCCTTCGCGGCGCAGGCGCTCGCCTGCCTGCGGGAACTGGGCATTCCGGATGCGGCGCCGCACGTCAACCCGAACGGCGGCGCGATCGCGCTCGGCCATCCGCTGGGGATGTCCGGTGCGCGGCTGGTCATGACGCTGGTCCATCAGCTTACGGAAACCGATGGCCAACGTGGACTCGCCACGATGTGCATTGGCGTCGGCCAGGGCATCGCGCTGGCCGTCGCGCGCGTTTAGGCCCTAAAAATCAGTGTGCACGGTGCCGTGCGGCAGCGTGCGCAAGTCGAACGGCGTGACCTGATACACGCAGTAATTCAGCCAATTTGCGTACAGCAGGCTCGCGTGGCCGCGCCAGCGTACTTGCGGGGGCTGCGAGGGATCGTCGCGGTGGTAATAGTTTCTGGGTATTCCGATCGGCACACCATTCGCCGCATCGCGCGCGTGTTCATCTTTAATCGTCAGCGGGTCATACTCGGAATGGCCGGTGACGAACACGTTGCGCCCGTCGCGTGAACCGACCAGGTAAACGCCCGCCTCGTCCGACTCCGCGAGAATGTTCAGTTCCGGCACCTTTTCGATATCGGCGCGGCGTACTTCGGTGTGGCGCGAATGAGGGGCAAGGAACACGTCGTCGAATCCGCGCAGCAGGCGCTCGGTGGGCGCGAGCGTCCGGTGCTCGAACACGCCGAACATCTTCTGCGCCAACGGGTGCTTTGGAACGCCGTACAGATGATGGAGCGCCGCCTGCGCGCCCCAGCAGATGTTGAACGTGGACACGACGTCGGTGGAAGCCCAATCCATGATGCGCATCAATTCCGGCCAGTAATCCACGTCCTCGAATTCCATCTGCTCGACCGGAGCGCCGGTGATGATCAATCCGTCGAATTTCTCACCGCGGATTTCATCGAACGTGGTGTAGTGCTTGAGCAGGTGGTCCGCACTCGTGTTGCGCGCTTCGTGCGTCGAGGTGCGCAGCAACGTGACGTCGACCTGCAGCGAGGTATTGCCGATCAGCCGCAGCAGTTGCGTCTCGGTCGCGATCTTCGTGGGCATCAGGTTCAATATCGCCACCCGCATCGGGCGGATGTCCTGGTGCGAGGCGCGTTCCTCGCCCATGACGAACACGTTTTCGCTTTCGAGTGTGGCGCGCGCGGGCAGGCTGGCGGGAATCTTGACGGGCATCGGCGACGGGCTCCGCCCTAGTTGATGGATTCACTTTATCACAGCGATGCTGCCGCATCGGCCGCTGCCGTATCATGGGGCGGCGAACAACATCGAGGGGGTTCTCGTGCGCAACTTCAATTGGCTTGTTGGCTTGGCGGCGATGAGTTTGATGGCCCCCCATCCGTTGCAAGCGCAGGTCAACCCGCCACCGGCATCAGTCGATACCGGGCCTGATGTCGCCGAGCCGGGCTCGATCGAGGACATCGCGCAGGCCACGACCGAAGCACGCTTTATGTCGCCCTGGGTCAGCTACCTTCCGGCGTCCGCGACGGTGCCTTCACCGCGCAGTTTCCTGCATCGCATTCCCGGCGCCCCTGGCGAGCTGGTGAATGCGGAAACCGCGCAGTCGTACTTCCGCGCGCTCGCGGCTGCGTCGCCGCGCACGAAACTGTTCACGATCGGGCGCTCCGAGGAAGGCCGCGACATCATCATGCTCGCGATTGCCGATGAAGCGGGCATCGCCAACCTCGACAAGTTGCGCGCGGCGACCGCAGCACTGGCCGATCCGCGCGTGACCGATGCGGCCGAGGCGAAGCGCCTGATCGCCGATGCGCGCCCGATCTACTACATCAACGCCGGCCCGCATTCCGATGAAACGGGATCCGCCGAAGCGATGCTCGAACTGGCCTATCGGCTGGCGGTGTCCGAGCAACCGATGATCCAGCGAATTCGCGCGAATGTGGTTGTACTTGTCAACCCCGTGCTGAATCCGGATGGTCGCGACAAACAGGTCGAATGGTTTTACCAGTATCTCAAGGGCAAGACCGACTACGCCACGCTGCCGCGCCAGGCTCCGCCCTATTGGTCCAAATACACGTTCGTCGATGTCAATCGCGACGCGCACCAGCTGGCGCTCGCTACATCGAAGGCCGTTAGCCATATGTTCTTTGACTGGCATCCGACCGTCGTGCATGACCTGCACGAAAGCATGGCGCTGCTACTGAGCTGGAACGGCACCGGCCCGTACAATCCGAACATCGATCCGCTGACGTTCAGTGAGTTCCAGGAACTGAGCTTCCACGAAGTTCAGACGATGACAGGCTTTGGCATGCCGGGCGTATGGACATGGAACTTCGGCGAGTCGTTTTCCGAGCTGTACACCGACTCGGTGGCGATGAACCACAACTCGATCGGACGCGGCTACGAGACCTTCGGCAACGGCAGCGCCGAGACGATGACGCAGAGTGCGAGCATGGGACTCTCCGACCTCGCGGGCTACACCAGCGCCGAGTGGTATCGCGTGTTGCCGCCGCCGTCGACGCCGTTCAAATGGTCGGCGCGCGACAACCTTAACTACAACGAAACGGGCGCATTGGCGGCACTGGATTCCGTCGCCGGCCAGGGCAAGTCGCTGTTGTCGAATTTCTACCAGAAAGGCGTACACGCGCTGCGCAAGGGGCTCGACGAAGCGCCGTACGCCTTCCTGATCGCGGACGACCAGGGCGATCGGTTGCGTGTCGCACAACTGGTGAAGTTCCTGCTGAACCAGCACATCGAGGTGCAACGCGCGAACGAAGTGCTGCGACTCAACGATGGCAGCTACCCGGCCGGCACTTATGTCGTGCGGCTCGATCAGCCATACCGCAACTACGCCGTGGATCTGCTGACCCCACAGGATTATCCGAAGGACAAGGGCGAGCCCTACGACGATGTGTCATGGGAATTGCCGGCGCACTATCACCTCGCGGTCAAAGCCACCGCGGATCCCGGGGTGCGCAGCGCGAAGCTGCAGCCGCTGGGCGGCGCGCCGGAGCCGCACGGTACGGTCGCCGGCAGCGGACGCTTCTACGTGTTGCGCGATACCGGACAGGAGTCGCTTCTCGAGGCGCGTTACCGGCTCGCCGCCTTCAATATCGAAATCGCCGAGCACGCGTTCAAGACGGGCAAAGCGGAATATCCCGCCGGCTCGTGGGTCATCGCCCAGCAGCCAGGCCTCGACGCAGCGCTTCGGGATCTATCCACGACACTCGCGCTCGATTTCAATGCTGTCGCGGCCGCGCCCGATGTCGCTCGACATGAGGCCAAGGCGCCACGCCTTGGCGTCTGGGTCCCCTGGGCTGACACCGACTCGATCGGCTGGGTGCGTTACTCGCTGGATCAGCGCCACATTCCATACAGCTACGTGCGCGATGAAGACATTCGCGCGGGCCACCTGCTTGAGCACTATGACGTGATCCTGTACGGACACGTCGATCTCGAGTTGGCGGAGCAGATCCACGGCATCCCGAAATCGTGGGGACCCATGGCGTTCAAGAAGACCGCGCAGACACCGAGTCTCGGTACGCCCGCGGAATCTGACGACATCACCGGCGGCATAGGCTGGGAGGGCCTCGCGCAGCTCCAGCAATTCGTCGAAGACGGCGGTCTGCTCGTCACGTTGGGAAGCGGATCGATGCTGGCGCTCGAGGGCGGCATCGTGCGCGGCGTGCGCCGCGACGCGGGCGGGCCACCGCGCAGCGAGGCGGGCACAGGTTCGGCCGCCGCCGCAGCATCCGCGGAAGCGCAGACACGCACGCCCGGCGCGCATGTGCGTGTCACCTTTGATCGGCCTGATCATCCCATCGCCTACGGCTATCCCGCGCATACCCATGTGTTCCGCCAGAACTATCCGCTGTATTCGCTGCCGCGCCGCTGGCTGCAGATGGCCTATTGCCAGAACTGCCTCGACGGTCCGCTCGATCTGCGCAGTGTTGTGCTCGAGTGGGGCGATCGTAGCGGCGCACCGTTGCTGGTCAGCGGACAAGTCTGGGGGGAGAGCGGCCTGATCGGACGGCCTGCGATTCTCGACATGCCCGAAGGCCGCGGGCATGTGGTTACGTTCAATTTCAATCCGCTGCACCGTGACCTCAATCGCGGCGATCAACGCATGGTGTGGAACGCCATCATCAATTGGCAGGCGATCCTGAAGCCCGCGCCCGCAAGCGCGCCCGCAAGCGCGCCTGCACCCGCGGCGAGCCCGTGAGCGCGTTGTCGCGCACGTCTCGCCGCTCGTGCGTAACGGCGCGCCGAGTTGCCCGACTTGCTGCGTGGGCCATTGCAAGTTCCGCTGCGTGGCTGGCGGGTGTTTCACTGCCCGCTCATGCCGCCGACGCCCCACAGGCAGCGCTCCATGTCGGTTCAATGGAACTGCATCGCTGCGCGACGCCCGACGCGTGGTGCGGTTCGTTCACGCGACCGCTGGATCCGGCGGGCGTTGTTGCCGGTGAGTTGCCCATCTATTTCGAGTTCTACCCGCACACGGGCGTGGGCCCCGCACAAGGCACGCTCGTCGCGACCGAAGGCGGCCCGGGATATCCGGCCACGGGTACACGCGACGACTATCTGGCGATGTACGCTCCGCTGCGTGCGACGCGCGACGTGCTGATCATGGACAACCGTGGCACCGGGCAGTCTGGCGCCATCGATTGTCCAACGCTGCAGACTGCGCCGATGCTGACTGTGGATCTCGTCGCGGCATGCGGCCGGCTGCTGGGCGCACGCGCGCCGCTGTACAGCACGGCGCTCGCGGCAGACGACCTCGCCGCGCTGATCGACCGCTTGGCGGCGGCACCGGTGGATCTGTATGGCGATTCGTACGGCACGTTCTTCGCGCAGGTCTTCGCCGTGCGCCATTCAGCGCAACTTCGAAGCGTCGTGCTCGATGGCGCCTATCCGTTGGGCGATAGCTCGTACGCCTGGTATCCCGCTTACGCGCCCGCGATGCGCGACAAGTTCAACCTGGCCTGCGCGCGTTCAACGGCGTGCAGCAAGCTGGGCGGTGATTCGATCAGCCACATCGCGCCGGCACTGCAGCGGTTGCGCTCGCAGCCGGTACAAGCGCAAGCACGCGATGTGCTGGGCCATGTGCACCGCTTCCGCGCCGATGCCACCGCGCTCGCCATCGTCATGTTCGGTAGCGCCCCGGCGCGCGCCACGGTGCGTGAAGTCGATGCGGCGGCGCGGGCCTATGCGGCCGGCGATCGTGCGCCGCTGTTCCGGCTCATCGCTGAGACGATCTCGGGCGTCGATTCGCGCGACGCGGCTCAGGCACCGGCCAGCTTCAGCGCGGGCCTTGCCGCGGCGGTCATGTGCCAGGACGCGCCGCAGATCTACGACATGTCCTTGCCGCCGGCGCAGCGCATCGCTGCGCGCGATGCAGCCGTCGCGCAGCGCAAGCGCACGACGCCCGACACCTACGCGCCTTTCACGATCGATGAATATCGCCGCATGCCGATCGACTACAGTTTCCTGGACGAATGCGTGCAATGGCCCGATGCCCCGCCCGCGCATCCGGCCGGTCGATTGGCGCCGCCGAATACGCCCTACCCGCTTGCGCCCACGCTGGTCGTCTCCGGCGATCTCGACAACATGACCCCGGTCGCGGATGGCGCGGCCGCGGCACGCAACTTTCCGCGTGGACGGCAAGTGGTGCTGCAGAACAGCCTGCACGTCAACGCTCTGCCGCACGCCCGCTCCGCGTGTGGAGCGGAGCTCGTGCGTCGATTCATTGAAACGCTCGAGGTCGGTGATACCGCATGCGCGCAGGCGATTCCGGCACTGCGGCTCGTGCCGCGATTCGCCCGCCACGCGGCCGAACTTGCGCCCGCGGAACCCCGGCCCGGCAACGCGGCGACACCAGGGGCATTGCGCGCCGTGGCCGCGGCATCCATGACCGTCGGTGACGTGCTGGTCCGCGCGCCGGAAATCGGCAGCGGTCAGGGTGTCGGATTGCGCGGGGGCGACTACAGCGTCAGCGAGTCCGCCACTGGCTATCGCCTGACGCTGCGCCAGCTGCGCTGGACGGAGGACCTGCGCGTGTCAGGAATTGTCGTCGCGCCGAAACGTGACGGCGCTGCGCACGCGGAGCTTCAATTGCAGGGTGCCGGGATCTCGAATGGCACGCTGGCGTTCGATTGGCGCGAGGGCGACCCGCATGCGCAGGCGGACGTGCGCGGCACGTTGGATGGTCAGGCGGTTGTCGCACGCCTGGAGGCCCCGTAGCGGAGGAGCGCCGCGGTCGCGCGCGGCCGCTGTCTATTGCGGGCGCCGGTATTCGTGCGCCGCGTAGGCGATGCCAACGAGGCTGATGAAGGCCAGAGTCCACCAGATTTCCTTGAACGAAAGTGTCGAGAGCATCCACACGATGATCACGCAGGCCGTCACCGGAATGATCGGACCGAATGGAATCTTGAACGGCGAGTCGTCGATGGCCACCTGCTGTGCGCGCAGCTTCAATACGCCCAGGCAACAGATCAGGTACAGCACCAGCGTACCCGAGCTCGACATGATCAGCAGCTGCTTGAAGGTGCCCGTCAGCGCAAACGTCGCGCACACCGCGGCGTAGGCGGCAATCGCCATCGCCGGCGTACCAAAGCGCGGATGCACCCACGCGAGAAAACGCGGCAGCTGGCGTTGCTCGGCAAAGGCATGCAATACGCGCGGAGATGAGAGCATGTCGGCGGCGAGGCACCCGCTGGCGGAAATGGCCACGGCGACAACGATCACCCGCCCGCCCCAGGCACCGAAGACGACATTCGCAGTATCGACGAGCGGCGCCTTTGACAGGGCCAGCGCGGCGCCGAGCGTTCCCTGCGCGACGATCTGCAAGCCCATGTACAGCCCCGCGATGATCGTAAGTCCCAACAGGATGCCTCGCGGCACGGTGCGCGAGGGGCGAATCACCTCCCCGCTCATATTGAGCGCCGCTTCGACGCCGATGAACGCGTAGAACAGCACCACCGCGGCTTGCCCGACGCTGCGTAACGGTGGCGTACCGGTCCAGGCGAGCTTGGCAGGATCAACGAAAAACAAGCCCACGATCATCAGCAGCGCGAGCGGCGCGATCTTGACGATCGTCAGTACGAGCGATAGCCGCACGCCGTGGCTGACGCCGCGAATGTTGATCAGCGCGACCGCCGCGAACAACGCAAGGATGATCGCAACGCGCACCCAGGGCGCGCCGAGCTCAGGGTTGGCGGCCGCCAGCGTGTCGACCAGCAAGTTGACGATGGCGGCGTCGGCGACCGAACCGCTCGCAGTCCACAGCAAGGTGCCCGCGATGCCGCCGACGATCGGCCCGAATGGCACGCTCGCGTACGCATACAGTCCACCAGCGCGCCCGACGCGGCTGCCCGCCTCGGCAAAGCATAGGCCAACGAGCCCGAATAAAAGGGCACATACGAAGTAAGCCAGGATTCCCTGCGCGCCAAGGATGCCGGCAATGATGGCTGGCAAGCCGAAGATGCCGGCGGCAATTGTCAGGTTGACCGTGTTCAACCCAAGGCTCGTCACGCCGATGACGCGTTTGAGCGGCGGGGAATCCGTTGCAGGCTCCATGGGTGGCGGGCGTACGGTGGTCGAGTGGGCTAGGCGGGCTGCCGTTTCCAGTCAACTGGCGTGATCCTGGGCAGGATGAACACCCAGCCGACGATGCCGAGCACATTCATCGCAGCGGCAAGCGCGAAGGCGCTTTCAAAATGCCCGCCGGATAATCCGACGAGGATGCCGGTCATCGCCGGCGCAATGATGCCGGAAACATTCCCGCACGTATTTTGTACCCCAACCCAACGCCCCGATGCCAGCGGGCCCGCCATCGTTTGCGGAATCGCATAGTAACCGGGCGACGAAAGACCCGTGACCGCCGAGAACACGAACAGGCAGACCACCAGGCCGTTCGCGGGCAGCAGAGCCATGCCCAGCATGCAACCGATCGATGTCACATGGTTGAGTGCCATGAGACCCTTGTAGATGACGTCTCGCGATCGTCCCGCCTTGACCCAACGGTCTGCCAGAACGCCCATCAGCACGGCACAGGTGGCCGTGATGAGATACGCCACCGCACCGGTCGCTGCCATTTCGTCGGTCTTGAAATGCCGGTAGGTGACCAGGTAAGTGGGCATCCACGTCAGGACGAAATAAAAATTGTAGTTGCCGGCGAAATGGCCGAGCGACGCACCCCAGAGCCCTCGCTGCCGCAGGATCTGCCTGTTCGTAGGGGCATCCGCATTCACGCGCGTGGTGGTCGCGGCTTCCGCGATGCGCGTGCGCGACCAGGGCCACAGCCAAAGAAGCGAGACGCAGCCGAAGACGAAAAACACGGGGCGCCAGCCGATGCGGCTCATCAACAGGCCGCCCACGAAGGTGCCGATCGCAGGGCCGATCAGGTAGCCGAATGCCGTCACGCCGTTGGCGCGGCCACGTTCGGAATCCGCCACGACCACCGCCAGGACTTTCGACACACTGGGAAACGCGACGCTCTCACCCAGGCCGAGCATCATGCGCATGACAACCAGCATGAAGAGTCCGTTGGCAAAACCGGTCAGCAGCGTTGCCGTCGACCAGATCAGGACGCCGACCGTCAATACCCGCCGTGCCCCAAAATGTTCGGCCGCCCACCCAGCGGGAATCATCGCCAGTACATAGGCGCCGAAGAAGGCGGAAGACAGGTAACCAAATTGTTGCGGCGAAAGGCCCAACTCGTCCGCAATCATCGGTCCAAGCGTCGATACGCTGCCGCGGTCGATGTAATTGATGCACAGCGCCCCGGCCAGCAGCAGTACGACCCAGCCGCGCGAACTTGGTGGCGCCGCCGGATCGCCCGTCAGCACGTGACAGCCTTGAATTGTCCAGGCATGAGAGTCGGATGCGCCTGAACGGTCAGCGTGTATTCAGTACATCAAGCAGCGGTTTGGCGGCGCGCGGCTCCGCTTTCTGATAGTCCTCGCCGAGCAGCGCCGCGATGGTCGCGGCGAGCTGCGATTGCGTCACGGCGGCGACGTTGTGCCGCTCGCCATACGGCGGCGTGTCGGGGCCGATGATCGCCATCCAGATATTTTCGGAACCCTTAATCATCTCGGAGCCCTTTTCCTGGACGCCGTGTTCCTTCCACTCGACCAGGCCGTGGCCGCGACCGTGATCGGCAGAGATGATGAACGTGGTCTGGTCCTTGTATTCGGGGAGCGATTGCATCGTGTTCCATAATGCGGCCACCGAAGCATCGAAGGTGTGAGCGGTGTCCAGGACGGCGTCATAACGGCCGGCGTGCGCCCAGCTATCCGTGTCGCCAAAGCCGACGAACAGCACCCGTGGCCGATGCGTCTTCAGATGATCGAGGATACTGACCGACAGGAACGAATCGAAGGGATCCGCTCCTTCGAGCCGGGTCGTGTTCCTGTACAACTCCGAGAACAATTCACCGCGCGCACTATGGTCGCTCGCGTCCACGACGTTCGCACCGGCGCGGATCGGCAGGTGGCTGCGCTTTTCATTGAAGATGTCGTGGAAGGTATCCCAGGTGCCGAAAATCTCGACCTTGTTCTCGAACCCGGGTCGGTGCGAAAGCCACTCGAACACGGTCTGGTTCGGGTTCGGACCGAATTCATTGCTGTCGATGCTCGCATCGGGAAAGCCGGCTGACATCTCGTTGTAGCCGGGATATGAAAAGCCGAGTCCGTTGGCGACCTGCGCCGTGCTGCCCAGCGCCGCGTTGCCGAGCAACTGGCCCTGCGTGGCGATCTTGCTCCAGATGAACGGGAACACCAGCATGCGCCGCACTTTCGGATCGGGATCCCAGTACTTAGCGCGCAGCTGCGGCTCAGGCGTCCAGCTGCCACCAGCATTTTCATTGAGCAGATCGTCTTCCGCGCCGGTGAACATTTCCTCGGGACGCAGGCCGTCACTAATGATTAGCACGACATTGCGAGTCTTGCCGGCCCAGGCAGCGGATGCGACGGTCAGGCCCAGTACGGCCGTGAGCAGCAGGAAAGCCCTATTCTTCATCGTGATGTTCCCCCGTGGCCTGTGCGCATCCCGGCACGGGAACGCGCAATTACCATACCACACGCCGTCGAAACCGGCGATTGGGCCGCCTTGCGCAGCGCGGACGCACAACGCTACAGCGAGCGCGAAATGACTTCCTTCATGATCTCGTTGGTGCCGCCGTAGATGCGTTGCACGCGGCTGTCGGCGAACAGGCGACAGACGAGGTACTCGTTCATGTAGCCGTAGCCACCGTGCAGTTGCACGCACTCGTCGAGCACCTTCTGCTGCATGTCGGCGATCCACCACTTGGCCATCGATGCGGTCACTGTATCGAGCTGGCCCTTGGCGACGCGTACGATGCAGTCATCGATGAAGGTGCGCGCCACGCGCACGACGGTCGCGATCTCCGCCAGCCGGAACTTCGTGTTCTGGAACTCATAGACGCTCTGGCCGAAGGCCTTGCGTTCCTTCGTATATTGCAACGTCGCGGCCAGTCCACCTTCCATGGCGGCTACGCCGCTGACGCCGATCAGGATGCGCTCATACGGCAGGTCGCTCATCAGCTGGTACATGCCCTTGCCTTCTTCGCCGCCGAGCAGGTTCGATACCGGCACGCGCGCACCATCGAAGAACAGCTCGGCCGTGTCCTGCGCGTGCAGGCCCATCTTGTCGAGCACGCGCCCAACACGAAAACCCTGCAGGTTGGCGGTTTCAACCATTAACAGGGAAACACTCTTCGAGCCCGGAGCGGTGTCGGTCTTCACGACCAGCGCGATCAATCCGGCGAGCGAGCCGTTACTGATAAACGTCTTTGAGCCGGTGACGACGTAGTGATCGCCATCTCGCACGGCGCGGGTGCGGATGCCTTTCATATCGGAGCCGGCGCCCGGTTCGGTGATGCCGATTGCGCCGATCAGCTCGCCGCGCGCCATGCGCGGCAGCAGGCGTTTTTTCTGGTCCTCGGTGCCGTGGTTGAGCAGGTAGTGTGCCGCGATGCTGTGCACGCCCTGGCCGAAACCGCTCAGGCCCCTGCGATTGAACTCCTCGTAGATGACCGCTTCGTGGCGAAAATCGCCACCGGCGCCGGCATACTCGGCCGGAATGTCGGTGCACAGGAGCCCCAGCTCGCCGACGCGCCGCCAGATATCCTTGCCGACGTTGTGCTGCGCGCGCCATTGCGCATCGAGCGGCAGCATTTCTGCTTCGGCGAATTTCGCCACCTCATCTCGGAAGGCCTGCAGTTCGTCGTCCATCCAGGCCGGGCGCAATTCGTTCACGTACATACTCCTCGCAATTCAGCGGCTGCCCGAGCGCACAAAGTTGCCGTACTGGCGGCCGAAATACAGCAGCGGCTCGCCCTCGTTCGTGCGTGCCGCTTCGACAAGGCCGACGACGATCGCGTGATCGCCGCTCATGAAGACCTCGTGCGTGACGCACTCGATTTGCGCGAGTGCCGAGGGAATCAACGGCACGCGTACGTCGAGCCCGGTGTCGAAAGCCATCTGCGAGCCGCGTTCGCGCCGCGGCTTGGCAAAATGGTGCGCGATGTCGCTTTGCGTCGCATTGAGCAGGCTGACGCCGAAAGACTTGCAAGTCACCATCGGCGCGTAGCTGGCCGTGTGCCGCTGGATCGCATACATGACGAGCGGCGGGTCGAACGACAACGTAACAAACGATGAAATCGTCAGGCCGACGATCGACTCGTTCTCGTTGTCGTATGTGGCAACGACCGACACGGCACCTGCCGATGCGCGCCCCAGCTGGCGGTACAGATCACCGGTTATCGGCATGCAGCCCTTCCCCGACGAAATCGACCAGCTCCATGCCCTCGCCCACCTGCTCTCCTGCTGCCACCTTGAAACCCCGCAACGTGCCGGCGCTCGGCGCCAGGATTGTGTGCTCGATCTTCATCGCCTCGAGCACGAGCAGCGGTGCGCCCTTCGCCAGCTTCGCCCCCGGCGCAGCGATCAGTTCGATGACGCGGCCGGGCATCGGTGCGCGCAAGCCCCCCGCTGCGGCGCCCGCCGAAACGCTCTTGAACGCCAACGGATCCACGTGCGTGAACACATCGCGCCGGCCATCCATGAATAGGTGGATTTCATCGCCGTGGCCAACGGCGGTGACGGCGCAGCGACGGCCATCGAGCGTCAATGCCAGCGTTGCGTCATCGATCGCAACGGCACTCGCCACGACGCTCTCGCCATCGAGGCGCAGGTTCCAGCCGCCGCCGCGATATTGCACGGCGATCGTCTTCCCGGTATCGCCGACGCGCAGCGTCACGTCGCGCTCGGCGCTGCCGCCGAGCCGCCAGCCGTCGACCGCAGACCACGGCGATGCATCGGCCGCCGCATGCGTGCGCAACAACGTGGCGACCGCAGCGGCCAGCCAGGCCTCGCGCGGCGGTGCTTCGGCGGGCGGAAACAAGTGGTCATGTTCCCGCTCGATCAACGCGGTGTCGAGATCGGCGCTCATGAACGCGGCCGATGCGGCCAGCCGCTGCAGGAAAGCGATGTTATTGGCAACGCCGACGATGCGGTACTCATCGAGCGCGGTGCGCAGTCGCGCCAACGCGGCGTCGCGATTCTCGTCCCAGACGATCAGCTTCGCGATCATCGAGTCGTAATACGGCGTGATCTCATCGCCTGCACCGACCCCGGTGTCGACGCGCACATATAGCGAGATCGCCGGACTCGCGAGATATTCCAGCCGCCCGATCGAGGGCAGGAAATCACGCGTCGGATCTTCTGCGTAGATGCGCGCCTCGATGGAATGCCCCTTCATCGGAAGCTGGTCCTGTTGAAGCGGCAATGCCTCTCCGCCTGCGACGCGCAGTTGCCATTCGACCAGGTCGATGCCCGTGATCATCTCGGTGACCGGATGTTCCACCTGCAATCGGGTGTTCATCTCCATGAAGTAGAACTCGTCGGTGGGCGCGACGATGAACTCCACCGTACCCGCACCGACATAGCCCACCGCAGACGCCGCCGCGACGGCCGTGGCGCCCATCTGCGCGCGGCGCTCGCGCGTCATGCCCGGCGCCGGCGCTTCCTCCAGGACCTTTTGGTGTCGACGCTGCACCGAGCAATCACGCTCGTTCAGGTGCAGGCAGCTGCCGTGCCGGTCGGCGAAAATCTGGAATTCGATGTGCCGCGGCCGCAGCAGGTATTTCTCAATCAGCACGCGATCGTCGCCGAATGCCGCTGTCGATTCTCGCTTGCAGCTGGCCAGTGCAGCGGCGAAGTCTTCAGGACGATCGACGCGCCGCATGCCGCGGCCGCCGCCGCCGGCGCTCGCCTTGATGAGCACCGGGTATCCGACCTGTGCAGCGGCCTGTTGCAGGCGCTGCGCAGATTGATCCTCGCCGTGATAGCCGGGCGTCAACGGTACGCCGGCTTTTTCCAGCAACGACTTGGCCGCCGATTTCGAGCCCATCGCGCGAATGGCCGCGGCCGGCGGCCCGACGAAGAGGATGCCGGCTTGTTCGCAGCGCTCGGCGAAGTCTGCGTTCTCGGAAAGAAAGCCGTAGCCGGGATGGATCGCCGCTGCCCCGCTGCGCTTCGCCGCATCGATGATCGCGTCGATGCGCAGATAACTCTCGGCGGGCGTGCGACCGCCAATGCCGATCGCCTCATCGCAACTGCGAACGTGGCGCGAGTTCGCGTCCGCGTCGGAGTACACGGCGATCGTGCGCAGGCCCATGCTGCGCGCGGTGCGCGCGATACGGCAGGCGATCTCGCCACGATTGGCGATCAGCAGGCTCGAGAACGGCAACATGCGCCTATCCTACATTCTGAACACGCCGTAGCGCGTTTCCGGAATCGGCGCGTTGAGCGCGGCGGCGAGTCCCAGGGCGAGGACCCGGCGCGTTTCGGCCGGATCGATGATGCCGTCGTCCCAAAGGCGGGCCGTTGCATAGTACGGGTGGCCCTGCCGGTCGTACTGCGCGCGAATGGGCGCCGTGAACGCGGCCTCTTCTTCCGCGCTCCATTGCTGTCCCTTGCCCTCGAGCGCATCGCGCCGCACGCGGGCAAGCACGTTCGCCGCCTGCTCGCCGCCCATGACGCTGATGCGCGCATTCGGCCACATCCACAGGAACCGCGGCGAGTACGCGCGGCCACACATGCCGTAATTGCCGGCGCCGAAGCTGCCGCCGACGATGAGGGTGAGCTTCGGCACCTGCGCGCAGGCGACCGCGGTCACCATCTTGGCGCCGTGCTTGGCGATGCCTTCGTTTTCGTATTTGCGGCCGACCATGAAGCCGGTGATGTTCTGCAGGAAAACCAGCGGAATGCGCCGCTGGCAGCACAATTCAATGAAGTGCGTGCCCTTCAGTGCCGATTCTGAAAAAAGAATGCCGTTGTTGGCGACGATGCCCACCGGCATGCCGCACAGGTGCGCGAAGCCGGTAACGAGTGTCGTGCCGTAACGCGATTTCCATTCGTCGAAGTCGCTCGCATCGACGATGCGCGCGATGATCTCACGCACATCGAAGGGCTTGCGCGGATCGGCCGGCACGATGCCATACAGCTCCTCGGCGGGATAGCGCGGTTCGACGCTGTCGCGCCGGCCCTCGAACGCCGGTGGCGGCCAATTCAGTGAGGCCACGATTCGGCGCGCCAGTCCTAACGCGTGGCCATCGTTCTCGGCCAGGTGGTCGGCGACGCCCGAAAGGCGCGTGTGTACGTCGCCTCCGCCCAACTCTTCAACACTGACCTCTTCGCCGGTCGCCGCCTTCACGAGCGGCGGACCGCCGAGGAAAATCGTGCCCTGGTTTCGCACGATGATCGATTCATCGCTCATCGCGGGCACATAGGCGCCGCCGGCGGTGCAGCTGCCCATGACGACGGCGATCTGCGGAATGCCGGCGGCGGACATCGTGGCCTGGTTGTAGAAGATGCGGCCGAAGTGTTCGCGATCGGGAAAGACTTCGTCCTGGCTCGGCAGGTGGGCGCCGCCAGAATCGATCAGGTAGAGGCAGGGCAGCCGGTTTTCTCGCGCGATCTCCTGCGCTCGCAGGTGCTTCTTGACCGTCATCGGGTAGTACGTGCCGCCTTTGACGGTGGCGTCGTTGCACACGATGAGGCACTCGCGTCCCGCAATGCGGCCAATGCCGCTGATCAGCCCGGCGCCCGGGGCGTCATCGTTGTAAAGGCCGCTGGCAGCCAGCTGTGAGAACTCGAGGAACGGCGTACCGGCATCGAGCAATGCCTCGACGCGGGCTCGCGGCAGCAGCTTGCCGCGCGCAACGTGACGTGTGCGGGCGGTTTCTCCGCCTCCTAGTGCTGCGGCAGCGAGCCGAGTACGCAGATCGGCCACGAGGGATTCCATGGCCGCCTGGTTGGCGCGGAAATCCGCGGCGCGGGGATCCAGGCCGGAGTCGATGGCGGGCATGGCGGGCCTTGCGATAATAGTCCGATTGTCCGATAATAGCAGCATTATGGTCAGCGGGTAAAGCAATGCCGGGTTTCGATGCCTGCGAGTTCGATTTCGGCCTCGGCGAAACGCTCGACCTCGTGCGTGCGCAGGTCCGGCGTTTCGCGCGCGCCGAGATCGCCCCGCTCGCGAACGATATCGACCGCTCGAACCAGTTTCCCACCCAGTTGTGGCGTGCGCTCGGCGAGCAGGGGCTGCTGGGACTGACGGTGCCGGAACGCTGGGGCGGCGCGAATCTCGGCTACCTGGCGCACATCGTCGCGATGGAAGAAATTTCGCGCGCCTCGGCCTCGGTGGGTCTTTCGTACGGCGCGCATTCAAATCTGTGCGTGAACCAGCTGCGCTTGAACGGCAATGACGCACAGCGCGACAAATATCTGCCAAAACTGGTCAGCGGCGAACATGTCGGGGCACTCGCCATGTCCGAACCCGGCGCGGGTTCTGACGTCGTGTCGATGCAGCTCAAGGCCGATGCCAGCGGTAATGGCTATGTGTTGAACGGCCGCAAGATGTGGATCACGAATGGTCCCGACGCCGACGTCATCGTCGTGTACGCGAAGACCAACGCAGCGGCCGGCTCGAAGGGCATCAGCGCCTTCATCGTTGAAAAGAAGTTTCCCGGTTTTTCCACCGCGGAGAAGCTCGACAAGTTCGGCATGCGCGGCTCGAACACCTGCGAGCTGGTTTTTGAAGATTGCGTCGTGCCGGCGGAAAACCTGCTCGGGGAACTCAACCGGGGCGTCAAGGTGCTGATGAGCGGGCTTGACTACGAGCGCGCTGTGCTGGCT
>JBEPVS010000004.1:0-37041 GCA_041690875.1 Gammaproteobacteria bacterium
CAATCAAAGTGAACTCGGACTGGAACCCTTCAGCCTGCTGCTCGGCGCGCTGCGCGTCGCCGATGAAGTGCACGCACGCTTCGAACTGGTTGCGCGCAAGTCCTGACGTCGCTAGGCGTCACCCTGCAGCAGCAGCAACTGCATCCCCTCAGGCGATTCGATCAACGCGTTGGCGCGCCGGTCGAGTCCGCGTGGCAGGTCGGGAGCGCCGTGGATATCCATCGTTTCGAGCCGCGCAATGCGTTCGGTCATCTGCGGATCCGTGAACACGAGCAGCGGCGTTTCGAGCAGGCGCGGGCGATGCAGCGTCAGCGTCAACGTGTCGCTGGTGAGTGCGAGCTGCATGAGTGGATCATCGGGCAATTCGAGCGCGATGAAACCGGCGCGCTCCCAGAAAACCCGCGACGCATCGATATCGAGTGTGGGCATGCTGTAGCCGCTGAACCACCCGCACAGGGACCCGGCAGTCGCCTGGCGGCTCTGCGAAAACGTACGCGCCTCGAGCAGTGCGACGGCTTGTCCAGCCGGATCGTGCAGCTGCAGTTCATGGAAGTCGCTGTCGCCGAGACGCGTGAAATGCAGTTCGAAACCAGCCGCGCGCAACTTACCGACGTGCTGCGCAAGTTCCGGGCGCACAAAACTCAGCATCGGCGATGCGCCGCGGCGCTGGTGCAGGCCGATGCACACTCGTCCATCGGTAAGCACGCCGTAGCGGTGCGGCCAGGTGTCGCCGGTCGTCAGCTGCGCGAATCCCAGCCGCTCGTAGAATTGCACCGAGGCGGCGATGTCGTCGGTGTCGAGGCTCAGTTCGAGGAATCGGCCGAACAAGTTCAACCGCCTGCGTTGGCCAGCACCCGTTGCGCCAGCGCGCGCGCGTGATCGCCGCGATCATTGAGCGCGGGCACGTACTGGAACTGCGAGCCGCCCGCGCGCAGGAAAATCTCGCGTCCGCGCATCGCCATCTCCTCGAGCGTCTCGAGGCAGTCGACGGCGAATCCCGGGCAAATAACGGTCAAGGTTCGCACGCCGCTGCTGGGAAGATCGGCGAGCACGCGGTCGGTCGCCGGCGCGAGCCAGCGCGCCCGGCCGAACCGAGACTGGAATGCAACGGACCATTCATCCGTCCCGAGATCGAGCGCGGTGGCCAGTTGTTGCGCAGTGGCTCGGCACTGGTCGGCGTAACGGTCGCCGCGATCGACGTTGCGCTGTGGGATGCCGTGGAAGGAAACGAGCAAGCGGGATGTGCGTCCGTGGCGCTGCCAATGTTCGCGCACGCTGTCAGCAAGTGCGGCGATGTAACCGGGGTCAGCGTGATAGTCGCGGATCAAATGCAAGTCGGGCAATGCGCGCCAGCCGCGCAGTGCGGCGCCGACCTGGTCGTAGACTGCGCCGGTCGTGGCGCCGCTGGCTTGGGGATACAACGGCAACACGACGATGCGCTGTGCACCGGCGCCGCGAAGATTCGCGAGCGCCGTCGCGACCGACGGATCGGAATACAGGAACGCGCACTCGACCGCGGTGCCGCCAGGCTGTGCAGCCTCAAACTCGAGTTCGAGCGCGTGGCGGAGTCGTTGCGAATACACGGCGAGCGGCGATCCGCCATCCATCCACACGCTTCGATAAAGGCGGGCGCTGCGCGGCGAGCGCAGCGGCAGCACCAGTGCGTGCAGCAGCGGCAACCACAACAGCCGCGGCAGTTCTACGACGCGCGAATCCGCCAGGAACCGTCGCAGGAACCGGCGCACATCTCGCGCATGCGGCGCATCGGGCGTGCCGGTGTTGACGATGACTACGCCGAGCATTTCATCACGCGCACGTTAAACCCGGGAGAGGAGTAATTCCGGCCAGGCACAGGTATTTCATTTCCAGGTAATCGCTGATGCCGTGCATCGAGCCTTCGCGCCCGAATCCGGATTGCTTGATGCCGCCGAACGGCGCGACTTCGGTGGAAATGATGCCGGTGTTGAGGCCGACGATGCCGTACTCGAGTGCTTCGGCGCAGCGCCACGCGCGCGCCAGGTCGCGCGTGTACAGGTACGAGGCGAGCCCGAACTCGGTGTCGTTGGCCATGCGAATCGCTTCCGCCTCGGTGCGAAAGCGAAACAGCGGTGCGACCGGGCCGAAGGTTTCCTCGCGCGCGAACTGCATCGCAGTCGTTGCACCGGTGACGATCGTCGGTTCATAGAAGGTGCCACCCAGTGCGTGCGGCTTGCCGCCGAGGATGACCTTGCCGCCTTTCGCTTTCGCATCGCCGACATGTTCCTGCACCTTGGCGAGCGCGGCCGCGTCGATCAGCGGGCCGATGTCGGTCGGGCCCTGGAGACCATCACCCACTTTCAGGGCGCTCACCGCCTTGACGAGCCGTGTGGTGAACTCGTCGTAGATCTCGTCCTGCACCAGCAGCCGGTTCGCGCAGACGCAGGTCTGGCCGGTGTTGCGATATTTGCTGGTCAGTGCGCCCTGCACGGCGGCATCGAGATCGGCGTCCGCGAACACGATGAACGGCGCATTGCCGCCGAGTTCCATTGACAGTTTCTTCAGCGTCGGCGCGCTCTGCGCCATCAGCACGCGGCCCACTTCGGTCGAACCGGTGAACGTCAGCTTGCGCACGATCGGGTTGCTGGTGAGCTCGGCGCCGATCTCTCGCGCGGCGCCCGTGATCACGTTGAACACGCCAGGCGGCACGCCGGCGCGCGCGGCAAGTTCGGCCATCGCCAGCGCCGACAGTGGCGTCTGTCCCGCGGGTTTGACGATGAACGTGCAGCCGGCGGCGAGCGCAGGGGCCGCCTTGCGCGTGATCATCGCCGCCGGAAAATTCCACGGCGTTATCGCGGCGACGACACCGACCGGCTGGCGCAGCACGAAAATTCGCTTATCGGGCTGGTGGCCGGGAATGATCTCGCCGTAGACTCGCCGCGCTTCTTCCGCGAACCATTCCACGTAGGCAGCCGCGTAGGCGATTTCGCCGGAGGCCTCGGCCAGCGGCTTGCCCTGTTCGGCGGTCATCAGCTGCGCCAGGTCGTTCTGGTTCGCCATCATCAGGTCAAACCAGCGGCGCAAGATCACCGCGCGTTGCTTCGCGGTCTGCGCGGCCCACGCGGGGAACGCCGCTGCCGCGGCCTCGATCGCGCGCCGGGTCGCGGCGCCGTCTAACTGCGGCACCGTGCCCAGCTGGACGCCGGTCGCCGGATTCCTGACCGGCGTGGTGCGGCCGTCCGTCGCGTCCACCCACTGGCCGTTGACGTAGCACTGGCTGCGCAGCAGTTTCGCATCGCTCAATTTCATGATCGCTTCAACCTATGTGCTGCCTGAGGAAATCCTGGGTGCGTTGCCACGCGAGCGCGGCGCTCGGCGCGTCGTAGGCGGCGCGCGCGTTGCAGTTGAACCCGTGGTCTGCCGGGTACATGTAGATCTGCGCGGCTGGGCAGGCGGCGTGCACCTGCTCGATGCGCTCGCGCGGGATGTTCGCATCGCGCTCGCCATAGTGCAGCAGTATCGGGCATGCCGGCACGCGATCGAGTTTTTCCCACACGCGGCTCGTGTAATAGCCAACGGCCGCATGTACAGGCAGTGTCGCCGCGCCCCCCCACGTCAGTTGCCCACCCCAGCAGTAGCCGACCAGCGCAACGCGGCCCGCGTGGCGCACGACATTGATCGCCGCGCCGATATCGAGTAGCACCTTGGCTTCATTGACCTGCAACCGGTAGCCGGTGCCTTGTTCCATGTCCTTCGGGCCGTAACCCAGTTCGATGTTGCGGCCGACGCGATCGAACAGCGCGGGCGCAATCGCCAGGAATCCAGCCGCCGCATATTGTTCGACGACCGAGCGGATGTGCGCGTTGACGCCGAAGATTTCCTGCAGCACGACGATCGCGCCGCGCACCGGCTTCGCGGCTGGAGCGAGGTACGCGGCAAACTGATGTCCGTCGCGCGCCATCAGCGTTTCCCATCTTGCGGTCGACATCGCTGCGCCGGGTGTGAACAGGCCCTAACTGCCGAGCCAGGCGTCGGCTTCGATCTCGACCAGCATGTCCGGCGCAATCAGCTTGCTGACCTCGACCATGCTGGTGGTGGGACGGATCGCGCCAAACACGGCGCCATGCGCGCGTCCGATCGGCTCCCAGTCGGCGATGTTGGTCACGTAGATGCGCGTGCGCACGACCTGCGCCAGTGTCGCCCCGGCGCGCACCAGCGCAGCGTCGATGTTCTTCAGGATCTGCACGGTCTGTGCCGCCGCATCACCGATGCCGACGAGCTTGCCATCGGCGCCGAGCGCAGTCGTGCCCGATACGTGCACGTAGTCGCCAGCCCGCACTGCACGCGAGT
Source organism: Gammaproteobacteria bacterium (assembly GCA_041690875.1). GTDB lineage: Bacteria > Pseudomonadota > Gammaproteobacteria > Steroidobacterales > Steroidobacteraceae > FEN-1191. The sequence continues at coordinate 4,327 of JBEPVS010000004.1, forward strand.
AGCCGACGATCGGCTCCCATGGCGAACCCGAGGCGAAATTCGTGCGTGCCATCAAGCGCGCTCCACGATCGCCGTGACACCCATGCCGCCGGCCGTGCACACGGAAATAACACCGCGTTTCGCCTGCGTATCGTTGGCAAGGAGCTTCGCGAGCGTCGCGAGGATGCGCCCACCGGTGGCCGCGAACGGATGACCGAGCGCGACGCTGCCGCCTTTCACGTTGATCTTTTCCGGCGGAATGCTGCCGAGCGGCGCCGTGCGGCCGAGGCGGTCGCGGCAAAACTGCGGCGATTCCCAGGCCTTCAGCGTGCACAACACCTGCGCCGCGAAGGCTTCGTGCAGTTCGTAGTAATCGAAGTCCTGAAGCGAGAGCTGCACGTCATTGAGCATCGATGACATCGCGTAAGCGGGCGCCATCAGCAATCCTTCGTTGCCGGTGGCGAAATCGACCGCCCAGCTCTTGCCGGCGCGCAGGTAGGCCAGCACTGGCAACTTGTGTTCGTTCGCCCACTGCTCAGACGCGAGCAGCACCGCAGCCGCGCCGTCCGTGAGCGGCGTGCTGTTGCCCGCGGTCAACGTGCCCTTGCCGCTGCTGTCGAACACCGGGCGGAGCGTCGCCAGTTTTTCCACCGTCGTGTCGGGACGCACATTGTTGTCGCGTTTCAGTCCGGCGTGTTCCACCACCAGGTCATCGTAGAAGCCATCCTTCCACGCGGCGGCAGCCTTCAAGTGGCTGTCGCAGGCAAGTCGATCCTGGTCGGGGCGCGAAATATTCCACGTGCGTGCCATCAGTTCGCAGCTCTGCCCCATCGACAATCCGGTGCGCGGCTCGATCACCGCCGGCAGGATTGGCTTGAGGTCGCGGGGGCGCAGCCCGAACCAGGGCGTGAGCCGCTGGAAAAAACTGCGGCCGCGATAGCTCTTCATCAGCAGTTCGCGATAGGAATTCGGGAACACGATCGGCGGATCGCTGACCGTGTCGACGCCGCAGGCGATGCCGGCATCAATCTGGCCCAGCGCAATCTTGTTCGCGACGAGAATCGCCGCCTCGAGGCCCGTGCCGCAGGCGCGCTGGATGTCGAGTCCCGGGGTCTGCGGATCGAGCTCTGTGGACAACAGCGATTCGCGCACCAGGTTGAAATCCTTCGAGTGCTTTATGACCGCGCCGCCGATCACATCGCCGAGACGATGGCCCCGCAGCTGGAAACGTTCGACCACGGAATGCAGCGCCGCCGTCAGCAGTTCCTGGTTGCCCTGGCCAGCGTAGGCGCCATGGGAGCGCGCAAAGGGAATTCGGCTGCCGCCCAAAATGGCGACGCGCCTGGGTGCTGCAAGGGTCAGCATGATCGCCTCCAGGATTGCGGGCGCCGCCGGGAGCGGCGCTGGTCGCGTAGAATGCCAGCTTGCGGCCGGAACTGCACGGCCCCAGCTTCCCAGAGGTCTTGGCATGGCGAGAGCGGTGATCGACCGCGTTTTCGAGCGACGGCTGGCTGCGCTGGTGAATACCCGCGAGCACGGCGCGGCGTTGGCGGGCGGGCGTCGCGGCCTCGAGCGCGAGGGCTTGCGCATCACGCCGGAAGGCCGCGTCTCCGCGCGATCGCATCCGCAAGCGCTTGGCAGCGCGCTGTGCAATCCGCACATCACGACCGACTATTCCGAATCGCTCCTCGAACTGGTCACGCCGACGTTCACCGACAACGCCGCGCTGTCGCAGTACCTCGCAGACCTGCACCATTTCGTGGCGCGGCAGCTGGATGGCGAACTGCTGTGGGCCGGTTCGATGCCGGGAGAAATCGCAGGGGAAGCCGAAGTGCCGATTGCGCGGTACGGCCGTTCGCACCGCGGGCGTTTCAAGGAGGTCTATCGCCGCGGCTTGCAGACCCGCTACGGCGGATTGATGCAGGCGATCGCCGGCGCGCATTTCAATTATTCATTTCCCGATCGCTTCTGGCCGCTGTGGGCCGAAGTGCTGGAGAAATCTTCGCCGGGATCCGACTTCATCTCGACGGGCTACTTCGACCTGGTGCGCAACTACCGCCGTCATGGGTGGCTGGCGTTGTATCTTTTCGGTGTCTCTCCGGCATTGTGCACCAGCTTCGTGCCATCTCCCGCCGATGCGGAACTCAAAGTGCTCGGTCCCGGCACGCTGCACCTGCCGCATGCGACCTCGCTTCGCATGAGCGACCTGGGCTATCGCAACCGCAACCAGTCGGCGGTGAACGTCTCAGTGAACTCGCTGCCCGATTACCTGCGCGACCTGCAACGCGCGACGCACACCGTGCATCCGCCGTTCGCGGCACTGGGTGTGATCGTCGATGGAGAGTATCGCCAGCTCAACGCAAACGTCCTGCAGATCGAGAACGAGTTCTACAGCAACATCCGTCCGAAGCGCGCGCCGCGCGCCGTCGAGACGACGATGCGGGCGCTCGCACGCGGCGGGGTGGAATACGCCGAGGTGCGCGTGCTCGACATCTGCATTTTCGAGCCGACCGGCGTGTGCATCGACGAGATGCATTTCATGGAAGCGTTCCTGGCGTTGTGCCTGTTGCGCGGGAGCGATCCGATCGAGGCGGCCGAGCAATCACAGCTCGACCACAACCACCTGCTGGTGGCGCGGTATGGGCGCGCACCGGGGCTGGAGTTGCAGCGCAGCGGCCGCGCGGTGTCGTTGCAGGACTGGGGCGCAGAGCTGCTCGATCAGCTCACCGGCATCTGCGAGCTGCTGGATGCGGGCGATGCGACGCGCCGCTATCGGCGCGCGCTCGATCGGCAGGTCGAGAAACTGCGCGATGCCGAGCTGACGCCTTCGGCGCGGCTGCTGCGCGAACTGCGGCGCAGCGGCGTTGGCTTTGCGGAATACGGGCGCACACTTTCGGCGCAGCACAACGAACGCTTGCTCGATAAGAAGGGTCACGAGCCCTCGACGCTGGCGAACTTCGCCGAGGAGGCCGCTGCCTCGCTGGAAGCGCAGGCCTCGCTCGAGCGTTCGGAGCGAGGGAGCTTTGAGGAGTACCTCGCGCGTACGCTCGGCCCCGATCTTGCATAGCTGATCGGCAGCCAGGCATATGGGAATTCCTTTGCGACGCATATTGATTGCCAACCGTGGCGAGATCGCCATCCGCGTGATGCGCGCGGCGAATGAGCTCGGCATGCAGACGATTGCGATCTATTCGCAGGAAGACCGCTTCTCGCTCCATCGCACGAAGGCTGACGAGGCTTACCTGGTCGGCGAAGGCAAGGGAGCGCTACAGGCTTATCTCGATATCGAGGAAATCATCGCGACGGCGGTGCGCGCGAAGGCCGATGCGATTCACCCGGGCTACGGATTCCTCGCCGAGAGCCCGCAATTTGCAGAAGCCTGCGCGCAGGCAAGCATCGTATTCGTCGGCCCGAGCCCGGCAACAATGCGTACGCTGGGCAACAAGGTCGCGGCGCGCGAACTGGCAGTCAAGGCGGGAGTGCCGGTCATGCCCGCGACGCCGCCGCTCCCGGTGGATGCGCCGCAGTGCGCGACGCTCGCTGCGGCGGTCGGCTATCCCGTGATGCTCAAGGCCAGCTGGGGTGGCGGCGGGCGTGGCATGCGAATCATCGACAACGATGCAATGCTGGCTGAATTGCTGCCGGTGGCGCGCGCCGAGGCACGCGCGGCCTTCGGCAACGACGAGGTCTACCTCGAGAAGCTCGTGCGCCGCGCCCGGCACATCGAGGTGCAGCTGCTCGGCGATACACACGGCAACCTGGTGCATCTGTTCGAGCGCGATTGCACCGTGCAGCGGCGCAACCAGAAAGTGGTCGAGCGCGCGCCGGCTGCCTTCCTTGCGCCGGCGCAACGCGCAGAGCTGTGCGAGGCGGCGCTTAAGATCGGCCGCGCGGCCAACTACTGCAACGCGGGCACCGTCGAGTTCCTGCAGGATGCCGACAGCGGCGGCTTCTATTTCATCGAAGTGAATCCGCGCATCCAGGTCGAGCACACCGTGACCGAGATGGTGACGGGCATCGACATCGTCAAGGCGCAGATTCGCATCGCAGCGGGCGAGCGCATCGGCGCCATGGAAAGTGGCGTGCCGGCGCAGCAGGACATCCGGTTGAACGCTTACGCGCTGCAATGCCGCGTTACGACCGAAGATCCGGAGAATAATTTCGTGCCCGACTACGGGCGGCTCACCGCGTACCGCAGTCCGGCCGGTTTTGGCGTACGGCTCGATGCCGGCACCGCCTACGCTGGTGCGGTAATCACGCGCTCCTACGATTCGCTGCTCGTCAAGGTCACGACGTGGGCGCAGACGCCGGAGGAAGCGATCGCGCGCATGCATCGGGCGCTATGGGAATTTCGAATCCGCGGCGTGGTCACGAACCTTCGCTTTCTCGACCAGGTGATCACACATCCGCACTTCGCGAACGGCGATTACACCACGCGGTTCATCGACGAAACGCCGGAGCTGTTCGTCGCCCCGGCGCGGCGCGACCGCGCTTCGCGCATGTTGAATTTCCTCGCCGACATCATCGTCAATGGAAATCCCGAGGCGCGCGGACGGCCCGCTCCGTTGCATGTCGTGACGCCGCGGCTGCCTCCGCTGCCGTCGACGCCTCCGCCCGCGGGCAGCAAGCAGCGGCTCGATGAGATCGGGCCTGCGCGCTTTGCGCAGTGGATGCTGGACCAGAAGCAGGTGCTGCTGACCGACACGACGATGCGCGATGCGCACCAGTCGCTGCTCGCGACGCGTTTGCGCGGCTACGACATGCTACGCATTGCGCCTCACTACGCGCATTTGCTCCCGCAGCTGTTCTCGGTCGAATGCTGGGGCGGCGCGACCTTCGATGTGTCGTTGCGCTTCCTGAAGGAAGATCCATGGGAGCGGCTCGAGCGCTTGCGCGAAGCGATGCCCAACCTGCTGCTGCAGATGTTGCTGCGTTCGGCGAACGCGGTCGGCTACGCGAACTATCCTGACAACACGGTGCGCTACTTCGTGCAGCAGGCGGCCGCCAACGGCATCGACCTGTTCCGCATCTTCGATTCGCTGAACTGGGTGGAGAACATGCGCGTCGCGATCGATGCGGTGCTCGAATCCGGCAAACTGTGCGAGGCGGCCGTTTGCTACACCGGGAATCTGTCGAGCCCGCACGAACGAAAATACACGCTCGACTATTACCTGAAGCTGGCCGCCGAATTGAAGGCGGCCGGTACGCATGTGCTTGGCATCAAGGATATGGCTGGGCTTTGCCAGCCACAGGCCGCGTTCACGCTGGTCAAGGCGCTAAAACAAGAGATCGGCCTGCCGGTGCATTTCCACACGCACGACACCAGCGGCATTGCAGCCGCGAGCGTATTCGCGGCGATAGCCGCGGGCGCCGATGCGGTCGATGGCGCGATGGATGCGATGAGTGGCCTGACTTCGCAGCCCAACCTCGGTTCGATCGCGACCGCGATGCGATTCGCGGAGCGCGACCCGCAGCTCGATCCGGCGAACCTGCGGTTCATCTCGCACTACTGGGAGCAGGTGCGCCACTACTACGCCGCATTCGAGAGCGATATTCGCTCGGGCACGTCGGATGTCTACGTGCACGGCATGCCGGGCGGTCAGTACACGAACCTGCGCGAGCAGGCGCGCTCGCTTGGCATTGACGACACACGCTGGCCTGAGGTCGCGCAGGCCTACGCCGAAGTGAACGAGATGTTTGGCGACATCGTCAAGGTCACGCCGAGCTCGAAGGTGGTCGGTGACCTGGCGATGTTCATGGTCAGCAGCGGCCTCTCGCGTGAGAATGTGCTCGACCCGGACAACGCAGTTGCGTTTCCTTCGTCAGTGGAACAGTTCTTCCATGGGGAACTCGGCCAGCCCTACGGCGGCTTCCCGCAGGCGCTGCAGAAGAAAGTGCTGAAGGGCAAGGCGCCGCTGACGAAGCGGCCCGGCGAAGCGCTGCCGCCGGCTGATCTGCTGGCGCTGCGTGCGCAGGCGCAAAGCGCACTCGGGCACGACATCAACGAGCGGCAATTCGCGTCCTGGCTGATGTATCCGCAGGTGTATGCCGACTACGACTCGAACCGCCGCCGCTACGGCGACATGGCGAAACTCCCGACGATGGCTTTTTTCTATGGGCTCGAGCCCGGACAGGAAATCAGCATCGATCTGGAAGCGGGCAAGACGTTGATCGTGCGCTACGTGACGCGCAGCGAACCGCACGAGGATGGATCACGCACCGTATTCTTCGAACTCAACGGACAGCCGCGCGAGCTGCGAGTCATCGATCGCACGGCGACGCCGAGCCGACCGCCGCAGCGGCGCATCGAACCCGGGAATCCGCGCCACGTCGGCGCGCCGATGCCCGGTACCGTGGCGACAGTTGCCGTAGTCGTTGGGCAGAAGGTGGCTCGCGGCGATGTCGTCGTCACGCTGGAATCGATGAAGATGCAGACCGCGGTGCACGCTGAGAGCGCAGGCGTGGTGAGCGAAGTGCTGGTGCGCGTCTCCAGCCAGGTCGACGCGAAGGACCTGCTGGTCGTTATAGGCTAGCGCTGGTAACGCACCGCGAGCTGCCATTGGCGTTCACTCGCGTTCGCCGGGATATCCAGGCCGCCATATTCTGACGAGATGGTTCGCTGCGCGACCCAGCTCTGCACGTATAGGCCCTCGGCGATCGCGCTCCAATGCTCCCCGAAGTGACGCGCGCCGGCGAGCGTCCACGCATGGCCGCGATCGCCGAAATACTTGTTTTCCACGTAGGGCAGAAAATTGCTGGCGGTCTGCTGCGAGGCGAAGCGATCGTAGCGCGCGGAGTAGCGCATTACGCCGTGCTGCCAACTGGCGAGCAGGAATTCCGAATCAAAAGTCCAGGCATTGACCGGCGGCCCCAGGCCCGCAAGGGTACGTCCGTGCAGCCATTGGCCAATCAGCGTCAACGCGGCCGTCGGCGTGTAGCGCGCGCCGAGGCTGTCGAAGTAGGTCTGCCACGTCGTATCCTGGATCACCGTCGACGCGTCAGCGAGGTCCGCGCGATTGTCGTAGTGCAGCGCGTGCAGCTCGAGCAAACCGCGATAGTTCGCGGTGATGCCAAAGTGATAGCCGGCGCGCTTGTCCATGTCGTCGTAAAACAATGTGCGTTGCGTATTCGGACGGCCGCCGTTGTTGAAGCGCCCGAATAGCGTGCTCTGCCGATCGGTGAGTCCCCAACCGCTCGATGCGATCACGGTGCCGGCCGGATCGTTCCATCCGAACGCCGCCGCATTTAAACTGACATCGAAATTGTGCCCGTTGCTGCGGCCCAGCCAATCGAGACTGTATTCGCCGCCGATCGTGCGCAGCTCCTCGCCGACCCAGGTGTTGATGGCCGAGTACGTCAGCGTGTACGGCGAGCCCCAGCCGCGCATCCGGTTCTCGAGCGAGATCTCCGGATAGAACGCGCCGAGCTTGACGCGCGAGCGCCAGATCGAATGCGGGATCGGCCGCCAGTCGACATAGAACTCAGTCAGGTCCACGGCGTTGACGTCATGATCACCGTAGGCCACGGCTTCGGCGACCAGGCGCATCGTGTCGCTGAGGTCGGTGCGCAATCCGGCTCGCACTTCGCCGAGCCGCAGCCCGTCGTGGTCGGAATCGAAGCGGAGCTTGCCGAGTCCACCGTTGAGGCGCGACTGCTCGCCGTCGCTCGCTACTGCGCGCAGGTCGACGCTCCAGTCGAAATCGGTCGCGGCCGGTGCGGTGCGCGCCAGCAGCAGGGCGCCGGAGGCGGCGAGCGCGATTAGTAGTCGGCCCATTTCTTGTCGGCTCCGTGGTGCATCAGTTCCGCCTTCAACGCGTGCCGCAGGTGGAAACTCGCTGCGAGCGGCGCTCCATCCTCGACATGCACGTGCGTTTCCAGTTGCGGACCAGTTTCGCTCAGGCGCGTATGCCAGATGCGCACCGTGTAGTCACCGGAGGCGATATCGCGCAGTTGCAGCGTGCCGTTTGTGCCGGTGCGTCCGAACCACGGCGAATCGGTCACCCAGATGTAGCCGATCATGCTGTCGTGGATGTTGCAGCCGAGCGTGACGAGGCCCGCGTGATCGAACACCACCGGTGCGTGCGCGCGGCCCCCGTAGAGCGCGAGCTGGAATGGCTTCGCGGGCGAGAACGAATAGACCTGGTGGCGCACCTGGTCGCTGTTCGGGAAATCGACGGCGGTGCCGGTCTGCACGACCAGCACGTCCGGCACGAACATCAGGTTGCGCTGGTCCATGACGGCGATCGACTTCGAGCCGAGCGAAGGGTGCGGGCTGCCGGCTGCCGGCTCGGCGATGACGACAGCGCCTTCGAGCGGTTTGCCATCGGCGCCGAATACCGTGACCGACAGCGCCGATGCGCCCACGGCGAGGCCCGGCACGGACAGAACCGTGCACGCCATCACACAAGCGGCGAGCGGGGCGCTTCTACACTCCATAATCACTGCGGATTAGAGCGCCCAAAGTTGACCAGCTTCAAGAACCGACTGCTCATTTTGATCGTCTCGCTCGTGGCACTGGCGCAGGGTGTGACGATCGTGCTGACGTTGGCCTCGCTCCGTGGTGCGGTGCGTACGGAATCGGCCCGCCAGCTGACCGCGACACGCGCGATGCTCGACCGCACGCTCGCCGTGCGCGCGCGCTTGCTGCGCGCGACGGCGGACGTCATGGCGGCGGACTTCGCGTTTCGCGAAGCGGTCGCCACCGCCGACCAGGCGACGATCCAATCCGCGCTCGGCAATCACGCCAATCGTGTAGGCGCGGACCTCGCCGTGTTGTATGCGCCGGATGGACGCGTCATGACGGCCACTACGCCTGAGCTGGCACGCGAGGCGAGTGCGAGCCTGCGCCTGCCGCAATCCGACACGTCCGCGCCGTTTTTTGCAGTTGTTGGTGGACGCCCGTACCAGATCGTGTTTGCGCCGCTGCGCGCGCCCAACGTCATCGCCTGGGTCGCGCTCGGTTTCGCACTCGACCGTCCGCTCGCGCAACAACTTGCCGCACTGGCCGGCACCGATGTCAGTTTCATATACCGCGAACCCGGCGGCGACGGCGGCGCGATCTCGACGCTCGATCCCGAAACGGCCACGCAGCTTGCAGCGAGTCCACCGACCAGCCTGGGCGACGGCGCGCCCTCGTTGTCAACATTCGCGGGGCAGCAATTCCTGACGCTCAGCGCGCCGCTCGATGCGCAGAGCGGCATGCTGCAGCTCGTCGTGCAGCGCTCCCAGCTTGCGGCCATGGCGCAGTTCCGCGAGATGCGCTTCGCGTTGCTGCTGATCGGCGGCGCGGCGTTGCTGGGCGGCATCGTCGTCGCGGTGTTCGCGGGACGCAGCGCGGTGCGGCCGCTCGGCGTGCTCGTCAATGCCGCGCAGCAGATCGAGCGCGGCGACTACAGCGACGCGATCTCGGTCGATGGTGGCGAGGAATTCCAGCGGCTTGCCGGTACGTTCAATTCCATGCAGGAAGGTATTCGCGAGCGCGAGGCTCACATCTTGCGGCAGGCGACACACGATGCGCTGACCGGGCTTCCCAATCGCGAAGGCTTGCGTCAATGCCTGGAGGCGCTCCCGATCGTTGCGCACCTCAGCATTGCCGTTATCGATGTGCATCGGTTTCGCGATATCAATGCGTCGGTCGGCCACCAGGCCGGCGACCGCCTGCTGCAGGCGCTCGCGTTACGCCTGAAGGCGCTGTCGGGCGAAGCCGCCCCTTGCGCGCGCGTCGGCGCGGACCTGTTCGTGCTGACCGCGGCGCTCCATGACAGCGAGCTGCTGCATCGCTTGCTGGTGCTCGCCGATGAATGGCGCGCCGGCGTCGACCTCGGAGACCTGCGGCTGAGCGTCGACATCCGCGCCGGTATCAGCGAATGGCGCTCGCCGCGCGTGCCGATCGAGGACTTGTTGCGACAGGCCGATGTGGCCTTGCTGCAGGCGAAAGAACTGTCGACGATCGCCGTGCTGTATCAATCGACGCACGATGCCGATCATCGGCGCCGCGTATTGCTGGTGGCCGAGTTGCGTCGCGCGCTGACCGGAGAAGGCCTCTCGCTTCACTACCAGCCGCTCGTCAACATGACTGACCGCGCACCGGTTGCGTTCGAAGCGCTGTTGCGTTGGTCGCATCCGACGCTGGGCAATATTTCACCGGCCGAATTCATTCCGTTGGCCGAGCGCGCCTCGGTGCTGCCGGACTTGTCGCGCTGGGTATTGCAGCATGCCATCGCGCAGCTGGGTGAATGGCAACAGGCTGGACTCGATTTCGAAGTCGCGGTTAACCTCTCCGCGGCCGATTTCGCCGACGGCAGCTTGCCGGCGCGCGTGTTCGCGTTGTTGCGGCAACATCGCGTTCCCGCAACGCGGCTGCTGCTCGAGGTCACCGAGAGCGCAATCATGCGCGACCCGCAGGTCGCGGCGCAGGTGATGCAGCAGCTGCGCACCGCCGGCGTGCGCTTTGCGATCGATGACTTCGGCACCGGGCATTCGAGCCTCGCGCAGCTGCACGCACTGCCGGTCGATGAATTGAAGATCGATCGTGCCTTCGTCATGAACCTGGAACGCTCTGCGAGCAACCAGGCGATCGTGCGCACGACGATCGAACTCGGGCACAACCTCGGATTGAAAGTCGTGGCCGAAGGCATCGAGACGCCCGAGGTGTGGGCCGCATTGCTGCGCATGGGATGCGACCTCGCGCAGGGCTACTACATCAGCCGCCCGATGCCGGTCGACTTCGTCGCCGACTGGACGCGCACGCAACGCGCTCAACTTGCGCGTGCCCTCGACAGCGCCACGGAAGACGGCCGCCTGACCAACCTGCGCAGCCGGCCTTCGTAGCCGATCGCGCGCACCAAGCGCGGGCAACCCCGCACCGCTGCGCGCCAAAATGGTGCCGCGGTTGGTTCGATAGCGGCTGAATTCCGCGCGTCGACGCGAGTTTCCGGCTCGCGCGCCATGGCATGAAAGGTGCATTTCCCTCCGCCAGCAGGCCCCAACGAGGCCGGGAGCGCACGCATGAAACTGGTTACTGCGATCATCAAACCCTTCAAGCTCGACGACGTGCGTGCCGCGCTGGCCGAACTCGGCGTATCCGGCATGACGGTCACCGAGGTCAAGGGCTTCGGCCGCCAACGCGGCCACACCGAGCTCTATCGCGGCGCCGAGTACGTCGTCGACTTCGTGCCGAAGACGCGGGTTGAAGTGGCGGTGCGCGATGAATTGCTGGAGCAAGCGGTCGAGGCGATCGTCGGCGCTGCGAAAACCGGCAAGGTGGGCGACGGCAAGATTTTCGTCACGACGATCGCGCGCGTGATCCGCATCCGCACCGGCGAGACCGACGCGTCGGCGCTATAGCCTAGGCGGGTTCGACCAGGCGCAGTGCGCGTGCGTTGCGGCTGATGCCAAGCGCACCGCTGCGCACGACCTCGAGCAATTCGCCATGCGTCGCCACTTCGCGCATGAAGCCGTTGACCTCGGCCTCGCTCCCCAGCAGTTCGACGACGAATCCTTCGGTCGACGGATCGAGTACGCGCCCGCCGGTGCGCACGACGTAACCGCGCAGCGCATCGCGGCGCGCCGGATCGACGCGGAGCTTAGCCAGCACGAGTTCGCGTTCCAGGTGTTCACCGCGCGTCATGTCATCAACGCGCACGACATCGATGAGCTTGTTCAGCTGGTTGACGATCTGCAGGATCACCGCGTTCGACCCGGTGGTGACCAGCGTCAGTCGCGAAACGGTCGGATCATCGGTTGGGGCGACTGACAGCGACTCGATGTTGTAGCCTCGGCTCGAGAACATGCCAGCGACGCGCGCGAGCGCGCCCGCTTCGTTCTGCAACAGTATGCCGATGATGTGGCGCATTGCCCTTGATCCGTCACCCAAGCCTGCACAATAGCCGAGTTTTGTGCGGAGGGGGCAAGCTGATAGGCTCTGTGCATGGATGAGGCGCTGCCCAAATCGGTGACCGCCGCACACCCGCTGGCCGGCAAGGCCATGAGCGGGGCGGAGATCATCGTCCAGGTTCTGGCTGACGAGGGCGTGAGCGCCATCTTCGGCTACAGCGGCGGCGCGATCCTGCCCACCTATGACGCGGTGTTCACGTTCAACGAGTCGCAGCGCCGCAATGGCGGCCGCGAGGTGCCGCTGATAGTGCCCGCCAACGAACAGGGCGCCGGCTTCATGGCCGCCGGATACGCGCGCGCGAGTGGTCGCGTCGGCGTGTGCCTCGTGACCTCGGGCCCGGGCGCCACCAATACGGTGACGCCGGTGCGCGACTGCATGGCGGATTCCATTCCGATCGTCGTAATCTGCGGGCAGGTTCCAACCGCCGCCATTGGCACTGATGCGTTCCAGGAAGCGCCGGTTGCCGCGATCATGGGTCCGGTCGCCAAGCATGTGTTCCTGGTCACTGATCCGACGCGGCTCGAAGCTACGATGCGTACCGCGTTTGAAATCGCGCGCAGCGGACGGCCCGGGCCGGTCGTCGTCGACATCCCGAAGGATGTGCAGAACTGGGCCGGCGAATTTCGCGGTTTGGGCTCGCTACCGATTCCGGGTTATCGCCGCCGCACGTCGGCGCTCGATGCGAGCACGCTGAGCGCGGAGCATATCGGTGCCTTCGTCGAACTGCTGTCTGAATCGCAGCGCCCTCTGATCTACGCCGGCGGCGGCGTCATCAACGGCCAGGCCGCCGAGGCGTTGACGACGTTCGCTGAAGCACTTGATATTCCGGTGGTCACGACGCTGATGGGCATCGGTAGCATCGACACCACGCACCGACTGTCAATGCGCATGCTCGGTATGCACGGCGTCGCCGCGGCCAACTACGCGGTCGAGGATTGTGATTTCCTGCTCGCGGTCGGTGCGCGGTTCGATGATCGCGTTGCCGGAAACGCCGCAAAGTTCGCGCGGGCTGCGCGCACCATCGCGCATCTCGATGTCGATCGTGCGGAGATCAACAAGGTCAAGATCGCGCGCTGGAGTCACGTCGGGCTGCTGCCTGATGCATTGCGATCGCTTAGCGCCGGCGTCAAGCATGCCGCTCGGCAGCGCGACTACAAGCCTTGGCACGCGCACCTGATCGCGCTGCGGCAGCGCTACAGCATGAACTATCAACGCGACGGCGAGCTGGTGCAGCCACAGTACGTCATCGAGGAGATCAACCGCCACACGCGTGGCGCCGCGATCATCACGACCGGCGTAGGCCAACACCAGATGTGGGCTGCGCAGATGTTCGACTTCGGCGCCGCGCGCCGCTGGCTCACCTCCGGCAGCATGGGAACGATGGGTTTCGGTCTGCCCGCCGCGATCGGCGCGCAAGTCGCGAACCCCGGGAGCCTCGTCATCGACATCGACGGCGATGCCAGCATCCGCATGAACATTGGCGAGCTCGAGACTGTGACCACGTACAACTTGCCGGTCAAGGTGGTCGTGCTCAACAATTTCGGTGACGGCATGGTCAAGCAATGGCAGAAACTGTTCTTCAAGGGACGCCTGTCGGGCAGTGACAAATCGCTGCACAAGAAGGATTTCATCAAGGCGGCGCAGGCCGATGGATTCCACTACGCACGCCGGCTCGAGCGTCGCGCCGACGTGCCGGCGGTAATCGCGGAATTCCTCGCGTTCAATGGACCGGCATTCCTCGAGGTGATTATCGATCCGGACGCGGGCGTCTATCCAATGGTCGGCCCGGGCCAGGGGTATGACGCGATGATCACCGGCGACTACATTCCGTCGCGCGATCCGCAGGACACCGGGAACATCGATCCCTCCAGCATGTTCTGACGGACGCGCATACCGTCATTCGATTGCACGGCCCTGCTCGCGCATCGCCTCACCCAACATGCTGTCGGCCGCACCTCGCTGCGCTCGGCGTATAGCTCGCGGCTCACTGCCGGAACGGCTTGTTGTGGCAGGGAAGGCTGCGAAGCCATACCGCGTTCCGGCGACGCTCGCGGCTCTCCGTCCGCCAATGCATGTTGAGTGAGGCGATGCGCGAGCAGAGCCATACACAGGTATGTCGCTGTGCGCGTTCGTCACCGTGGATCGGAAAGTTTTTCTGACAGCGAGCGGGGTACTTCGATCGGCTGCGGCTTGTACTGCGGATAGAACAGATCGCCGCGGCCGGGCTCGGGGTCGAGATGGCCGGCGTCGCAACCAAAAACAGGCAGGACAATGAACAGGCCGATCATGCAGCGCTTGCCGCGCAGGCTAACCACCCCCGAGTGCAGGTCGGCATCGAAGTGCTTGCCGAGCGGCTGGCGCGACCACGGAAAAGAAGGACGCGGCGGCGCGTGATGGTACGGTGATACCGGCGTCGAACCCATCGCGCGATCGCGGCGCTGCCCGAGCGCCTTCGCGGCCAGCACATCGCTTGCGGCGTGGCTCGCCTCGAGATTCCAGTTTGTGGCGGGCTGGGCGGGAGGCGCCGGCTGCACGAGGGGAACGATTGCTGATGCGGGCGGTGCGCGCGGCAGGGTAGCGGGGCGATTCACCGCGTGCGCCGCCGCCTGCGGTGCGGCCGAGGGAGCGAGTGCAGGCGTCGCTGTCGGCAGGGTCAGCCAGACAAAAGCCGGAGCATCCGCCGTTTTCGGCGAGCGTTCGTTTTGCAGTGCGCGCAGCAATATCAGGCCACCCAGCAAATGCAGGCCCACGGCGGCAAACAGGGCAATGCGGCGCGATGTTCGGTATGTTGTTCGCAACCCGTTTCATGGGACACGCCGTGGCGCACGAAGTTCCGGCCGGTGCCAGCGCAATCAAAGCGTCGCTTCGGTGCTCACGAGGAACTGCAGTCGGCTCAGGTTCTCGCCGTCGAGCGGCGTGGCGATGTCGACGTGGATGACGTTGCCGAACGATGAGCGGTCATTCCCGAGCCGCAAGCCGACGCCCACGTCACGCAGCCATCCCAGCTGCGGCACGCCGATCGGATTTTTTCCGTAGGTGCGGCCGGCATCGAAGAACGCCGCGCCGCCGATATTGAACAATCGCCACAGCGACCAGTCGGTGTAGACGCGCTCCTCGATCTTCAATTGCGCGAGTGACTCACCGAGCTGGTAGCGCAGCGGATAGCCACGCAGGCCGTTGTCGCCGCCGAGCGAGTAGTAATGATCGAGATCGAGCGCGTGGCCGACCGCGCCGGAGACGCGCACATGCGTCAACGTGCGGCTGGAAGTGCGCCAGTACCAGGCGAGGTCGGCGCTGCTGCGCACATCCGTGGCGCCGTTCTGCTCGGCGCGCCCGGCAATCGCAGCAATCCCATACAACTGCTGTTTTTCGCCGAGCTTCGTGCCGTAGGACGCACCCAGCGTGTACACCCAGGCGCGCCGATCGGCGCCAAAAACCGGGGCGGCGAGGCCGAGCTGGAGCGAGGCAGCGAGTCCGAACGCGAGATCTTCGGTGCGCGCGATCAGATCCTTGTTGCGCGTCGTACGGTATTGATCGCTCAGCCAGTCGACGCGAACGTACGGATAGTCGAGATCGCGATCGGTCGGAATCGGCGCCAGCGTAATCGGCAGCGGCGGCGTACCGACAAACAGCGGCCTGAAGGTGTTGCGTTCGCTCCGCCAGCCCGCCGCAAGGCGCAGCACGTGTCCGGCACGCAATCCCTTCGACCAGCCGGCGTTGCCGTCAAACACGCGCATCGCATGCTGGTAGCGGTCATATTCGCTGCCCAGCCGGTAGCGCGTGTCCTCGCCCAGCGAATCCTCGAGCAGGAAGCCGCCGCCGTAGCGCACGTCGAGCGCGTAGAACGGTCGCAACACCTGTAAGAGCCGGTCGCGGCCGTCGCTGTTATTGGCCAACTTGACCGCATCGGTCCAGCGGCTGCCGAATACCGCCGGATCGCGCCATTCGAAATACGTTGAGTTGCGATCGACACCGTGACTGGCACCGGCGATCAGCGTCTTGCCGAAGCCGAACAAATTGGAATCCTCGACCTCGATCGAAGTGTCGTTCTTGCCGCCACTTCGGCCGAAGCTTGGGCCCACCTGCAGCGTCCAGACATCGTGCGTCTCGACGAGAATGTCGACCACGCCGTCGTGCCAGGCGACGGGCCGGATGCGCGGTTCGCGCAGGAAACCCAAGCGTCGCAGGTTTCGCTCTGTTTCCTCGAGCAGGCGATGCCGGTACGGCTCGCCGCTCGCAAACAACAACTGCGAGCTGATCACGCCGGCGCGCGTCCGGGCGTGCCAGCGGTCCGCGACTCGATAGAGTTTCTTGTTCTCGCGCGGATCTTCAAGGTCGAAGATCTGGTCGTTCCTGATCGTTATCTTGCCGATGCGCGCGCCGGCCGCTTCAAGCGCGCTGTCGTCCGGCAGGGCGGCGCTGCTCGCATCGGCGCGAGCCAAGTCTGTGCCTGCGGCGGCCGCGACCAGCGCCAACAACACCAAGACCGAAGGCAAAGTTCTCATCGCGATCATGGGAGCATTGCGCGCCGGGCAGCGTCAACGGGAAATTGCCGCATCCGCGAACAATTTCCTAATCGCCTACAAGATTCCCTCGTTGCACAGTCTGGCCTATCATTCGCACCCTGCAATGAAACCGGGCAGCAAAATTCTTGGCTACGAGCCTGTCTCGCAGCCCCTCGCACCACTCCGACGCTATGTGCGCCGCCAACTGCGCAGCCTCGGCATCGGGCTCGTGTTCATAGCGATCGGTCTCTACGCCGGCATGCTCGGCTATCACTACATCGTTGGCTTGAGTTGGATCGACGCTTACGAAAATGCCGCGATGATCCTCTCGGGCATGGGGCCGCTTGCCGCGCCGTCGACTTTTGCCGGCAAGGTTTTCGCCGGCAGTTATGCGCTCTTTTCCGGCATCGCGGTGCTCGCGATCGCCGGCGTCATCGCAGCTCCGCTCGTGCATCGCTTCCTGCATCGCCTGCACGCCGACACGAGCGATAAACGATGAGGCCGCCCGCGCGGCTGCGCCGCACGTATTTCGACTGCCGTTACGGCCAGCTGCACGTCTACCAGGCCATTCCACCGGGCGGCGGCTTCGATGAAGCGACCGCATTGCTGTGCATTCCGGGCGCAATGGGCGAAGGCCGTTTTTTCCAGGCCCTGCTCGCACCGCTTGGCGCGGACCGTTCGATCTATGCACCGGATTTGCCCGGCTGCGGCATGTCGGACTCGCCCCCCGCGCCGTTTGGCGTCGAACAGCACGCGCTCGCGCTGCTCGACTTACTCGACTCATTGCGGCAGCGGCGCGTGGATGTGCTCGCGCACGCCGCGGGCGCGGATATCGCCGCCGCACTGGCTGCCGCGCGGCCCAATGCCCTGGTGCGCCGCGCGGTGTGTTCGGGCGCCTCGGCGGCGGCTTTGGTGGCAGTACGAAAGCAATGTTCAAACTGTGACGAACTCACGCTTGGGGGCGCCGCCGATGCGGCGATTTCCAACGCCACGGCACAAGCGCAATCCAATGATTTGATTAGGATTTTAGGCACCGCCCAGCCGGGCTGAGTACCCTTCCGCAGTTTGAACTGCTGCCGGCTCCGGCCTTGAAGGCTTCGCGTAAACTTGTGCGGGCCCATGAACAGACATAAGCGCCGCTCACTGAATTCGCCGCCGGATCCGGATGACACCGCCGAAATGCCGGGGCTCATGCCTGCGGATGCGGGCACCGACACGTGGGCGGTTCCACATATCGCGGGCTCGGCATCGCACGAGGAATTGCTGCGCGTACACCAGGAGGAATTGGACGGCCTGCGCGCCAACGTCGCGACGGCGACGGACAGCCTTGCGGCTGCGAACGCCAGCCTGGCTGAAGCGACCACGAGTCGCGAACAGCTCGAGACGGAACTCGCCGCGGCGAAGGCGAACGCGCAGCAACTCGCAGAACGCCTGCGCGACCAGGGCGAGGAAATACGCGTCAGTAGCAGGCAGCGTGATGACCTGGATGCGCGACTGCAGAAATCGCGCGACGAACTGGCCGTGCTGAAGGCCCAGCTCGAGCAGCAGGAAGCGCGGAGCAAGCAACAGGCTGTGGAGCGCGAACAAAAGGAAGCGCAGCGCGCGGAATTGGAAGCGCAACGCGCGGAATTGGAAAGGCAGCGCGCGCAGCAGGAAACACAGCGCGAACAGCAGCGCAAAGAACAGGAAGCATTGCGCGAGCGGCAGCGTGCCGACCAGGAAGCGCAGCGCGAGAAACAACACGCCGAGCTGGAAAAGCAACGCGAGAAACAACACGCCGAGCTGGAAAAGCAACGCGAGAAACAGCTTGCCGACCTGGAAAAGCAACGCAAGCAGCAGCTCGACGAGCAGGCGAGGCACGCATCCGGCGCGCATGCGGCCGAGCTGGCTATCAGCCAGACTGCACTGGCGCACACCCAATCCGAACTGCTGGATCTGCGCAGGCGCGTTGCGCGCCATCAGGAAGTTTTGCAGCACACGGAAGGCCGCCGGTATGTCTTCGATTCGATGCTGCGCGGCCACGAAGAGACCGTTGCGGACCTCGCCGCTCAGCTGGAGGCGCAGCGCGAACAACAGCACGCGCTCGAGGTACGGGTGGCCGAACAGGACCAGCGCAACCAGACGCAGGCGCAAAAATTGATCAATGACGGCGCCGTCGCGCTGACGCGCGCGCGTGAAATAGAAAGCGATCTGCAGGGCTCGCGCCAGGAACTGGCCGCGGCGCAAGCCGCCGCGCTGGTCGCGCAACGGCGCGCCTCGCAGCTCGAGACCGATCTTGTCGACAGCGCCGCCGCGGCCGATGCACTGCGCGCACAACTGCAGGTCGCGGAATCCGGTGCCGAATCGCTGCGCGGCGACCTGGCGGCGGCCGAGGATCTCATTCGCAGCCGCGAAGCGGAATTGCAGCAGCATGCGGTGCGGATCGCGCGCCTCGAGAGCCAGGAGGCGGCGAACGCAGTGCATGAGCGCATCCTCGTGTGCACCGAGGGCGATACCGACATCGTGCACATATTGGGCCGGCGCACGACCGTGGGACGCACGCCCGACAACGACATGTGCATCGATGCCGATTTCATCAGCCGGCACCACGCCGTGCTGCTGGATACCAACACCGGCACCGTCGTCGAGGATCTGGAAAGCACCAACGGCGTATTCGTCAACAGCACGCGCGTCACGCGCAGCCCGCTCACGCCGGGTGACCTGGTGACCTTTGGTCGCACGACCTTCCGCTTCCTGCTGAAGTAGGTCCACCGTAACGCTCCGATCGCTTAAGCTTCGCCCCATGGGCGATGACTACCTGCAGCGCATCCTGACGGCCCGCGTGTACGACGTGGCGATCGAATCGCCGCTCGACTTTGCGCCGCGGCTGTCGCGCCGGATAGGACACGAGCTGCGATTG
Organism: Gammaproteobacteria bacterium; assembly: GCA_041690875.1. Lineage (GTDB taxonomy): Bacteria > Pseudomonadota > Gammaproteobacteria > Steroidobacterales > Steroidobacteraceae > FEN-1191. Next base: position 23,606 of record JBEPVS010000004.1, read on the forward strand.
AAGCGCGAGGACCTGCAGCCGGTGTTCTCGTTCAAATTGCGTGGCGCCTACAACAAGATCGCGCATCTCGGCTCGGCCGCTGCGGCGCGCGGCGTCATCACAGCATCGGCAGGCAACCATGCGCAGGGCGTAGCGCTCGCAGCGCGCAAGCGCGGCGTGCGCGCCGTCATCGTGATGCCGCGCACGACGCCCGAAATCAAGGTGCGCGCCGTGGGTGACCTTGGTGGTGAAGTGATACTGCACGGCGATATCTTCGACGCGGCCTTCGAGCATGCGCTCGAGCTGGCGCGTGAACAGAACCTGGTGTTCGTGCATCCATTCGATGATCCGGATGTGATCGCCGGCCAGGGCACGATCGGCGTGGAGATCATCCGGCAGACCGGTGGCGAGGTGGATGCGATTTTCGTGCCGGTCGGCGGTGGCGGATTGATCAGCGGCATCGCCGCCTACGTGAAGCGTCTGTATCCGCGCATGCGCGTCATCGGCGTCGAGCCCGAAGATTCCGCGGCGATGTTCGAATCGCTCCGCGCCGGCAAGCGCGTGACACTCGACAAGGTTGGACTCTTCGCTGATGGCGTCGCGGTGCGTCGCGTCGGCGAGGTGACTTTCGCGCTGGCGCAACAATTCGTCGACGAAGTGGTCGTCGTCAACACCGATGAAATCTGCGCGGCGATCCAGGATGTGTTCGAGGATACGCGCGCGGTGCTCGAGCCGGCCGGCGCGCTGGCGATCGCGGGCGTCAAGCGCTACGTCGCGCGCGGTGCACCGGCGGGACAGCGCTACGTCGCGATCAGCAGCGGCGCAAACCTGAATTTCGATCGGCTGCGCTACATCGCCGAACGCGCCGATCTCGGCGCCGGACGCGAGGCGCTGCTCGCGGTTGAAGTGCCCGAGCAACCGGGCAGCTTCCTGCGATTCTGCAGCGCGCTTGGCCAGCACAGCGTCACCGAGTTCAACTACCGCTACCAGGGCTCGGACAACGCGCAATTGTTCGTTGGCTTCGGGCTGCGCGAAGGACAGGAGAACTGCTCCGCTGTGGCCGCGCGGCTGCGCGAGGCGGGTTACGGCGTCATCGACATGAGCAGCAATGAGATGGCGAAGCTCCATGTGCGCTTCATGATCGGCGGACGTGGCACCGGCATCGCCGATGAAATGCTGTTCCGCTTCGAGTTTCCGGAGCGACCGGGCGCGCTGCTGGAATTCCTGCAGGCGATCGGCAGCGCCTGGAACATCTCGCTGTTCCATTACCGCAACCACGGTTCCGACAGCGGACGCGTGCTTGCCGGCATCCAGGTGCCGCGCGCCGATCGCGAGTTGTTCCTTGGTCACTTGCGCGAGCTCGGTTATCCGTTCACCGACGAGAGCGTGAATCCCGCGTACCGCACTTTCCTCGCCGGTTGAATGCAATGGGCGCGGAGGGCACGGGTGTGGACTACACGCCGCGGCGCCCGGCGCGCCTGAGCGAACTCGACGGCCGCGAAGGCCGCATCGCGCTGACTCATTGGGGGCCGCAAAATCCGTCGCCGATACTGCTGTTGCATGGCTGGATGGATTGCGGCGCCGGTTTCCAATTGCTCGCGGACCAGCTGCCGGATGACTGGCCACTGGTGGCTGTCGACTGGCCGGGCTATGGCCGCAGCGCGCGCCGCACTGATCGTTACTGGTTTGCCGATCACGTCGCCGAACTCGACTGGCTCGCTGGCGTGCTCTCGCCCGACCAGCCGCTGCGGCTCATCGGCCACAGCATGGGCGGTACCGTGGCTTCCATCTACGCCGGCGTGCGTCCCGCGCGCGTCGCGTGGATTGCGAACCTCGAAGGCTTCGGCATGCCGGAACTTTCGCATGCGCAATTTCCCGCGTATGTCGAATCGTGGCTCGACGCGCTGAAGGCGCCGCCGATTGCGCGGCGTTACCCCGAGCTTGAAACTCTGGCGCTCGCTTTGCAGCGCGCGAACCCGCGCCTGGCCGTCGCCCATGCGCGTTATCTCGCGCGCGCATGGACCCGCGCCGTCGATGGCGGTTTTGAAATTCTCGCCGACCCGCGCCAGCAACTGCCGACGCCGATTCGCTACGCCCGCGCCGACCTGGAAGCCTGCTGGGCGCGCGTGCGCGCACCGCTCCTGCTGCTGTACGGCGCGGAATCGGAGTACATGCAGCGCGCGATCGGCCCCGGTGCGTTGGATCGACTCAGGGCGCTGATGCCCACGATGCGCGTCGGGTGCATCGCCGAGGCGGGTCACCTGTTGCCGCATGAACGGCCCGCGCAGGTGGCGCAGGCGCTGGTGCAGTTCGCGGCGACATTGGGGTGAGCGAGCCGGCGCTCGACGACCCCTCGGCGGCCCGTTCGACGCTGGCCGCACTGCGGCGGCGCCGAATTTAAGGCGCCTGAAGGCCTTGCGTTAAGACTGTATATCCGTACAGTAGCGCCATGGAGCGCTTGTTGAAGGGCCGCGGCGCCACGATCAATCCGCCGGGGCGATTCGCCACCGCGCAATCGCAATCCGTCGATGACGGCTGGTTCCGCGAAGACACCCCCGATTCGGTCGCCACCGAAGTGCGCGCCTAATCGGCGCGCAGCGTCATTTCGCACAACGAATCGCCTGACATTCCGTTCTCGCAATCGATCAACCCGTATCGCGGCTGCGAACATGGCTGCATTTATTGTTACGCGCGACCGAGCCATGCGTACGTCGATCTGTCTCCCGGACTCGATTTCGAAACGCGCTTGTTCTACAAGGCCGACGCGGCACGGCTCCTGCGCGATGAGATCTCGAGGCCCTCATACAAGCCGCAGCCGATCATGCTGGGCGCGAATACCGATCCTTACCAGCCGATCGAAAAGAAACTGCACGTGACGCGCGATGTGCTCGAGGTGCTGCTGCAGGCTCGGCACCCGTTGACGATTGTCACGAAGGGCTCGCTCGTGCTGCGCGACCTCGACCTGCTGACGGAATTTGCCAGGCGCAAGCTGGTGCGCGTCACCGTGAGCCTTACGACGCTCGATCCCGAGCTCAAGCGCACGCTCGAACCGCGCACCGCTTCGCCGCAGGCGCGATTGCGCGTCATCTCGGCGCTGGCCGTGGCGCGCGTGCCGGTCGGCGTGCTGACCGCGCCGATGATCCCCGCGGTGAATGATTCTGAGTTGGAAGCCTTGCTCGAGGCGGCGGCGAGCGCAGGCGCCCAATATGCCGGCTACGTGTTGCTGCGATTGCCGCACGAAGTGAAAGACCTGTTCCGGGCGTGGCTCGAGCAACACTTGCCGCTGCGCGCCGCACATGTCATGTCGCTGGTGCAGCAGGCCCGCGGCGGGCGCGACAACGATCCGCGCTTCGGCCACCGCATGCGCGGCGACGGACCGTGGGCGGCCATGCTGCGCGCGCGTTTCGAACTGGCGCGCAAGCGCCTCAAGCTGGAGGGTGGCCGGCTGCCCGATCTCGACCTGTCGCAGTTCTGCCGCCCGTCGGTGGGCGGCCAGATGGAGCTCAGGCTCTAATTCCCAAAATCGTCACAGCGCGGGTTAAGCTTCACCGATGCAGACTGAAACCGGTCCGATCGCGCTGGTGGCGGGAGCCAGCGGGATGGTGGGCACCGAACTGGTGCGCGTGCTGGCCGCCAACGGCGACTACCGCCGCGTCATCGCGCTGAGCCGCCGGCCGCTGCCAATCGAAGCGCCGCGGCTCGCGAACCGCATCCTCAAGTTCGAAAACCTGGAGAACGACCTGCGCGGTGTCACCTGCGACGCCGCGTACTGCTGCCTGGGCAGCACGATCCGCCAGGCGCGCACCCAACAGGCGTTTCGCGCTGTCGACCACGATTTGATCTTGCGCTTCGCCCGCTTCGCGCAGGCGGCTGGTGCAAAAACGCTCGTCGTTATTTCGAGCGCGGGCGCCGCGGCCGACTCGCGCAATTTTTACCTTCGCGTGAAAGGCGAGACCGAGCTCGCACTGGAAGCGATGCATTTTCGCTCGCTGCACCTGATGCAGCCGTCGCTGATACTCGGCACGCGCAAGCAGTGGCGCATCACCGAGATGGCCGGGCGCGTGATCATGCCGCTCGTCAATCCACTACTTCTCGGCCGCTACGAACAGTGGCGCGCGATTCCGGTGCGCACGCTCGCCACGGCAATGAGCACCGCGGGACGCAGCGGCCGTCTCGGCGTCAGTCGCCACGCCTGGCGGGCGATCCGCACGCTGGCCCAGCCGGCGACGAAGCCTCGAGTGTGACGCGCTTCGCGGTCGGCAGGACATAAACACACAATCGTGACCTGACGCGCATTGGCGAGCGTCCGGCTATCGTTAAATGGGGCTCAAGTTAAAAAGCCCGCCGCCAATACATGCCGATCCCCGCCGGTATTTTTTCCCTGTCGATGAGCCGGCGCCTAGGGCTGGCGATGGCGCTCCTGTGCGCTGCGCTGCTGCTCGTGGTTTCGCTCGGCACGGCACACGCGCTGCGCGTCGCGGACGAACGCGCGGCCATGAACACCGTTTCGACGCAGGCTCGCGGTTACGCACGCGAGTTGCGCGCACGATTGATTGCCAGCGAGCTGGTCGTGGAAGTCGTGACCAGCGGCGATGCCGGCACCGGCGGCGGCGAATTGCGCGCGCATATCCTTCGGTCCGATATTTTCCGCGGCGTCGTGATCGCCGCGCCCGGCAGGTCTGCCGCGCCATTGCCGCTGGGCCCCGCCGATCAACTCGCGCTAAGCGCGGGCCAAACGTTGTTGCGCACGCGCGGTGGGAGCAGCGCTGGCCTGTACTTGCTCCATGCTGTGCGTGCCGGGGGCGCTCCGGCGATCGCGTATTTCGAACTGAATCCGGACTGGCTCTGGGAAGGCCACGACCAGATTGCGGCGACAGGCGGCGCATTCGCCGTGCTGGATGGTAATGGCGCGCTGTTGCGCGCGAACGAGGAATTGCCTCCCGACCTGCTGTCGATGTTCGCGCGTGAACGCTCGAGCGCGGCCGAAATGCAATCGGAACCGGCGTTGCGTTCGTGGAGCGTGGCACGGCGCGAATGGCGCGGCGCTGTCGTCGCCGTGCTGCCGGAGGAGGCGCACCTGTCCGCGGGACACTGGGCAGTGATTGCGAGCGCACCGCTGGACTCGGGCTGGACCGACTGGACGCAGGCGGCCGGCGTGCTGCCGGTGCCGATGCTGTTGGCCGCGTTCCTGATCCTCGCCCTCTGCGCGGCATTGCGCGCGCGCTGGGAACCGGTGCTGGCAGGTTTGCGGGCAGCGATCGGCGAGCTGTCGGCAGGGCGCTACCAGCGTGTGCCAACGGGCGAATCACGCGATGCGCCGCGCGCGACCGCGGTGGCATTCAATCGCACCATCGGTGTACTTGAAGAAAAGATGCGCGCGCTGGCGAGCCTCAATGAAATTGACCGGATGTTGCTGGAATCGGCGGAACTCGAATCGTGCCTCGATCCGCTGCTCGATCGCATCTGCAAGATCACCGGCTGCGATGCGGCGATGCTCGCTTTGCTCGATCCGGATGCCACCGACTATGGACGCGCTTACCTGACTGCGGCGGGCGAGCACGCGCCAGTCAGCCGCATCAGCCTCGATCCGCTGCTGCTGTCGCAGCTGTGCCAGGAGCATTCGGGCCTGACGGTCGGTCGATTTGAAGCCGGCCGACACAGCGTGCTCGAGCCGTTGCGCTCGCAGGGCGCCGAATTTTTCTGGTTGTGGCCGGTGATCTCGCAGGACAAGCTGGTGGCGGTGCTCGCAGTAGGCTATCGGGACGTGCCGAAGGTCGCGGCCGAGATGGCCGGCTACGGCACCGAATGCGCAGCGCGTATCGGCGTTGCTTTGTCGAACAGCGCGCGCGGCGAGCAGTTGTACCGCCAGGCGCATTTCGATCCGCTGACGTCGCTGCCGAACCGCTTGCTGTTCCGGGACCGCCTGTCGCAGGAACTCGCCAGCGCTGCGGCCGGCCGGCAGCGCGGCGCGCTGCTGTACGTCGACCTCGATCACTTCAAGAAGATCAACGACACCGTCGGCCACAGCGCCGGCGATCAGATGCTGCAGATCGTCGCGCAGCGGCTGCGCGCCTGCGTCAAGGACGGCGATACGGTCGCGCGTCTCGGTGGGGATGAATTTACGATCATCCTGCGCAGCGTCGGCACGGCTGAGAGCGCGCAGCAGGTCGCGACGCGCGTTATCGAAGTGCTGCAGGAAGCAGTCAACATCGGTGGACGCGATCATCACGCCGGCGCGAGCATCGGCATCACGATGTTCCCCGACGATGGCACCGCACTCGATGAGTTGATGCGCAACGCCGACCTTGCGATGTACCGGGCCAAGGCCGACGGCCGCGCTCGCGCCGTGTTCTACAACCGCGCGATGCAACGCATGCCCGCGCTCGCCGCGGAAAGCGGCCTCTACAACGCGCTGCAACGGCGCGAGTTCTCGCTGTACTACCAACCGCAATACTCGCTGTCCGACGGACAGCTCGCCGGGCTCGAGGCCTTGCTGCGCTGGCAGCCGCCGCGAGAGGCGATGCGCTATCCAGGTCAGTTCGTGCCGGCCGCCGAACAGAGCGGCCTGATCGTCGACATCGGCGCATGGGTGCTTGAGGCCGCATGCATGCAGATGGCGGATTGGAGCGCTGCCGGCATCGCGCCGCCGCGACTTGCACTGAACGTGTCGGTGCACCAGCTGCGCCAAACCGATTTTCCCAAGGTGGTGCGCCATGCGCTCGATCGCGCCGGCGTGTCGCCTGGCATGCTGGAGTTCGAGGTCACGGAATCGGTGTTCGCCGATGAAGAGGCGCTGGCGACGCTCCGGCGGTTGGCTGCGCTCGGCATCCATTTGTCGCTGGATGATTTCGGCACCGGCTATTCCTCGCTCGGCTACCTGCGGGCTCATCCGGTGCAGGCAATCAAGATCGACCGCTCGTTCATCGAGGACGTGGCGCACAACGTCACTGCGGCGACGCTCGCGGAGACGATGATCACGATGGCGCATGCGCTCGGCAAACGGGTCGTGGCCGAGGGCGTTGAGACGATGGAACAGCTTGAATTCCTGCGTGCGCGACACTGTGACTACGCACAGGGTTTCTACTTCGCACGGCCCGCCGCGGCCGCCGACATCACCGCCCTGCTGCAGGGGCGGAGCACCACCGCGATCACCCTGCTGCGCGCCGCAGGCTAAAAAAGGGATTTGACAGTACTGTGACCGGTATAACCGGATTGCAGCAGTTGTGAACTGTCTCTCTTTCGCAGCACTTGACCCACAGCGTCACCGTGCCAAACTTCGTCACGTTCTGTATCCGGCATACCTGTCGTAAGGCAGGGACGCAAAGCCTCCGGTCCCCCGCGATTTTTCGCAGTGGATAGCGGGGTTGCCACCCGGCTTAGCCTCAGGCGCCGGCGTGTCATCCCCGCAAGGCCGGTCGCACGCGCGAGTGACTTGGGCGACGCAACGGGGATCGATGCATGCAGCAGGCCAGCGGTTCAATTGCCAACTACGCGGCTCCTCCCGGCAATTTCTTGCCGCCCGCTGCAGCCAGTCCGCGCTTCGTCGTCAACCTGTGCGCGTCCACGACGCCCGTTGGCCTCGTGCAGCCGACGCACGCCGGACTGAAGCGCTTTACGTTCTTCGTTTCACGGCGCCTCGAAGAAGGCCGCGAGCGTTTTCGCTTGCACATGGGATATTTCGACACGCAGGAAGAAGCGGAAAAGATTCTCGATCTCGTGCGCGATGTGTATCCCGGCGCCTGGGCCGGTGCCGCTCCCGGCATTCGCTTGCGCGCGCGCGCTGCGGCCGCGGCCGCCGCTGAAGCCGAACCGGCGCCCGTGAATGCGCCCTCAGTCACGCCCTCTCTCGCGAGTGCGCCTCCGGCGGAGATTGCTCCGGCGGTTGTTGTAGTGGCTGCGGCGCTCGCGCCAGCCGTCGAGGCAGCAGTGCAGTCCATGCAACCCGCGACTGTCATCCAGCTGGAACTCGTACCCGATCGGCCGCGCGCCATCCCGGCGCCGATCGTCGATTTCGCATCGGCGAAAAACAAGGAAAACGCTGCCGCTGCCGCGCGTTCGCTGAGCGACGTGCGCGCTGCGATCAATTCGCTCGACGAGGTGTCGACCCAGTCCAGCGGCGTTCACACGATCATCGCGCCGACCGTAGCGATGCCGTTGATCGTGCCAACGATCATGCGCGCCGCACCGCCCGTGGCGTTGAAAACGCCAGCGCCGGGCCCGGCGCCGGTGAAGGCGACGGAATCGACGCTCGAAGGCCCGGCCGTGCTCAGGCTCCTGGAGCCGGCGCGTCCGGCGACAGCCGCGAAGCCGAGGCCCACCTACGCGCAAGCCGGCACACAACGCCAGCCCGTCGCGGCAACGCCGGCGCCCGAGGCGCCGCGCGCAGAGCCCCCGCTGTTTGCCGTGCAGTTGCTGTGGTCCGTGCAGCCGATTGACATGACGAAGATTCCCCAGCTGGCGATCTTCAGTGCGTACACGTTGTACGGCGCCGAGGGCAATCGCGATGGCCGGCGCTGGTATGGCCTGCGGCTCGGCTTCTTCACCGACGCGGTTTCGGCGAAGCAGGTGGCACAGTATGTGCGTTCGGAGTTCACGTCCGTCTCCGTCGTGCCGGTCAGCGTGCGCGAGCGTGGGCGTGCCGGTGCGGCCACTTCGAAGCCGTTGCCGCCGTTGTCCACGGCCAGGAACCTAGGGCCGGAACTCAATTTCATCGAGGAAGTGCAGACCGACTCCGCGACCAGCGGCAGCCGCCCCGCGCTGCAATTGCCCGAGGAAGCGAAGCAGGCGCAACCGGGAAAGCCCGAGCCGGAGCTGACTCCGGCGCTGCGTGCCGCGATCGCCGCGGTCGGCATTTCGAAGGGCGCCGCCCCGGGCGGCAAGCGCGTCAAGTTGCGCGTAGGCCAGGGCACGAAGCCGGTCAGCAAGCGTCCGCAGAAGCGCGAACTGTCACTCGAGGAGACGCTCGAGATTCTTGGCGCCAGCGAACTGCATGTGGACAACGGCCGTGGCGAGTTGATCAACGATTCATCGCGCCGCTCCGCGAAGCGCGCTTCGCAGACGGCGCCCAATGGATCGCGCTTTGGCCGCCTGATCAACCGTCTCGCCGAGCGGCTCGGCAACAGCTAGCGTCGCGTCTTGCGCGCAAACGCGCGCTCTAGTTTTTCCCGAACAGGCGGTCGAGTTCGGCGCGCGCGCTGTCGACCGCGGCCGTGTCCGGCGCCACGAAGGCTTTCGGCCGCGGCAGAAAAAAATCGCAGAAATTCGCGCAGGTCTTGTCGCTGACTTCCTCGGCAGTGGGTTCGCGGCAGTGCTTCGCCACAGCCGTGTCGTACTCGACGCACATCCGGCAGGCGTGCAACTCGGCGCGGCAGCGCGCGCACTCATCGCGTCGCGACAACGGCAAGGTCAGTGCCGCGAGATCCGCGCCGCATTTCCAGCAGACAAGTCCGTGTTGCATCGATCGCTCCGCAACGCTGCGCTTCAGGCGGCGCGCTCGCGCAGAAACGGCGCCAGCGCCGCGCCAGTATGCGAGCGCGCACGGCGCGCGGCAATCTGCGCCGGCGTGCCGGCCGCGACAATGCGCCCGCCGCGCGCGCCGGCCTCGGGCCCCAGGTCGATGATCCAGTCCGCTTCGGCGCAGAGATCGAGGTTATGCTCGACCATGACGACCGAGTTGCCCGCATCGACGAGCCGATGCAGCACGTTGGTCAGGCGTTCGACATCCGCCATGTGCAACCCGACCGTCGGTTCATCGAGCACGTAGAGCGTGTGCGGAACGGCGCGGCGTCCTGGCTTCACCGGGGCCAGCCGCGCCAGTTCGGTGACCAGCTTGATGCGTTGCGCTTCGCCCCCCGACAGCGTGGGGCTCGGTTGGCCGAGGGTCAGGTAGCCGAGGCCCACATCGCGCAGCAGCATCAACGGCCGCAGCAAGCGCGTGTGCGCCTGGAAGAACTCGACGGCGTCCTCGACATTCATCGCCAGCACATCGGCGACCGAACGGCCGCGCCAATGCACTTCGAGCGTCGGCGCATCGAAGCGCCGCCCGCCGCACACCTCGCAGGGCACTTTGACATCGGGCAGGAAGCTCATCTCGATCGTGCGCTGTCCCTGGCCGCCGCATTCCTCGCACCGTCCACCGGGCGTGTTGAACGAGAACCGCGTCGCGGTGTAACCGCGCATGCGCGCTTCATCCGAGCCTGCGTAGATGCGGCGGATGTCGTCCCAGAATCCGACATACGTGGCCGGGCAGGAGCGCGGCGTGCGCCCGATCGGAGTCTGGTCGACCTCGAGCACGCGCGTAATCGATTCCATGCCGCGCAGCGTGCCCGCGCCCGGCGGTTTCCCACGCCGCGCCGGATCGAGCGCCGCGTGCACGCGCGCATATAGCACGTCGCGCGCGAGTGTCGATTTGCCCGAGCCCGATACGCCGGTGACTACGACCAGGCGGCCGAGTGGGATGCGCACATCGAGCGAGCGCAGGTTGTGCAATGTGACACCGCTGAGCTGCAGCGCCGGCGTCGATTGGATTACCGGCCGGCGCGGCGTCGCGGAATGTTGCAGCGGCTCGGCCAGGAATCTTCCGGTCACCGAGCGCGGATTGGCGCGCAATTCGGCCGCCGTGCCCTGGGCAATCAGTTCCCCGCCGCGCACGCCGGCGCCCGGTCCCAGGTCGATGATGTGATCCGCGTGGCGAATCGTGTCTTCATCGTGCTCGACGACCAGCAGCGTGTTGCGCGCTCCGGCCAGCGCATCGAGCGCTTTGAGCAGCACCGCGTTGTCGCGTGGATGCAATCCGATCGTCGGCTCATCGAGGATGTAGCACACGCCCTGCAGGTTCGATCCGAGTTGCGCCGCAAGCCGGATGCGCTGCGCCTCGCCGCCTGACAGTGTCGGCGCGGAACGCTCGAGCGAGAGATAACCGAGGCCGACGCGCTGCAGGAATTCCAGGCGGCTGCGAATTTCCGCGAGCGCATCGAGGGCGATTGCACGGCCACGCGCGTCGAGCCGGAGCCGCTTGCAGAAAGCGGCGAGCATATCGACGCTGAGTGAGGTGAGCGCGCTGATCGAACGGCCGCCGAGCCGCAAGTGAAGCGCGATGGGATTGAGCCGCGCACCGTGGCAGGCGGGACAGGCTGCCGCTTCGGGCTGGTCGGACCGAAGCCACTGCGTTTCCTCGCCGGTTTCCTCGGGATTGAAATCGTGCAGCGCAACGCCGGTGCCGTGGCACTCGACGCACCAGCCCTGCGACGAGTTGAATGACAATAACCGCGGATCGGGCTCGGCGAAGCCGCGGCCGCAGCGCGGGCAGGCGCGGCGGCTTGAATGCACGACAACATTTCCGGTTTCACCGAGTGCATGCAGCACACCGCGACCCGCATCCAGGGCGGCGACAACGCCGGCCTGCAGTTGCGCTTCGTTGCGCACCGTCATCTTGAGGTCTGCGACTGGCAACTCGATCGTATGCTCAACGAAGCGCTTCAACCGCGGGAAGGGCTCGCTCGGCACGAACTTGCCATCGACGCGCAGTTGCTTTGCGCCGCGAGCCGCAGCCCAGCGTGCCAGGTCGGTGTAGATGCCTTTGCGCTGCGCGACCAGCGGTGCCAGCAGCTGTAGGCGTCGCCCGCGATGCGCCCGCGCCAGCTGCGCGGTGATATGCGCCGGGCTTTGCGGTGCGATCGCAATGTTGTCATCCGGGCAATACTGCACGCCGAGGCGCACGTACAGCAGCCGCATGAAGTGATAGATTTCCGTCAGCGTTGCCACCGTGCTCTTCAGGCCGCCGCGGCTCGCGCGCTGCTCGATGGCGACTGTCGGAGGCAGCCCGGTGACCGAATCGACATCAGGCCGCGCGGCCGGCTGCACGAACTGGCGTGCGAAGGCATTCAGCGATTCGAGATAGCGCCGTTGCCCTTCGTGGAACAGGATGTCGAACGCAAGCGTCGACTTACCCGACCCTGATACGCCGGTGATGACCGTGAACTTCTCGCGTGGCAGGTCGACGCTCAGGTTGCGCAGATTGTGTTCACGCGCGCCGCGCACGCTGATCTGCGGCGCGCGAGCGATGGCCAGGCGCTTGGCCGGTGCGGCGGGAACCGCAACAGTGCGCATTTGCCGCTGCTGCGCGAGCAGGGCTTCGCCGGTGTGTGAACCCGCCGTCGCCGCGATCTGCGCCGGCGGGCCGGTTGCGACGATGTGGCCACCCGCGGCGCCGCCTTCGGGCCCGAGGTCGATGATCCAATCCGCGGCGCCGACTACTTCCAGGTTGTGCTCGATGACCAGCAATGAGTGTCCCGCCTCGAGCAGCAGCATGAACGCGCGCAGCAATCGCGCGACGTCTTCGAAGTGCAGTCCGGTCGTCGGCTCATCGAACAGCAACAGTTTTCCGGCAGCGGGCGCGGCCGGTGCGGCAGTCGTGGCGCGCGCCGCCGTGCTGCCTTTGCCATTGCCGAGCCGCGCCGAGGCATTGCGGCGCGGCGCCAGCGCCGCTTCGGCGAGATATCCGGCAAGCTTCAGGCGCTGCGCTTCGCCGCCCGACAGCGTCGGCACGGGTTGCCCGAGGCGCAGGTAATCGAGTCCCACATCAGACAATGGTTGCAGGCGAGCGCACGTGCGCGGTGAATTGGCGAAAAACTCCAGCGCCTCGGTCACCGTGAATTCCAGCACTGCGGCAATGTCCGCGCGCGCGCCGTTTGCGCCGGTGAGTTTTACCTCGCGCGTCTCGGTGCGATAGCGGCTGCCATCGCATTCACCGCAGCGCAGGTACACATCGGCGAGGAACTGCATCTCGACGTGCTCAAAGCCGTTGCCGCTGCACACGGGGCAGCGGCCAGTGCCGCTGTTGAAGCTGAACGTTCCGGCGGTGTAGCGGCGCAACTTCGCATCCGGCGTGGCGGCGAACAGCGCGCGGATCTCATCGAAAGCGCCGACGTAGCTGACCGGGTTCGAGCGCGTCGTGCGTCCGATGGGTCTCTGGTCAATCAGTACTGCGGAGTCGATCAGCTCGGCACCGAGCAGCGCGCGATGCTCCAGTGGCGCTTCGCCGCCCTTGCCCTTCGCCTGTTGCAGCGCTGGGAAAAGCACCTGTTCAATCAGCGTGGATTTTCCAGAACCCGACACGCCCGTCAGGCATACGAGCCGACGCAGCGGAATGCGCAGGTCGATGTCCTTCAAGTTGTGCGCGGTGACGCCCTTGAGTTCGATGGCGCCGGCATCGTCGTATCGACCCACGCCATCACCAATCGCGGCAGCGGGTGTCATGCGCGCGCGCAATGGCGGCAATGTCCTGCGCCCGGCGAGCCACGCGCCGGTAACGGACGCCGGGTCAGCCGCGACCTGCGCGGGCGTTCCGTAGCTCACGATGCGGCCACCGTGTTCGCCCGCGCCGGGGCCGAGATCGAGGAGACGATCGGCCGCGCGCATGATCTGCGGATCGTGTTCGACAACCAGCAGCGTGTTGC
>JBEPVS010000005.1:0-34882 GCA_041690875.1 Gammaproteobacteria bacterium
CGCGCGTCAGTGACAGTTCGCGCTGCAGCATTGCCTTGGGTTCCACTTCTCTGTCGACGCGAAAGCGCGCGCGGAACACGCTTCCGCTGCGGGCCCGGTCCGCGTCGCTGACCGAGCGGGCGCGCTGCACGTATTCACTCAGGTCGGCGTAGGCAGCGGTGAATTTTCCGGTGGCCGCATTGGCGCGTGCCCGCAGTTCGTAAAGCGCCGGAACCGCTCGGGGCACGATGTCGGCGCCGTTGTGATCAAGCACCGCATTGAGCCTGGCCAGCGCCACCGCGGCGTGCCCTTCGTCGAGATCGGCGCGAGCCAGCAGCGCTTCCGCCTGCTTGACCAGGTCCGCGACAGCGACCGCAGCAAACGCGGCCTTCGCCGATTCGCAGGCCACGCGCCCCAACGCGTTCGCGCCGAGCTTGATGTGTGCTTCGCAGGATCGCAGGTCGGCGTAGGCGACACCCTGGTGATCGCCGAGTCGATCGGCCAGTGAGCGCGATTCCGCGAACTCGGCGAGCGCCGCCCGCGCATCGCCTTTCTCGAGCAGCACGGTACCGCGCGTGTAGCGTGTCACGGACAATGACTGCAGCGCCTGGTGCGCCTGCTCCCACGCCAATGCCTCCTGGATCAGCTCGAGCGCCTGGTCGAAATCGCCCATGCCATCCATGACGGTCGCCAGCGCTTCAGCCGTGCGCGCCCGCTGCCGCGCCAACGGCGCCGCTGAGCTCTCGTGGTATGCGTTGGTCAGGGTACCGACGGCGAGGTCATCCCGGTTGAGCCGGTGCTGCAGCCATCCGAGCATGGTCAGCAGGCAGACATTCGAGGCCGATCCCGGTTGAGCGCGCGCCGCGGCGGTGGCCATCTTGTCCACCTCCCGGTTCAGGCCCGCCGTGTCGTAAACGGTCTCCGCATAAGAGATCAGCAGGCTCAGGTAGACGGGATTGTCATTCGGCGTCGCGATCGCCAGGCCCCTGAGCGCGGCCGCGCGAGTGTCCGCGTCGAGCTCGAGGATGCTGTTGCTTTGCGCTTCGATCGCATACAGCGCCGCGAGCCGGAGCGGTGGCATGGAATGATCGCGAACGCCCGCGGCAATCAGCGTGCGCGCCCGGGCCAGTGCCTGGTTGGCGTCCACGTCCTCCTGCAGCGCCAACGGCTGCAGGTCCGGGAATGGCAATCCGATGCAATCGGCATGCACGGCGCCCGCCGCAAACAGCCCGGACAAGAGCACGAAAGCGCCCAGGCGTGCCAATGCGCGCGGCCGGCCGTCACAGCCGCCACAATGCCGCGGATGTAGCACGCGTATACCCATAGGACTTGCGAATCTAGCTGCTGGCGCAAGGCGGATTGTGTACAGCCGTCGCAGTTCCAGGCGCCATTTTGCAACGCTTCCAAGTGTGAGCCAGCTCACGGCATGACTGGGCCGTGACACAACCCCAATCCGCGGCGGCTAGCCTGCAGTCCATGAAATTGGCGGAACTGCAGGTTTTGCACTTCGAAGGCGCCGCGACGCCGCTGTCTCCGGCCGAACTGGCCGCCGCAGCCGGCTTTCAGCAGGCCTGGGTCGTTGCGACCTGCCAGCGCATCGTCGTGGCGATGATTGGCCGCGATGCGCGCGCGCAGTTGATTGAACGCTTGCCGGCGGCCGCTCGGGCACAGGCTTTTTCCGGGGCCGAGGCGCATGCCTTCCTGTTGCGATTTGCGTGCGGGCTGGAGAGCCGACTGCCCGGCGAGACCGAAGTTTTTGGCCAGGTCAAGGAATCGTGGCGCGCCTTCAGCGCCACGCCGAGCCTGCTGTCGCGCCAGTTCGACGGTTGGGTGCAGCGGCTGTTCAAGGATACGAAAGAGATTCGCGCAGCGCAGCTCTCGGGGCTCGGCAGCACATCGTACGGATCGCAGGTGCGACGCTTGCTGGGCGGCACGGCGCAGGGCCCGACGCTGCTGGTCGGCGCGGGAGCGCTGGCGCAAACCGTCGCGCCCTGGCTCGATTCGCGCGAGCTGCTGGTCTGGAACCGCACGCGTGAACGCGCACTGGAACTGAAGGCGCTGTTGCAGCGGCGCAATGCGGATCGTGCGTGCCGCGTGCTCGACAGCAGCGAAGCCGCGGAGCTTGCAGCCTGGTCCACGGCGGGCAGCGTCGTGCTGTGTATCCCCGAGGACGAGGCGCGCGACCCGGGCCGCATCGCCGCCTGGCAATCGAACCCGCGGCAGGGCGGTCGCATCGTGCACCTGGGCTTGAGCCACGCGAACGCGGCGCTTTGGGCGGGCGTGCCAGGCCTGACGGATCTCACGACCCTGTTCGACATGTTGCGGTCGCAGTCCGACCAGCGCAGCGTACAGCTGGCGCGGGCGCGGCGTGCCTGCGCTGACAAGGCCGCACTGCGTTCACCGAATTCCGTCGCCACGGAATCGCACGGGTGGGAAGATCGCGCCGCATTTGCCACTATTAGCTCCTGACTTTCCTCCAGGGGCCTGATCCGGATGACGCAGCGGCCACTACGGCTCGGCACCCGCCGTTCATTGCTGGCACGGGCACAAAGCAGTGCCGTGGCGAAAACGCTCGAACGGCTCCATCCCGGGTTGCAGGTTGAACTCGTCGGCATCGAGACGCGCGGCGATCGTATCCTTGACACGCCGCTGTCACGGGTCGAGGGCAAGGAATTCTTCACGGCCGAGATCGACGCCGCGCTGCAGTCGGGACAAGTCGATTTCAGCGTTCATTCGTACAAGGACCTGAGCCTCGAGCTGCCCGAGGGCGTGTGCATCGGCGCAGTGCCGCCGCGCGAGAATCCGCGTGACATCGTCGTTTATGCCGCCGACGTGCCCGCGCGGTTGTCGAACCGCGCACCACTGCGCATCGGCAGTTCATCGCCGCGCCGCCAGGCTTTTGTGCCTTCCTTCCTCCAGCGCGCATTGCCGGGTTCGCCCGGCGTGCAGCTGTGCGAACTGCGCGGCAACGTGGACACACGGCTGCGCCGGCTGCTTGAGGCGCGCGGCGCCGAGCGGCATCTCGATGGCATCGTGCTTGCGTACGCTGGGCTGGCGCGCCTGTGGCAGGACGAATCGGTCGGCGCAGCCGCGGTGCTGCGCGAACTGCTGGCCGGGCTCCCGCGCATGCTGCTGCCGTTGACGCTGTGCCCTGCGGCCCCGGCGCAGGGCGCGCTGGCGATCGAATGCCGCGCCGACGATGAGCGCACGCGCGCGTTGCTGGCGACGATCGACGATGCGTCGACGCGCGAGGCGATCGGGGCTGAGCGCGCGCTGCTCGCGCAGCGCGGCGGCGGATGCCACCAGCAATTCGGCGCGACGCAGGTGCAGGTCGACGCACTCGGTGCGCTGCTCTATGTGCGCGAAGCGGGCGACGACGGCCCCGCTGCGCCCGAACTGCGCTGGACGCTGCCGCCGCCGCCGCATGCACCGGTGCGCGCATGGGATGGAAGCGAGCAACGCTCCCCGGCGCTTGAAGCGATCGAGAGTGCCGTTGCGCAGTGCGCGCGCCGGTTGGCCGCGGCGGGCGCAACGTTCATCGCCCACCGCCGCGCATTGCCCGAGAAACTCAGCGCCGGCGAGATCAACCGCTGCGGCCACATCTGGGTCTCCGGCACGGAAAGCTGGTTCGCGCTCGCCTCGCGCGGCGTCTGGGTCGAGGGCTGCGCGGAATCACTCGGTTTCGCAGCACTGCGCCCCACGTTGGCGGCTCCATTGCTCTCGCTCCCGCCGTTGCGCGAATGGCTCGCGTTGACGAACGAGGAAGGCGCGGCGGGCTGGGACGACGTGCCGGTGCTGGCCACCTATCGTCATGTGCGCGCGGACGCGAGCGGTGCGGGTCCCGGTGACGCATTGCAGGCCTGGTGGCACAGTGGCATACAGTTCGAACGCTGGCGTGGCGTGGTGCGTGCGGATTGCCGGCATGCCTGCGGTCCGGGCAAGACTGCCGAGACGCTGCGACGCGCGGGAATCGCCGCGCCGATGATTTTTCCGTCGGTGCACAAGTGGCGGGAGTGGTTGAGCACATGATCCTCAAGGCCGGACAGGGGAGCCTTAGCGTGATGCCGGCGCGCCGCGCTCGGCTGTTCGCAGCGCTTGCGGCATTGTGGATCGTGCTGGTGCTCGTACTGGGCGCGGGCTGGGTCGCCCTCGTCATCAGCCAGGCGCGCCAGATCAGCGAACTGCAATCGCTCGCCGGCAGCGCCGACAGCACAGTGGCCGCGCAATGGGCCAGCACGCATCGGCGCATCGTGGGCGAGTCGGCGGTGTTTTTCCTGTTGCTTTTTGCGGTGAGCGCGTTGCTCGCCTGGTTGTACTGGCGCGAGAACTGGCGAGCCCGCGGCATGCAGGCCTTCTTCGCCGCGGTGACGCATGAATTGCGCACGCCGCTGACCAGCATCCGATTGCAGGCCGAGGCGATCGCCGAGGGAGACCAGCGCGTCGAGCTGGCACAGCGCCTGCTCGAGGATTCGCATCGGCTCGAATCGCAGATCGACAAGACGCTGGAACTGGCGCGCATCGAGGGCGGCGGGCCGCTTGCCGAGCAGGCCGTGCCGCTGCACGGATGGCTCGAGCGGCTGCTGCAAGGCATCGCCGCGACACACGGCGCGCGCGTCGATCTGGGCCTGGAACTCACTCCCGGCTTGCCGCCGATCCTGGCCGACGCGGCCGCGGTGCAGATGATCCTGCGAAACCTCATCGAGAATTCGGTGCGCCATGCCCAGCGCGAGCGCGTGCAGGTGCGTCTCGCCGGTACCGCGCGCGGCGACCAGGTCTTGCTCGACTACAGCGACGACGGCGCCGGCACTGCAGTTGGCGCACAGCAGCTCGGTCGACTCTTCGGCCGCGGTGCCGCATCGGGCGGGAGCGGCGTGGGCTTGTACCTGGTGCGCGCATTGATGAAGCGCATGGGTGGCCGCGTCGAGTTCCACAGCGCGCCCGGGCAGGGATTTCGCGCCGAGCTTTACTTCGCGGCAAGCCGCGAGCCAGCCACGCCATGAACAATCTCGCGCGCCTGCTCATCGTCGAGGACGAGAAGAACGTTGGCGAGACGCTGGCTGAGCGGCTGCAGGCCGCCGGCTACCTCGTGACGCTGGCCGCGTCGGCCGCACTGGCGCGCCAGGCCTGGCGCGCCCAACCGCCCCAGCTCGTGTTGCTCGACGTTGGATTGCCGGACGGCAACGGCTTCGAGCTCGCCGTCGAGTTGCGCGGCGCCGCGCCGCAGTCCGCGATTGTGTTCCTCACCGCGCACGGCAATCCGGAAGATCGCGTGCGCGGACTCGAACTCGGGGCCGATGATTACCTGACCAAGCCGTTTCATTTCCGCGAGCTGCTGTTGCGCATCCAGAATTGCCTGAAGCGCGCGCAGGATCTCGTGGAGCTGCCGGGCGAAATGCGCGGCGTCGTGCGCATCGGCCGCGCGCGAGTCGACTTCGAACGCTTCAGCGCGGAAGTGGAGGGCGAAAGCCACGCGCTCACGCACAAGGAATGCGCGGTGCTAAGGCTGCTCGCCAGCCGCGTCGGCAAGGCCGTCAGCCGCGATGAGATCCTCGACAAGGCCTGGTCGGCCGATGAATTTCCGACCTCGCGCACTGTCGATAATTTCATCGTGCGGCTGCGCAAGCTCGTCGAGCCGGACGCGAATGAACCGCGCGTGATCCGCAGCATCCGCGGCGTCGGTTACCTGCTGAACGAGCTGGTCCGTGAGTGAATCGTTGCTGATTGCTGCGCTGGCGCGCCGCAACACCGGCCGGCCACCGGTATGGTTCATGCGCCAGGCCGGCCGTTACCACAAGCACTACCAGCAGCTGCGCGCGCGTCATGATTTCATCGCGTTGTGCAAGCAGCCGGAACTCGCCGTCGAAGTGACGATGGGGCCGATCGATGATTTCGGCTTCGATGCAGCGATCCTGTTTTCGGATTTACTGTTTCCGCTCGAGGCCATGGGCATGGGGCTGCGATACGAGCCGGGACCGCAGCTCGACTGGTATTTGCGCGACCGCGCGGACCTGGCGCGGCTCCGGCGCGGCGCGGCCGTCGCACAGCACATGGAGTTCCAGGCCGAAGCGATCCGCCTGCTGCGCCCGCGGCTGGGCGCTGAGCGCGCGCTGATCGGTTTCGTTGGCGGGCCGTTCACGCTATACGCCTACGCCGTCGCGGGTTCGCACGAGGGATTCAACCGCACAGGCTTGCAAGGCCTCGAGGACGGGCTCTACGCCGGTTTTTGCGAGCAGCTCATCGACGTGCTGGCCGCGAATATGGTGCTGCAGGCGCGCGCTGGCGCCGATTGCGTGGCGTTGTTTGATACGGCGGCGGGTTCACTCGATCCATCGCAGTTCGAGCGGCATGCGGTCCAGCCGCTGACGCAGGTCCTCTCGCGTTTCCGCGCGGCGTGTCCCGACACGCCGTTGATCTACTATTCGCGCGACACGGGGCCAGACCATTGGCGCGCGCTTGAGCCCTTGCCGCTGCAATGCTTAGGGGTCGATTGGCGGCATGAACTGGCCACGACGCTGCGCGAGCAGACGCCGCGCTGGTGCCTGCAGGGCAATCTCGATCCGGAGTGGCTCCATCTGCCGTCCGCCGAGCTTGAGTCGCGCGTGCGCAAGGTATTCACATCGGTCGTACAGTTGCCGCCGGCCATTCGCGCGGCCTGGGTCTGCGGCCTCGGGCACGGCGTATTGCAGCATACGCCGGAAGAAAATGTGCGGCGGGTGCTGGAGATCCAGCGCGAAATGTTCTCGTGAGTAGCGGCTGTCAGTCGAACGGCTTGACGATCGCCATGATCAGGATCGGCACGATGAGCAACAGCGCCGCTTCATTGAACAGACGCAGCAGGGTGCCGCTGGGAAGCGCCGCGTTGCTGCGCAGGCGCTGCACGAACCGGCGGCAGGCCAGGTGATAGCCGATCAGCCCGATCACCAGCAGCAGCTTCACCTGCAGCCACCGGCCAGAAAATCCATAGCCCAGCCACAGCCAGAGCCCTAAGGCCAGGGCCACCACCGCCATCAGCGTCATGAATGCATAGAGGCGGTTCGCCATCGTGACGAGGCGCCGCACATCTTCGCCGGCCGCGCGACCTTCCTCGTAGTGCACGAAGATGCGCGGCAGGTAGAAAATGCCGGCCATCCAGGCCATGACGCCGAGCACGTGAAAGCACTTGATCCAGAGCATGGCGTACTCCGCGCCCGCCGCGGGCGCTGCTAGACTGCGCGCAGCGTGAATTCTAGCAAGGAAAACCCGAAGCCCGCGTGGTGGCTGCGCGCGCTCGGCCACGTGCCGCTGCCGGTGATGTACGCGCTGGCAAAGGCCATGGCATTCCTGATGCGCGATGTGCTGCGCTATCGCGTGGCGGTCGCGCGCTCCAACCTCGCCGCGGCGCTTCCCGAGCTCGATGCGGATTCACGCCGGCGCATCTTGCGGCAACACTACGATTCGCTCGCCGCAGTGCTGTTCGAGCTGCCTTGTCTCGCGACGATGTCACCCGACGAATTGCGCGCGCGCATGCAGATGCCCGACATGCCCGGCGTGCGAGCGGAACTGGCGAGCGGCACTCCGGTGCTCGTTCTCGCCGCGCACCAGGGCAACTGGGAGTGGCTGTTGCAGGCGCTCGCGCTCGGGTTCGGCGCGCCATTTCTCGCGGCGTACAAGCCGCCACACAGCGAAGCCGCGGACCAGCTCATGCTGGGATTGCGCGGCCGCTTCGGCACGCGCATGGTGCCGGGCAAGCGCTTGCTGCGCGAAGTGCTGCGCAGGCGCGGCACCGCACATGCGATCGGCATGGTCGCCGACCAGGTGCCCACTTCCAGCCCCGGCCGCGTGTGGCTGAAATTCTTCGGCCGGGAAACGGCGTTCTTTCCCGGCCCCGCCGAGATCGCGCGCGCCGGCCGCTACAGCGTCTACTTCCTTGCGCTGCGGCGCCTGCGCCGTGGGCATTACGAGACGCACTTCGAGCCGATCGCCGCCGCGGGCGAGGACCTCGACGTACCGACACTGATCGGCCGCTATGCTGCGCGCGTCGAAGCGCTGGTGCGGGAAAATCCTGAAGACTGGGCGTGGACGCACCGGCGCTGGAAGCTCGAACCGCCGACGAAAATCGCAACAGACACGTAGCGGGCGAGCGGCTTTGGCCGCTAGAACCTCACGATCGCCGAGCCCAGTCCATCGAACCATGCGGACACCGTCTGTTCGAGCGTCACGTGCCGCACTCCGTTGCAGCTGCCGGTCGTCACGATCTCGCCGGCGCGCAGCCCCTGTCCAAACTGCGACAGGTGATTGGCGAGCCAGACCACGGGCAGCAACGGATCGTTGAGTGGATGTCCGCCACGCCCCTGGTAGACGGTCTTCCCGTCGACGCGCACTTCCAGCGGCAAATCGGCCAGCGGGAGCGATTGCCATGCCGTGCATGCGGGGCCGACGATCAGCAGCTCGTTCATGAAGTTGTCGGCGACTCGTTCGAGTTGCGTGACCGCGTTGACATCAGCGTAGCGGCTGACGACCACTTCGATCACCGCGTGCGCGCTGACGATCGCCGCGCAGACCGCGTCGCGCTCATGGCGCGCGCCGGCACGAAGCGGTGGCAGGTCTGCGCCCAGGCGGAAGGCAATCTCGGGTTCGATGCCGAAGCGCGTGTTCCGCTGCGTTGGCAGGCGCGCCGGCACGAGGTAGGCCGGCGCGTCGCGAACGGAATTCGCCGGTAGCGGAGCGCAGATGCCGTTTTCAGAGTCGAACAGGGAGGCTTTCCAGCCTGCGATGCTGCTGTTCAGTTCGCGCAGCATCGCGTACTGGATTGCGTACGCATCGGCCAGGGTCTTTGGCACCAGCTCCGCCGGCAGCGCCCTCAATGGGGCCGCGCCGCGCCGCACGGCGAGCAGCGCGCGCGCTGCGCCTGCTGCATTGGGCGTCGAGGATTCGCTCATGGCTTGACTCCGCTGTGCTGGCGCGACTCGATCAGCCGCGCCAGTTCGGCAATGCTCGGATGATCGAAAATGTCGGTGACATCGACGAGCCCCGGCCACCGCTGTTCGATTTTCTCCTGCATGCCGACCAACTTGATCGAACTCACGCCGACATCGAACAGGCTGTCGTTCGATCCGATGCGCTGTCCTTCCAGTACCGTGTCACAGATAGCCTGGAGTTCCGCCTCGACACCGCTCCCGCCGTCGAGCCGAACGCCACTCGTCGCCGCCAGCGTGCGTAGCGCGGCGAGATCGACATCGTTTGCACCGGCGAGGAATTCCTCTTCGAGCAGGTGCCTCTGCACCTTGCCGCTTGTCGTCTTTGGTATGCGGCGCACCGGCACGACAGCATCGACAGCGAGCCCCGCATGCTCGCCGATCTGGCGAGCCACGCGTTGCGCCAGCGGCAGGAAATCGGCGAGCTCACCGCGGTTCAACACGAACACGACCAGCGCATCGCTTTCGGCGCCGCTCGCGCGCACGCCGCTGATGACGATCTTGCCGAGCTCGATTCCCGGCACCTCGAGCGCAACGGCCTCGAGATCATGCGGGTAGTAGTTCTGTCCGTTGACGAACAGGATCTCCTTGTGGCGTCCGGTGATGTAAAGCTCGCGCTCATGCACGACGCCGAGATCGCCGGTGCGCAACCAGCCGTCTGCAGTATGCACAGCGGCATTGGCCTCGGGCGCGTCGAGATAACCGGCCGTGACATTTGCGCCGCGAATCTGGATGTGCCCAACGTGCTCATCCGCCAGCGGTCGTTCATCGTCGCCGGCAATGCGCAGTTCGCACAGTGGAATCGCGCCGCCGACGGCGACTAGTGACAATGCGTTGTGATTCGTCGCAGGCAGCATCGCGACTTGCTGCCCGGGGTTGAGCCGATGACGATCGAAATGGCTCGCGTGATAGGCGGAGCCAAGCGGAGGGAAGCTGACCGCGACGCTCGCTTCGGCGAGCCCGTACACGGGAAACATCGCATTGCGCGCGAGTCGCGCCGGCGCGCAGCGATCCATGAACTCATCGCACAACGCGAGGCTGATTGGTTCCGCGCCGTTGAAGATGATGCGCACGCTGCTGAGATCGAGCGAGTCGAGCGCGCGCTCGCCGAGCACCTTCAGGTAGTGCCGGTACCCGAAGTTCGGGGAGCACAACAGCGTGGCGTGCACGTTCGATGCGGTCTGCAGCCACAGCACGGGTCGGCGCACAAACAGCTCGGTAGCCATCTGGTGCATGTTGATGCGGTTGCCGACCAGGAAGATGTGGAAGCCGATCAGCCCCATGTCGTGCGTTAGCGGCATCCACGACAGGCCGATGTCCTGGTCCGTGTAGCGGATCGCGCTGGTCACGCCGCGCATGTTCGCGAGCAGGTTCGCGTGCGTCAGCACGACGCCTTTTGGCGAGCTGGTCGAGCCGGATGAATATTGCACGAACGCCGGATCCTCGCTCCTCGATGCGTGGACGCGCCCGGCGCGCGAGATGTCGACGAGATCGTCGGTCACGAAGGCGCGTTCGGCGAGCAGCGCATAGGACTGTTGCTGCTGGTGTTCGTCGGCGAAATTGCGGATGCGATCGAGCAGGCGCCGATCGGTGTAAAGAAAAGGCCGTCCAAGCTGCGTGGCAATGCGCAGCAGCTTGTGGCGGTGTTCGTCGCTGATCCCGGGCGCCACCGGCACGGGCACGATACCGCCGAGGATGCCGGCCCAGAATGCGTCGATGAAGGCTTCATTGCTGCCCAGGAACAGCAGCAGACGGTCACCGGGCTTCGCGCCGAGTTTTTGCAGGTGATGCAGGATGCCGAGCGCGCGCTCGTACAGCTCGCCATAACGCACGACGCGCTGGCTGCCCTCGCTTTCGTAGTAAGTGATCGAGCGGTCGGCGCCGCGGTGCGCCTGCAGCATCTCGCTCAGCGTGTTGGCATTCATGCTCGGGTCGGTTGACGCTGCGTCTAAAGTAAGTGAATGTCAGTCGATGGGCCGCGTCATTCTAGCGTACTCATGAACGAATCTCGTCCCAATGCGCCGGGCGATGGCGGCTTGCGCGGCGGACTCTACGGCCAGGTCAGCATCACCAGCCAGCGGCTCAAGCCTGGCCGCCGGCTGCTGTATCGCGTCGCCGCGCCATTCGTCACCGGACTCGTGCGATTGTGGTGGCGGAGCTGCCGCGTGCACGTCGTCGTGGGCGCTGAACACCTGGATGCGGTGCTGGCGAAACAGCCTTCGTTCCTGCCGGTGTACTGGCACCAACATCACTTGTTCTGCGCGCAGTTCCTGCTCTCGCAACAAGGCACGCGCCCACTGCGTGTCGGATTCCTGATCAGTCCATCATTGGATGGCGAGTTGGGCGCGATGATCATGCGGCGGCTCGGTGGCCACGTGATCCGCGGCTCGTCGACGCGTACCGGCGCGCTCGCGATGAAGGAATATTTCCAGGCGCTGATGCGCGAGCAGGTCTCGCCGGTGCTCAATCCGGATGGACCGCGTGGCCCGCGCTTCAAGTGCAAGCCCGGAGCGGTGCTTCTGGCGCAGATGTCGCAGCGTCCGCTGTTGCCGCTCGCCTATGCCGCATCGAGCGCGTGGCTGGTGCATTGGGACAAGTTCGTGCTGCCGCGGCCGTTCGCACGCATCGCCATCGCGATCGGCGAGCCGCTGACGGTTGCGCGCGGGCTCGATGCAGCCGGCGTCGAGCGCTGCCAGCAACAACTGGAACAGCAACTGCACGCCACGTTCCGCGCCGCACAGGAGGCGCTGGGAGCGCAGCCACCGAACTAACCGAGACGCTCGTCACGATTTACGCCGGTTGCCTTCCTGCGACAGTGTGGGAGAATCCTGAGTTGATGAGCAAGCCGTCCGCACCCGGAAACGACTACACGGCCTCGGACGTGTTGGCGCCACAATTCTGGACCGGCCGCGCCGAGCGGCCCGCCCCAGGCCTCGACATGGCCTGCACGAAGATCGCGGTCGATTTCCAGAACCTGGCGCGCGCGACGGCCGACGAAGCCATCCACCACGGCCTGGCGATGCTGCGCGAAGCCACTTCGGCCGATGGCGCCTTCAGTGCGTTCTTCGATGCGACCGGTTCGCACATCGAATCGGTCATGGTCGCAGGCGGTTCATTTGCGCAAGTGCATCCGGATGGGCTTCGCGGCATTCCGCTCGAGCGCTTGCCATACGTGGCTTCGCGTAACGAACACCTGCGCCTGTCCGAGTTTCGGGATACCGCCGAGCCGCGCCGCGAACAGGCCAAGGACGCAGGATTGCTCGCCGACCTGTCGGTGGGCGCTGCATTGCTGGTCGCCTTTCGCATCCGCGGGCGAGCTGCGGGCCTGCTCGGCCTGGTATTCGGACTACCGCGCGACAACTTCGACGTCAACCTGCAGCTGTTGTTGAAGCTCCTGGGCAGCTCTCTCGCGGCGGGCCTGGAGCGCGTGCGGCTCTCGATTTCGCTCGATCGGCTCGAGGGGCGCAGCGAACTGGGTGAGCTCGCCGCGAACGACGGCCTGTGGGATTTCGACGTGGAGGCCGGCGAGACCTATTTTTCACCGCGCTGGCGCGTCATGCTCGGTTACGACACGGTCGAGCTGCGGCGCAATTTCGACTGGCGCACGCTGGTGCATCCGGAAGATTCCGTGCGTGTGCAGAATGCGATCCGCGACCACGTTGCCGGCAAGACGCCGATGTTCGAGAGCGTGCACCGCATGCACCACCGCAACGGTGAATGGCGCTGGGTATCGAGCCGCGCGAAGGCCACGGTCGATCCGCACGGGCGGTTGCTGCGCCTCGTCGGCGTCGAGCTCGACATTACGGAGCGCCGGCTCTACGAGGAGGCGCTGTTCCGCGAGAAAGAGAGCGCCCAGATCACGCTGCAGTCGATCGGCGATGGCGTGGTGACGACCAATGCCGCATCCGTTATCGACTACATCAATCCGGTCGCCGAAGACCTGACCGGATGGCGGCTCGAGGACGCCATGGGCAAGCCGGTCGAGGAGATCTTCCGCGCCTTCCACGAGGAAACCTGCGAGCCACTCGAAAATCCGCTGACCGTGGCGATTCGCCGCGCACGGTCGATCAAGTCGGTGCGGCCGATGCTCCTGATTCGCCGGGATGGCAATGAATTGTATGTCGACAGCACCGCGGCGCCGATCCGCGACGGCGCCGGCCGCACTGCCGGCGGCGTGCTGGTGTTCCATGATGTCAGCGAATCGCGCGAGCTGAACCGGCGGTTGTCGTATCACGCGAGCCATGACCTGCTCACCGGTCTCGTCAACCGGCGCGAGTTTGAGAACCGGCTGGAGCGCGCCCTCAAAAGCGCCAAGGCGCGCGAGTCCTCGTATGCGCTGTGTTACCTTGACATCGACCAGTTCAAGATCGTCAACGACAGCTGCGGACACAGCGCCGGCGATGCCCTGCTCGGCCAGGTCGGTGCGCTGCTGAAATCGAAGGTGCGCTGGCGTGACACGCTCTCGCGCCTCGGCGGCGATGAATTCGGCATCCTGCTCGAGAGCTGCTCGCTCGACGAGGCGATGCGCATGGCCGAGACGCTTCGTGAGGCGGTGCGCAACTCCCGCTTCACATGGGAAGAGCGCGTGTTCCGACTTGGCGCCAGCATCGGTGTCGTGCCGGTCACCGCCGAGAACGAAGACGTGGCCTCGATCATCTCCGCGGCCGACAGCGCCTGCCAGGCGGCCAAGGAACAGGGCCGCAATCGCGTGCACAGCTTCGCCGAGAATGATATCGAGCTGATGCGCCGGCGCCGCGAGATGCAGTGGGCCGCGCGCATCAACGCCGCGCTCGAAGAAGGGCGCTTCGAGCTGTACCGCATGGCGATCCAGCCCCTGCAGAAAGTCTCGACCGGCATGCACTACGAACTGCTGCTGCGCATGCGCGATGAGGCCGGCCGCATCATCTCGCCCGACAACTTCATCGTCGCGGCCGAGCGCTACAACATCACACCGAACATTGATCGCTGGGTGATCGAGAATGCGTTCCGCTGGCTGGTTTCCGAGGCGGACGAGCGCGAGCGGCTGGAGATGTGCTCGATCAACCTGTCGGGCCAGAGCCTGGGCGATGACAAGTTCCTGCCGTTCGTCATCGACCAGTTCCAGAAGAGCGGCATCGATGCCAGCAAGATCTGCTTCGAGATCACTGAGACCGCGGCGGTGGCGAGTTTTTCGCAGGCCAACCGTTTCATCCAGGCGCTGAAGGAACTGGGCTGCAAGTTTGCGCTCGATGACTTCGGCACCGGGCTGTCATCGTTCGGATACCTCAAGCATTTCCCGGTCGATTTCCTGAAGATCGACGGCAGCTTCGTGCGCGAGATCCTCCACGACCCGATTGACCGCGAGATGGTGCGCTCGATCAACGAGATCGGCCACCTCACCGGCAAGCAGACCATCGCTGAGTTTGCCGAAAACGCCGAGATCATCCAGATGCTGACCAGCATCGGCATCGACTACGCGCAGGGCTATGGCATTTCGCAGCCGACGCGCGTGCTGAAGGCCGCCAACGCCTAGTCCGTCGACGCCTGGTCGGCCAGCGCTTGGGCCGGCGAGCGGTCAGCGGGTAGCTGGAGCGTTCCACTCATGGTCAGCACAGCCTGGCCCGCGACACGTACCGCGGTCACGGCGCCGCCGCGTTTCTCGGTGGTTCCCAGGATCAGGCTCGGCCGGCCCATGTCGACACCCTGTTCTATGCGCCACGATTGCTCGCCATCCGGGTCGGCGTGCAAGCTGGCGAGCAGCGCTATGGTCGCGCCGCTGGCACTGCCGGTAGCCGGGTCTTCGATGCAGGCATCAAGCGGCGAGAACATGCGCGCCTGCAGATCGCCGCCCAAGCTCATGCGCACGTAAGCAAAAATCGCGTCGGTTTCGAGCGGCGGTAGCACGCGCACGTGCTCTGCAGGAACGGGTTTGCAGCGGGCGAGCGCCTCGCGCGTCGCCAGTTCGACCACCAGGAACGGCAGTCCGATCGATGCGACTTGAGCCGCGTGATTCGATTCACGGATATCCCTCGGCGAAAGCGACAGGCACGCGGCCACATCGTCGCGCGAAGCGCGGGCGCCCAACGACAGCAATTCCGGCGCGGTCAACTCGGCGCTGACAATTGTGCCGTGTTCCCGGTGCAGGCGAATCGACACGAGTCCTGCGGCTTCCTCGAATACCATCCGCTCGAATGGCGCATGTCCGGCGTCTTCAAGCACCCGCGCCAGCACGATCGCGGTGCCGATGTTCGGGTGGCCGGCGAACGGCACTTCCTTTGTGGGCGTGAAAATGCGCACCTGCGCCGTATGCGCATCGTCGCGGGGCGGCAGCACGAAGGTCGTCTCGGAATAATTGAATTCGCGCGCCACCGATTGCATCTGCGCCGTCGAAAGTCCCGCCGCATCGAGCACGATGGCCAGCGGATTGCCGCCAAACTGCCGATCGGTGAACACATCCGCGGCGATGAATCTTCGCTGCATGAAACTCCTGCCCGGCGCTCGATGTTAAAACTGTTCAGCGGGCCGATTCGCATGTAGGGTGCGGCCCCACAGGGGAAGTGCACATGCCGAGCAACGAATCAGCGGCGCCGCGACGCATTGACGCGCCCGGTCTTTTCGGCCATCCGAAAGGATTGTACTTCCTCGCGTTCACCGAGACCTGGGAACGATTCTCGTACTACGGAATGACTGCGCTGGTCGTTCTGTACATGGTCAACCAGCTGCTGCTGCCGGGCCATGTCGAACACATCGCCGGGTTCGCGCAACTGCGCGCCGTACTGGAATCGCTGACCGGGCCGCTTTCGCCGCAGGCGCTGGCCTCGCAACTTTTCGGACTGTACGCAGGTTTCGTGTATTTCACGCCATTGCTGGGCGGTGTGATTGCCGATCGCTGGATCGGGCAGCGCACGGCGGTCATCATCGGCGCGCTGTTGATGTTCTCGGGCCATGTGGCGATGGCTTTCGATGCGTCGTTCCTGCTTGCGTTGCTGCTGCTGGTGCTCGGCTCCGGCCTGCTCAAGGGGAATGTCTCCGCACAGGTCGGCGCGCTGTATCCGCGTGATGAGGAGGCGCGGCGCACGCGCGGCTTCGTCATCTTCAGCACCGGCATCAACATCGGCGCTGTGCTCGGGCCGTTGGTGTGTGGATGGTTGGCGCAGGTCTACGGCTGGCACTTCGGCTTCGGCGCAGCAGCGCTGTTCATGCTCGCAGGCTTAGGCATCTACCTCAGTGGATACCGGCACCTGCCCGCCCGGGTGACTCGGAGCGTCGCGCAGCAGGAGCCCCTGAGCACCGCCGACTGGCGCGTCTTGCGCGCATTGATCGCCGTCATCGTGATTTCGATATTGCCTGTGATCGCTTACACGCAGCATTTCAACGTGTTGCCCGTGTGGATCCAGGCCCATGTGGTGCTCAACGTCGGAACCTGGCGCATCCCCGTGCCGTGGTTCCAGTCAATCGACTCACTCACTTCAGTGCTGAGTGCGGCGCCGTTGCTCTGGTTGTGGCAACGACAGGCCCAGCGCGGTGGCGGCCCCGACGACATCGCCAAGATCGGCATCGGATCGTGGATCGGCGCGGGCAGCAACCTGATGCTGGCCGGCGCCATCTACGCGGCCGACGGGCGATTGCTCCATCCGATCTGGCCGTTCCTGTATTGCGTCGGGCTGGGAATCTCATTCATGCACTACTGGCCTGCGCTACTGGCATTGGTGTCGCGTGCCGCGCCGGCACGCGTCAATTCCACGATGATGGGATTCGTGTTCGTCAACCTGTTCCTGGGGACCCTGTTGATCGGTTGGATTGGCGGCCGGTACGAACGCATGACGCCGATGAGTTTCTGGCTTCTGCACGCGCTGACGGGGATTGCCGGCGGCGTCGCGGTGCTCGTGTTTGGGCGCAGCCTGGCGCGCTCGCTCGCCGGCGCCAGCGCGAAAACGACTTAGCGCGCGGGTTTACTCCGGCAACGGGTACGGCAGCGGCAGCTGCGTGGCCCTGATTTGCCGTACCTGGGCGCCGGACTGAGTGTCGGCAGGTGCGCGCGCAATTGTCAGCTCGAGCGTCACCTCGAGCGGCGCGACGGCGAGGAATTCGCTGCGCCCATCGGCCAGGGCAATGGCATCGACGATGCGCGCGCTGCGTCCATCGCCAAGGCGCACGGACTCGCCCACTTCGAGCGCGACGGCGTCCACGCTCGCGAAACGCTGCAGGCGCCGCTTCGTGCGCCCGCGGTAGTGCGAGCGCGCGATGATTTCCTGGCCCGTGTAGCAACCCTTGTTGAAGGAAATGGCGCCGATGCAATCGAGGTTCAGCATCTGCGCGACGAATTCGCCGCTG
The DNA here is from genome assembly GCA_041690875.1 of Gammaproteobacteria bacterium. Lineage (GTDB taxonomy): Bacteria > Pseudomonadota > Gammaproteobacteria > Steroidobacterales > Steroidobacteraceae > FEN-1191. Next base: position 17,247 of record JBEPVS010000005.1, read on the forward strand.
GTGGCGCGATACACCTGGGGAATGCCTGCCGCGATGTCACGTGCACGCGCTTGCCCGTCGAGCAAACGCGCAACCGCCGGCACCTGCGCAGCGAGCTCGGTGAGCGCGGCGTCGGCAACCTCAGTGCTGATGGCGACCTTCGCGCGCAGCACGAAGCGGCGCAAGCCGGTACTGATCGGTTCGGCCAGCTCGGCGGGGAGCAGCGCAATGATGTGATCAGTCGCGAGCGCGGCCAGCCGTAGCAGCGCGAGCACGCGGCCTTGTGGGTTGTGCGCCCCGGCGAACATCAACTCGTTCGCGCCGAGTGCGTTCATGTCATTCGATAGCTGTCCCTGCAGGAATTTTCGCGCATCAGCGCCGCGAAAATGCAGCAGGGCGTATTGCGTCGACGTTGCGCCTGCGCCGCCGGCATTTTGTTCGCTTGCCATTCGCGAATTCTAATGGTCTGGACTGCGCTGTTCTGGCACACTTGCAAGCCATGCCGAATGCGCCTGATTTCAGCCAGAAAGCGACGCGGGCGACACCTGGCACCACTGCGACGGCTTCTGCGCCCGCCGACGCGCCTGCAAGCCCAGAGGCGTCCGCCGCCGACCCGAACCCCGAATCCGGGGGCCCGAAAGGCCCTGAACCCACGCGCTACGGCGATTGGGAACGCGCCGGCCGCTGCATCGATTTCTGACCATGCACGATCGCCCGCTGTCTCCGCACCTCGGCATCTACCGCTTCATGTACACCATGACGCTGTCGATCCTGCACCGGATCAGCGGCGTGTGGATGGCGCTCGGCCTCGTGGCCCTCGTCGCGTGGCTGTGCAGCGCGGCAGCCGGCGAGAGCGAGTACGCGCGCACCGCGGCGGTGTTGGGAAGCGCGTTCGGAAAAATCCTGCTGCTCTCCTGGCTGGCCGCATTCTGCTTCCACTTCGCCAATGGGCTGCGCCACCTCGCCTGGGATGCCGGCTTCGGCCTCGAGAAGCGCAGCGCGCGCAGCAGTGCTCGCGTTGTAGTGCTCGCCGCATTGCTCGCGTTTGGCATTGCCGCCTACCTTCTGTTCTGGCCGCACGCGAGTCCGCCGTGAAGCTGCGCGCTCCACTGGCCGTGGTGCTCGGACGCGGCAGCGCCGGCGAAGGCGTCGCGCACTGGTGGTCGCAGCGCGTGACCGCGCTGGCGCTCGTGCCATTGACCGCGTGGTTCCTCGTGTCGCTCTGCGGCGTGCCGCTCAACGACCACGCTTCGGTGTCGATCTGGATCGGCTCGGGATGGAACCCGTTGTGGCTCGCCTTGCTGCTGCTGGCGATGTGCGCGCATTCGCGCCTCGGCGTGCAGGTCGTCATCGAGGACTACGTACATGCGGGCGCTGCCAAGCTCACGCTGCTGCTGGTCAATAGCGCGGCGCATGCGGTGCTGCTCGCGGCCGGCGCCTATTCCTTGCTGCGGATCGCGCTGCGGAACGGGGCATGAGCGACTATTCCTTCACTGATCACAGCCACGACGTGCTCGTCGTCGGCGCGGGCGGCGCCGGCTTGCGCGCGACGCTGGGCCTCGCCGAGGCGGGGCTCAGCACGGCCTGCATCACGAAAGTGTTTCCGACGCGCAGCCATACGGTGGCGGCGCAGGGCGGCATTTCCGCCTCGCTCGGCAATATGGGCGAAGACGACTGGCGCTGGCACATGTACGACACCGTCAAGGGTTCCGACTGGCTCGGCGACCAGGACGCGATCGAATTCATGTGCAAGCAGGCGCCGGCCGCGGTCATCGAGCTCGAGCACTACGGCGTGCCGTTCTCGCGCACCGATTCCGGCCTGATCTACCAGCGCCCGTTCGGCGGCATGACCACGCATTACGGCAAGGGCATCGCGCAGCGCACCTGCGCGGCGGCCGACCGCACCGGCCACGCGATGCTCCATACGCTGTACCAACAGTCGATCCGCCACAACGCGCAGTTCTTCATCGAGTATTTCGCCGTCGACCTGATCATGGAGGACGGCGCCTGCCGCGGCGTCGTCGCGATCGATCTCGCGGATGGCACCCTGCACCGCTTCCGTGCGCAGACGACGATATTGGCCACCGGCGGCTACGGCCGCGCCTGGTTTTCCTGCACGTCCGCGCACACCTGCACGGGCGATGGCGGCGGCATGGTGTTGCGTGCGGGATTGCCGCTCCAGGACATGGAGTTCGTGCAGTTCCATCCGACCGGCATCTACGGCTCAGGGTGCCTGATTACTGAAGGCGCGCGGGGCGAGGGCGGTTACCTGACCAACGCCGGCGGCGAGCGCTTCATGGAGCGCTACGCGCCGAATGCGAAGGATCTCGCATCGCGCGATGTCGTCAGCCGAGCCATGACGATCGAGATCCGCGAGGGGCGCGGAGTGGGTGAGCAGCGCGATCACATTCACCTGCACCTTGAGCACCTCGGGCCCGAAGTCATCCACGAACGATTGCCGGGCATCCAGGAAACGACGCGCATCTTTGCCGGCGTCGATGTCACGCGCGCGCCCATACCGGTGCTGCCGACCGTGCACTACAACATGGGCGGCGTGCCGGCGAACGTGCAAGGCGAGGTCGTGACGAGCGCCAACGGGTCCGAGACCGTCGTGCCTGGATTGATGGCGGTCGGCGAGGCGGCCTGCGTTTCGGTGCACGGCGCGAACCGGCTGGGGTCCAATTCACTCCTCGACCTGGTTATCTTCGGGCGCGAGGCGGCGCGGCATTGCGCCACGTCGCTGAACGCCAGCGCCGCGCAAAAACCGCTGGCGCGCACGGCCGGCGATGCGGCCATCGCGCGCATCGATCGGCTGCGCAATGCGGCGGGCACGAGGCCGACAGCGCAAATCCGGCTCGAAATGCAACGCACGATGCAGACCGACGCGGCGGTGTTCAGGAGCGGCGAAACGCTCGCGGCGGGCTGCAAGGCCCTCGCAAACACCTTTGAATCGCTTTCCGACGTGCGTGTCAGCGACCGCGGCATGGTCTGGAACACTGACCTGGTCGAAACGATGGAACTGGAAAACTTGCTGCTGCAGGCCACGGCGACGATCAACTCCGCCGCCAACCGCCAGGAGAGCCGCGGCGCCCATGCGCGCGAGGACTTCCCGGAACGAGACGACACGCGTTGGCTCAAGCACACGCTTTGCTGGGTCGATGAGAAGGGCAAGGCGCGAATCGATTACCGCGCGGTGCACTTGAACACGTTGACCGATGAAGTCGAGACGATACCGCCGAAGAAGCGCACGTATTGATGAAAGGATTCATGACCGATGGCTGAATTCACACTGCCGCCAAACTCTCGCATCGACACGCGCGCGGGAAAGCGTTTCAGTGCGGCCGCGGGCACGAGCAAGCCACGCACTTTTCGCGTATACCGATTCGATCCCGCTTCCGGTGAGCGGCCGCGCGTCGACAGCTACGAACTCGACATGGCCTCCTGCGGGCCGATGGTTCTCGACGCGTTGCTGAAGATCAAGAACGAAATCGACCCGACGCTATCGCTCCGCCGCTCCTGCCGCGAAGGCATCTGCGGCTCCTGCGCAATGAACATCAATGGCGTGAACACGCTGGCGTGCACGCAGGCCTGTGCCGATCTCGGCGGCGGCGACGTGCGCATCTATCCATTGCCGCACATGCCGGTGGTCAAGGATCTCGTCGCCGACCTCAGCAATTTCTACGCGCAATACGCCGCCGTGAAACCGTGGTTGCAGGCGCGCACGCCGGCCTCTCCCGACCGTGAACGGCTGCAGTCGAAGGAAGACCAGGAAAAAATCGACCGGCCGTCGGCGTGCATCCTGTGCGCATGTTGCTCGACCGCCTGCCCGAGCTACTGGTGGAACAGCGAGCGTTTCCTCGGACCGGCCGCGCTGCTGGCCGCCTACCGCTGGATCGTCGATTCGCGCGACGAGGCCACCGGCGAGCGCCTCGACGCGCTCAATGATCCGTTCCGGCTGTATCGCTGCCACACGATCATGAACTGCACCGAAGCCTGTCCCAAGGATCTCAACCCGGCGAAGGCGATCGCGGACATCAAGCGCTTGATGCTGGAGCGCACGCATTGAACGTCGCGCCCGGCGAGCTCATCTGGCGCAGCCGGCGCGGCACCAGGGAACTCGACCTGATGCTGTCGTGCTGGCTTGAGCGCTGCTATGCACAGGCTTCGGACGATGAAAGAGCGCAGTTCGAGCGCTTTCTCGACTTGCCCGATCCGGAGATGGCGGCGTACCTGTTGAGGCATGAAAAACCCGCCGACCCGGCCTTCGCCACGCTCGTTTCGCAACTGGCCGCCGCTCGACCTTGAACTGCGCGGATCGCCGCGCATCGCGATGGCTTGGGGCTCATGGTGCATCGCGCTCGCCGCGGCGTTGTGGTGGGGCTGCGACCTGGCGTGGTGGTGGCGGTTGGTGCTGCTGGCGATGGTCGCGCTCGCGCTGTGGCGCGGTGTACGCGTATTCCTGAGCGGTGAGGGCCAGCTGCGCTGCGACGCCGGCCAGCGATGGCGCCACGAAGAAAAAAACGGCGAGGCCACTTATGTTCAAGCCGACGCGCCCCGCCTGCTCGGGCCACTGCTTTGGTTCAGTTGGCCATCGTCCCTGGGCCGCCGAATTGTGACGCTGGACGCGTCCCGCGTGGAACCGAATGCGTGGCGCGCGCTCAAAGCCAGGATGAGGTTTCCAGGGCCAGCGGGTCACCACAAGTCAGCATGAAACTCCAGCCCGGTCCTGCTGTTAGACTGCCCGGCGATGGGCTCGACTGCGTTCAGTTTGGTGCAGGGAAGGCCCCAACTATGCCGAACTTCCAACTTCCCCCGGGGTCTGATCCCACGCACGAGCGTGCTGGCGATCCTTCGTCCGCCGAGTCTGCGCCGATGAGCGCGGCGGCGGCTGATTTGACCCTGGTGCGACGCGTGCAGGCCGGCGAGCGTGCCGCTTACGACCTGCTGGTGCTCAAGTACCAGCACAAGGTGGTCAAGCTCGTCATGCGTTACGTCCGTAATCCGGCGGATGCCGAAGATGTCGCCCAGGAAGCCTTCGTCAAAGCCTACCGTGCGCTGCCGCAGTTCCGGGGCGACAGTGCGTTCTATACGTGGCTGTATCGCATCGCGATCAACACGGCCAAGAACGCGCTGGTCTCTCGCGAGCGGTTGCCGGTCGGCTACGAACTCGATGCTCCCGGCCATGAGGACGGTGCCGACATGAGCGGGCGCTTGCGTGATCCGGACACGCCGGAAGGCCTCGCGTTGAGCGAGGAGATCCGCAACATCGTGCACGCTGCCATCGACGCGCTGCCCGAAGACCTGCGCACGGCGATCGTTTTGCGCGAGCTCGAAGGGCTGAGCTACGAAGAGATTTCGACGGCGATGAGCTGCCCGGTTGGTACCGTGCGCTCGCGCATTTTTAGGGCGCGCGAGGCCATTGACGGCAAGTTGCGCGAAGTATTTGACGGCGGCCTCGGCCGCACGCAGGAGCTAACGTGAACCAGGACGAACGGGCCAGCCAGCTTTCAGCAATGTTCGATGGCGAATTGCCCGCCGCCGAGTGCGAGTTGCTTTCGCGCCGCTTGGCGCGCGATGAGCAGCTGCGCGCCACCTGGTCGCGTTACTCGGTGATCGGCGCTGCGTTGCGCGCCGAGCCGCTCGCGCAGGTGCGGCCCGATTTCGCGCATCGCGTCAGTGCGGCGTTGTCGGGCGAAAGTGCCGCTGCCACGGCAGGCGCCGCTGTGCGCGTGCGCGGAGGCAGGTTGCTGCGCGGCGCAGCGCTCGGCTCCGCCGTGGCCGCGGGCGTCGCGGGCGTCGCCATCATGCTGCTGCGCAACGGCCTGCCTGTGCAGGAAATCGCCTCCGCACCTGCCGCAACGCGCGCCGTTGCGCCGATGCAGGTGGCCGCAACGAACCTGCGCCTGGTCGCGCCGACCGCTGTCGTTTCGAGCAACGAACTGGCGAGCTACACGGTTCCGCCGCTCAGCAACGACAACAACATGGCGCTGCAAGGTTCGCTCGCCGACTACGTCGTTGCGCACAGTGAATATTCCTCGCCGCTCTCGCGCGGCAGCCTGCTGTCCGACCTGGTCGGCAATGAACTCGTGCAGCCCGCACCCGCGTCGACATCGGCTGCGGTCCGGGCGGGCGCAATGCCGGCCGCTGCACCGGCTCCGGCCGATGGCAGCAAATAGCCACAGACTCAGCGCGGTCTTCGCCGCGGCAGCCCTGGCCGCCAGTTACGCCGCCGTCGCCGATGACGCGCGCGGCCTGCTCGAGCGCATGGAGCATGCGCTCGCAAGCCGCAACTACCAGGGCACGTTCGTCCATGAGTACGACGGCCAGTCCGAGACGCTGCGCATCATCCACCGCGCCGAGGGGGGCGGATTCGCCGAACGGCTCGTCTCGCTCGACGGTTCGGGGCGCGAGGTCATCCGGCGCGATGGCGAGTTACGCGTTTACTTTCCCGACCAGCACGCCGTGCTCGTCGAAAGCGACGCAAACGCCGGATTGCTGCTCACCGGCTTGCAAAGCCTCGACAGCGCCGGGCAGATGTATCACTTGAGTGAGGAATCGCGCACGCGCATCAGCGGTCGCGCAGCGCGCGTGCTGGTCGTCGAGCCGCAGGATGACCTGCGCTACGGCTATCGCGTCTGGATCGACGAATCGAGCGCGATGCCGATGAAGACGCAGCTGCAGACCGCTGCCGGCCGTGTCGTCGAGCAGCTCGTATTCACCGAGTTGTCATTGCCCGCGCGGGTTGCGGACAGCGCCTTGCAGCCGGCGTTTTCGGCGCGCGATTTCAGGATGCTTCGCCATGGCGACGCTGCTGCTCCCGCGCCGCGCCAGGCCGCCGATACGACATGGGATGCGGCTGACCTGCCGCCGGGATTCCGCCTCGTGGCGCACTCGACGCGCATGATGGGAGACAACCAGCGCACGGTGACGCACCTCGTATTCAGCGACGGACTCGCCTCGGTGTCGGTGTTCGTCGAACCGCGCTCGCGCATGCCCAACAACATGCCTGCACAACTTGCGCCACCGACGGAAACGCGGCTCGGCTCCTCATCGGCGGTGTCCACTGAAGTCGATGGCCATCGCGTCACGGCCATCGGTGAAGTGCCGCCGGCAACCGTGCGCGCCATCGCGGGTTCGCTCAGGCCCGGTTTTGCGCCGCCCACGCGCGGTGGCGCCGGCGCTGGCCCGCATCGTTGACTGGAGCCACGCCGCTGCCGGTTGACTCGGCCCGGCTGACGTTGCTGACGCGGCAAGATTGTGGTTTGTGCGAGGAGATGCTGCACGAACTGGCCGCGCTGCGTGCACGCCTGGGCGTATTGCCCCCTGTGCAACTTGTCGATGTCGATGCAGACCCGACGCTGCAGGCCCGCTGGGGAATGAAAGTGCCGGTGCTGCTGCTCGATGGTGCGCGGGTGTGCAGCGCGCGGCTCGACACCCCGGAATTGCTGCGGCTTTTGCGGCTATAATCCGCGCGCTTCACGGCCCCCGGCCGGAGTGCCCCAGGCCGCGCGGACCCCTATTCGATGCAACGCATACGCAATTTTTCGATCATCGCGCATGTAGACCACGGTAAATCGACGCTCGCCGACCGGCTGATCCAGCTCTGTGGCGGGCTCGAGGAGCGCGAGATGCAGGCGCAGGTGCTCGACTCGATGGAACTGGAGCGCGAACGCGGCATCACGATCAAGGCGCAGAGCGTCACACTGCACTACACCGCCCACGACGGCGAAAACTACCAGTTCAACCTGATCGACACGCCCGGGCATGTCGATTTCTCCTACGAAGTCTCGCGCAGCCTCGCCGCCTGCGACGGCGCACTGCTGGTCGTCGATGCTTCGCAGGGCGTCGAGGCGCAGAGCGTCGCTAATTGCCATACGGCGGTGGAACAGGGCCTGACCGTGCTGCCGGTCATCAACAAGATCGACCTGCCGGCCGCCGATCCCGATCGCGTGCGCAAGGAGATCGAGGAGATCATCGGCATCGAGGCGCATGACGCCGCGCTGGTGAGCGCGAAGACCGGCGAAGGCGTTCCCGACCTGATCGAGCAGATCGTGCGGCGGATCCCGCCGCCGAAGGGCGATCCTGACGCACCCTTGCAGGCTTTGATAATAGATTCCTGGTTCGACAACTACGTGGGTGTCGTTTCGCTGGTGCGTGTCGTCAACGGCGTACTGCGCACTGGCGAGAAGATCCGCGTCATGTCGACTGGCCGCAGCCACCAGGTCGACAAGCTCGGGCGGTTCACGCCAAAGTCCGTGGCGCTGCACGAATTGGGCGCGGGTGCAGTGGGTTTCATCGCCGCCGGCATCAAGGAAATCGACGGCGCGCCGGTAGGCGATACGATCACGGCGGAGAATCGTCCCGCTGCCGTGCCGCTGCCGGGTTTCAAGCAGGTGCAGCCGCGCGTGTTCGCCGGCGTGTTTCCGATCAATTCGGAAGACTACGAAAGTTTTCGCGACGCGCTCGCGAAGCTCAAGCTCAACGACTCAGCGCTGCACTACGAGCCCGAGGTCTCGACCGCGCTGGGCTTCGGCTTCCGCTGCGGGTTCCTGGGGCTCCTGCACATGGACATCGTTCAGGAGCGGCTCGAGCGAGAATACGAACTCGACCTGATCACCAGCGCGCCGACAGTGATCTACGAGGTCGCCTGCACGGACGGGCAGGTGCTGCACATCGACAGTCCCGGCAAGCTTCCGTCGCCCGACAAGGTCGAGGAGATCCGCGAGCCGATCATTACCGCGAACATCCTCGTTCCACCCGACTACGTCGGCGCGGTGCTGGGCCTGTGCAGCGAAAAACGTGGCGTGCAGAAGAAGATGCAGTTCCTCGGCACGCAGGTCTCGCTGCAGTACCAGCTGCCGCTGGCCGAGGTGGTGCTCGATTTCTTCGACCGCCTGAAATCGGCGAGCCGTGGTTATGCTTCGTTCGACTATGAATTCAGCCATTTCCAGGCGGCCCCGCTGGTCAAGCTCGACGTGCTGATCAACGGCGACAAGGTCGACGCGCTCGCGTTGATCGTGCATCGTGAAAACTCCTATCATCGCGGCCGCGAGCTGGTCGACAAGATGCAGGAACTGATTCCGCGCCAGATGTTCGAGGTCGCGGTGCAGGCCGCGATTGGCACGCATGTGATCGCCCGCGCCACCGTCAAGGCGCTGCGCAAGAACGTGCTGGCCAAGTGCTACGGCGGCGACCTCTCGCGCAAGCGTAAACTGCTCGAGAAACAGAAGGCCGGCAAGAAACGCATGAAACAGGTGGGCTCGGTGGAAATTCCACAGGAAGCCTTCCTCGCAGTGCTCCAGGTCGGACGCAAGTAACCCAAGCAACCCGCAACGCAGGATTTCCGCATGCTATTGCAGATTACGACCGTGCTGGCCTGGCTGGCGATACCGGTGACGCTGCTGGCCATACTCGATGACTGGATACTTCGCCCGCGCCGCCGACTGGCCGCGCTTCCCGGCCAGGCTGAAGATCCGGCATGGGCGCGCGCCGCGTATCTTGCGATGCCGGTGGTCGTGCTCGGGTCGATCCTGCGTATTGTAATTTCCGAACAGCTGGATTTCAGCCTCGTGCTGGTGCTGGTGCTGGCGGCGTCGGCTTTCATCTGGCTCGTCGATCGGTTGCTGCTGGCGCCGGCGCGCGTGCGGGCAGCGCAGCGTGCCAATGGCGAGGGCGTCGTCCTGCCGCTGCCGGTGACGGTCGACTACGCACGCAGTTTCCTGCCGGTCGCGGCACTGGTTCTGGTGCTGCGCGGCTTCATCTTCGAGCCGTTCCGCATTCCTTCCGATTCGATGATGCCCACGCTCGAGGAGGGCGATTTCCTGGTCGTGAACAAGTTCGCGTACGGCTTGCGTGTCCCGGTCCTGAACCGGAAATTCCTAGACATCGGCGAGCCGCAGCGTGGCGAGGTGGTGGTGTTCCGCTACCCGCCGCATCCGGAGGTGAATTTCATCAAGCGTGTCGTCGGCCTGCCGGGAGACACCGTGCGCGTGCTAAACGACCAACTGATCATCAATGGAGTGCCGGTGCCGTTGAACGAGCGTGGCCGGTACAGCGACAAGTATGGCTGTTACCAGAACATGCGGTTGGAGCAGGAACTGCTCGGCCAGCACAACCACCAGATGATGTCCTGCCGCACCAGCGGCGGGTTGTATGCGGACAAGTTTCCGGGCTGCGTGCGAGACATGGATCACAGCTATCTGTGCGTGGAAGACGCCGGTGAAGGCGAACCCGATGCCAACGACACTAAACAAGATTGGATCGTGCCGCCCGGACACTACATGATGATCGGCGACAATCGCGACAACAGTTCCGACAGCCGGGTGTGGAAACTGGTACCGGAAGACAATCTGGTTGGCAGGGCGTCCAGAATCTGGCTGAATCTGCCCTTGGGCCGCTCTGGATGGCCCGACTGGCATCGTTTTGGCAAGCGTATAGAGTAATGGGAATCCAAGGGAGAGCGACCCATGCGTAAGTCTCAGCGCGGCGTAACCTTTATCGGCTGGATAGTGCTGCTGATACCGATTGCCATTGTCGGCTACGCCGGCATTCGCCTGGCGCCGATATTCATCAACTACTATCGCGTCGTGCAGGCCATGAACCAGGAAGCCACCGAAGCGAAGACCAATGGCAGCCAGGTCAATCCGCAAATTGTCAGGAACGGTCTCGACCGTCGCTTCGACGTCGGCTACGTCGATCATCCCACCGGCAAGGACATCGATATCCATCGCGATGGCGAACACTGGGTCGCAGTCGCGGACTATGAAGACGTTGCGCCGCTGTTCGGCAATGTCCAGATGCTGGTGCAGTTCCACAAGCAGGTGGAACTGCAATGACGGATGTCCGCGGGTGACACCCCCGGCAGCGTGCCGGCCGCCGCCTGGGTGCGCCGTCACCTGCAATACGAGCCGCGCGATGCCAGCCTGTTCGAACAAGCGCTCACCCACCGCAGTGCTGCGCGCGCCAACAACGAACGGCTCGAATTCCTCGGGGATGCGATCCTCAACCTGATCGTCGCGCAATATCTCTACACGCAATATCCCGAGGCCGACGAAGGCGCGCTGAGCCGGTTGCGCTCGGCCGTGGTGAGCGGCGCCTCGCTGGCGCGCGTGGCGGCCGCGCTCGAACTGGGTCCCGCCCTGGCGCTGGGCGCTGGCGAATTGAAGACCGGCGGATTCAGGCGTGAGTCGATCCTCGCCGATGCGTTCGAGGCGATGTGCGGGGCGCTGTATCTTGAAGCCGGTATCGAATTCACGCGCGCGACGCTGCTGCGGATACTCGCACCGTCGCTCGATGAGCTCGACGCGAACGCCGACGGCGCGCCCGAGGGCCGGAAGGATGCGAAGACGCGGCTCCAGGAATGGCTGCAGGGTCGCGGACTGCCGCTGCCGCGCTACCGGGTCGTGCAGGTCGAGGGCGAATCGCACGCGCAGATTTTTCGCGTCAGCTGCGAAGTCGATGCGATCAAGGCCAGCGCCCACGGCGACGGCCCGAGCCGCCGCCGCGCGGAGCAATCGGCCGCGCAGCAGCTGCTGGCGCAGCTGGGGCAGGCGAGCGCGCCATGAGCATGTTTCGCAGCGGATTCGTCGCGCTGGTCGGCCGGCCCAATGTCGGCAAGTCGACACTGCTGAATGCCTTGCTGGGGCAGAAACTCAGCATCGTCACCTCGCGACCGCAGACGACCCGGCACCGCGTGCTGGGTATCAGCGAAACGCAGGACGGGCAGATCGCGTTCGTCGATACACCCGGCATGCACGTCGGTCCAAAGCGCGCGCTGAACCGTGCAATGAACCGCGCCGCCGGCGCCGCGCTCGGCGATGCCGACCTCGCGGTGTTCATCGTCGAAGCATTGAAGTGGACTGAGGAGGATGCCATGGCGCTCGAGCGCGTCGTGCAATCAGAGCGGCCGACGATCCTCGTCGTCAACAAGGTCGATCGCGTGCACCCGCGCGAGCGATTGCTGCCCTACATCGCCACGCTCGCGCAGCGGGCGCCATTCGTGGCGGTCGTACCGGTTTCGGCGCTGCGCACCGATAACCTCGAGGCATTGCGGACGACGATCCTCGCAGCGTTGCCGGAAGGCGAGCGGCTTTTCCCGGCGGGCCAGGTCACCGACCGCGGCGAACGTTTTCGCATCGCCGAATTGATCCGCGAGAAACTGACGCTGGAACTCGTCGAGGAATTGCCCTACGGCATCGCCGTGGAAGTGGAGAACGAGGCGACGACCGAAGATGGCCGCGTCGAGGTGCAGGCTGTCATCTGGGTTGATCGCGAAGGCCAGAAGCCGATCGTCATCGGCGCCGGCGGCGAGCGCCTGAAGCGCGTCGGCCGCGCGGCGCGCCTGGAATTGAACCACCTGTTCGGCAAGCGCTATCACCTGATCTTGTGGGTCAAGGTGCGGGAGAATTGGGCCGACGACGCGCGCGCATTGCGGCAGCTGGAGCTCGAGTGATGGCTAATCGGTCGCAGCGGCAGCAGGGACTAGTATGAGTACAGGGCGTAGCCGCACCCAGCTGGCCAGCGGCTTCGTGCTGCACCAGCGCCCCTACCGCGATACGAGCCTGATCGTCGAGCTGTTCGCGCGCGATCATGGGCGCCTCAGCGTCTTCGCGCGCGGCGTGCGCGGGCCGCGTAGCCGCTTCGCCTCGCTCCAGCCGTTTCGTCCGCTGCTGTTGTCCTGGAGCGGCCGCGGCGAATCCCCGACGCTCAGCGGCGCGGAAGACGAGGGGCTGGCGGTCTCCATGCCGCCGGCACGCATTCTCAGCGGCTTTTACCTGAACGAATTGCTGTTGCGCCTGACGGTGCCGCATGATCCGCAGCCTGAGCTGTACGCGCAATACGTGGCGACACTCGAACAGCTGCGCGCCGGTGAGCCCCTCGATATCGTGCTGCGGTTGTTCGAGAAGCGACTGCTGGACTTGCTCGGCTACGGCAATGACCTGCGCAGCGACGCGGCCGGCCGCGCGGTCGAGCCCAAAGGGCTCTATCATTTCCGCCCTGGAGCCGGCCTGTGGGCGGCAGAGCGCACCGATGACGCCCGTGCGGTGGAAGGGCGGGTGCTGCTGGCGCTCGCTGCGGAAGCGCCACTGAGCGATGCCGAGGGCCAGCGCCAGGCGCGGCAGGTGCTGCGCGCCGCACTCGATCATTGTCTGGACGGCCGTGAACTGCGAGTGCGAGCCGTGGCGCGCGCGGTGGCCCGAATGGAGCGACCTTGCTGATGAGTCCACAAATCGAACTGGGCGTGAACATCGATCACGTGGCGACGTTGCGCCAGCAGCGCGGCACGCGCTATCCCGATCCCGTGCACGCCGCGCTGATCGCCGAACAGGCGGGCGCCGACAACATCACGCTGCACCTGCGCGAAGACCGCCGCCATATCCAGGAACGCGACGTGCGCGCGCTGCGCGGGCTGATGGCGACGCGCATGAACCTGGAGTTGGCCGCGACCGCGCCGATGCTCGAATTCGCCTGCGAGATCCAGCCGGCGGATTGCTGCCTGGTGCCGGAGCGCCGCGCCGAACTGACCACCGAGGGTGGTCTCGACGTGCGCGCCGGCTCCAGCGCAATCCGCAGCGCCTGCGAACGGCTGGCCGCAGCCGGCGTGCGCGTGGCGCTGTTCGTCGATCCGGTCATCGAGCAAATCGATGCCGCCGCCGATTGTGGCGCCGCCGTCGTCGAGCTGCACACGGGTGAATTCGCCGAGGCCGAAGGTGCTGTACAGGTGCAGCAGCTCGAGCGGCTGCGACTGGCCGCGCGGCACGCACTGACACGGCGGCTCGAGGTGCACGCCGGTCACGGGTTGAACTACCGCAACGTCGGACCCGTCGCGGCCATCGCGGAGATCAACGAGCTGAATATCGGCCACGCAATCATCGCGCAGGCCGTGTTCGACGGGCTCGGCGCGGCGGTGCGCGAGATGCGCGCGCAGATGCAGCGCGCGCGCCGATGATCTTCGGAATCGGCGTAGATGTGCTGCAACTGGAGCGCATTGTGCGCACCTACCAGCGTTTCGGCGAACACTTCGTCGAGCGGCTCCTGCTGCCGGCCGAGCGCGTACAGCTCGCGCGTACCTCTCGCCCCGAGCGTTTCCTCGCCATGCGCTTTGCCGCCAAGGAGGCCGTCGTCAAGGCGCTCGGCACCGGGTTCGCGCACGGTGTGTGGATCCGCGATGTCGGCATTGTGCAGAACAAATGGGGCAAGCCCGAGATCGTGTACTCCGCGCGCGGTGATCGCGTGCGACGCAGGCTCGGCGCCGGCGAGGGCCACGTCACGTTGACCGACGAAGCGGGCCTGATCGTGGCGGTGGCGGTCGTGATGGCGGCGCCGCGCCGCAAGCGCGCAAAGGCGAAACGTCGCAAGCCCAAGGCGGCCGTGCGGCGCAAGCCCGCCCCTCGCGGCAAGCCAGTCAGCCGCCGCAAACGCACTCCGGTGCGCCGGTGAACAGGCTCGTCTTCGACATCGAAACGGTGCCCGACGTCGAACTCGGCCGGCGCGTGCTGGGCCTGGGTGAGCTGAACGACGAACAGGTCGCGAAGGCGATGTACAGCGTGCGCCGCCAGCAGGGCGGAAGCGAGTTTCTGCCGCTGGAACAGCACAAGGTTGTCGCGATCTCCTGCGTACTGCGCAGCCGCGATCAACTGAAGGTGTGGAGCCTTGGTGATCTCGAATCACCCGAAGGCGAACTGATTGCGCGCTTCTTCGACGGCATCGAGAAGTACACGCCCGACCTCGTGTCGTGGAACGGAAGCGGTTTCGACCTGCCGGTGCTGAACTACCGCGCGCTGAAGGCCGGCGTCCAGGCGCCGCGCTACTGGGAAACGGGCGATGAGGACAACAGCTTCCGCTACAACAATTACCTGAGCCGCTTTCACTGGCGCCACCTGGATCTGATGGATGTGCTGTCGGGTTTCCAGGGTCGCGGACGCGCCTCGCTCAGCGACATGGCCGCGCTGCTCGGATTCCCCGGGAAACTCGGCTTCTCGGGCGACCAGGTCTGGGACGCCGTGCTTGCCGGGCAGCTGGCTGCGGTGCGCAACTATTGCGAGACGGACGTGCTCAACACCTATCTGGTGCTGCTGCGCTTCGAGCTGTTCCGCGGCCGCCTCGATGCAGCCGCGCACGAGCAGGAACTCGAACGCCTGCGCGCGCTGCTGCGTGCCTCCACGGAAGCGCATCATCAGCAGTTCTTGCAGGCGTGGGAGCAGTTGGCTTGAGCCGTCGCGGCCCGGCGGTCGCCGAGACCGGACGCGTCGATTCACTGAACCACGAAGGCGAGGGCGTCGTGCGCGGCGGCAAGACCGCCTTCGTCAGCGGCGCATTGCCCGGCGAGACGGTGACTTTCATCCGTCGGCGCCGACATCGGCAGCACGATGAGGCCGAACTGCTTGAGGTAGTCGAGGCAGCGCCCGAGCGCGTGACGCCGCGCTGCAATCATTTCGGCGTCTGCGGCGGCTGCGCGCTGCAGCATCTCTACGGCGCTAGGCAACTGGCGATCAAGCAGCAGCAGCTGCGCGAGAACCTGGAACGCGTCGGCCGCGTCTCGCCACGCGAGTGGCTCGCGCCACTGACCGGGCCGCAGTGGCAATACCGGCGGCGCGCGCGGCTCGGCGCGCGGTTCGTGCATGCGCGAGGCCGATCAATGGTCGGCTTCCGCGAGAAATTCTCCAGCCACATCGCCGAGCTCGCTCGCTGTGAAGTGCTTTCGCCGCCCGTCGGCGAACTGCTCGCTCCACTCGGCGAACTGTTGACGCGGCTGGCGATCCGCGAGCGCGTGCCGCAGATCGAAGTCGCCGTGGCCGACAATGCCGTGGTGCTGGTGCTGCGGGTGCTCGAAACGCCGACACCCGACGATGAATCGCTGCTATTGGAATTCGAACAAGCGCACGGCCTGCGCATCTTCCTGCAGACGGGCGGCCCGGATTCGGTGCGCCCGCTGCGCGATCCGCTGGTGGCGCTCGAATACGCGCTGCCGGAATTCGCGTTGCGCCTCCAGTTCGAGCCCGGAGATTTTATCCAGGTGAATGCGGCGCTCAACCGTTCGCTCGTGAGTCGCGTCGTCGAGCTGCTGCAGCTCGATGACCGGTCGGATGTGCTCGACCTGTATTGCGGGCTGGGCAATTTCACGCTACCGATGGCGCGGCGCGCGGCCAGTGTGACCGGCGTCGAGGGGGAGGCTGCACTGGTGGCACGTTCGCGCGCTAACGCAGAACGCAACCTCATTGGCAACGCCACGTTCCACAGCGCCAACCTGGCCGGCGCCGATTTCGCCGCCGCGACGTGGGCCCAGCGCAGCTACAGCCACGTGTTGCTCGATCCACCGCGCGTCGGTGCGCGCGAGGTGCTGCCGCTGCTGCAGCGTGTCGGTGCGCAGCGCGTCGTGTACGTGTCATGCCATCCTGGGAGCTTCGCGCGCGATCTCGGCATCCTCGTGCACGAACTCGGGTTTGAATTGCTCGGCGCCGGTGTTGCCGACATGTTCCCGCAGACCGCGCACGTCGAATCGCTCGCGGTCCTGGCGCCGACTAAGCGACAATCACCGCCACGATGAACGCGCGGAACGCACCATGACGCTGGGGCCGCTGATGGTCGATGTCGCCGGGCTGGAGCTTGACGCGAGCGACCGCGAACTGCTCACGCATCCGCTGGTGGGCAGCGTCATCCTGTTCGCGCGCAACTACGCCGATCCGGAACAGTTGCAGCGATTGGTGGCGCAGATCCACGCTGTGCGCAGCCCGCGCCTGCTGGTGGCCGCCGATCAGGAAGGCGGACGCGTGCAGCGCTTTCGCACCGGCTTCACGAAGTTGCCATCGCTGCGCCTCGTCGGACATCAATTCGATCTCGATCGCGCTGCGGGACTCGAACTGGCGCGCCGCCACGGGTGGCTGATGGCTTCCGAACTACTCGCCTTGGGTCTCGACATTTCCTTCGCGCCCTGCGTCGACATAGATTATGGCCTTTCGGAAGTCATTGGCGATCGCGCGCTGCACAGCCGCGCCAGTGTCGTCGGCGAACTCGCGGTCGCCTACATGCACGGGATGCGCGATGCCGGCATGGCAGCCACGGCCAAGCATTTTCCGGGACACGGCGCCGTCGTCGCGGACTCGCATCATGCCTTGCCCCTCGATCGCCGCGAATTCACCGACCTGGCGGACGACCTGACGCCTTACCGATTGCTGATCGCCAACGGGCTGCCGGCCGTCATGGTGGCGCACATCCTGTTTCCGAAAGTAGATACGCAGCCGGCGAGCCTGTCGCGCCGCTGGATCGGTGGCGTGCTGCGCGAGGAACTGCGCTTCAACGGCGCCGTGTTCGCCGACGACCTGTCCATGGGCGGCGCCGCGGCCTTCGGCGACATCGTCGAGCGTGCGACCCAGGCGCTGGCCGCCGGTTGCGATGTGTTGCCGGTCTGCAATTCGCGCCCGAGTGTCGAGCACTTGCTCGACACGCTGCATGTCGAGCCCGACGCGGCCTCGCACCTGCGCCAGGCTCGCTTACGCGCGCATGCGCACCCTGATCGCGCGACACTGCTGGCTTCGGATCATTGGCGCGTCTGTCGCGAGGCGCTCGAGAACTGCGCGCAGCCGCCGGCACTCAAGTTCACTTGACCACAGGGGCACTTATGAAGAAATCCGCACGATTTGCATTCGCCACGGCGCTGC
>JBEPVS010000006.1:0-33682 GCA_041690875.1 Gammaproteobacteria bacterium
AGGAAGACGCACACTTCTTCCAGTTCAAGTTCGATGATCAGCCGCTTGATGCCCGTGTCAAAATAATGGAAGCGCTCGGCCGCGACACCCGGCGCCGCAAGCAGCGCGTTCGACTGCTTGCGCACGATCGGCACCAGGTGGTTGATTGAGCCCGATCCGTACTTGCATTCCGATGCAGTGAAATGACCGAGCGAGGCGGCGATATGTTCGGCCTGGTTGACCATGCCGGTGCGTATTGAGCCAGTGTCGACCTCGACGAGCCCGACCAGGTCGGGGCGCTCGTCGCGGATGAAATGCGTGATCTGATCGAGCACCTTGCGGCTGCTGCGCAGGTAGCCGGCGCCTGGCACCGGCAAATGGAAGGCCGGTCCCGTGCCTGTGGCGTAGCGGATGTTATAGAGCAGCAGTCGCAATGGAATCCTTTTCCGGGCCGTGCAAGGGTCGGCCGCTCACAGTACACTTAAAGCCATGTCGCAGCGCGATCCCATACGGGTCTTCGTCACGCATGCCTGGGAGCAGAGCGACGACTACCAGCGGGTTTTCGAATACCTCGAAAGCGCCCGGAACTTCTATTATCGCAATTGCAGCAATCCGGAGCAGCACCCTGTCGACAAATCGGTGGAGGGGCTGCGCGAGGAATTGCGCAGGCAGATTGCGCCGTCAGAAGTGGTCGTGGCGTTCTCGAGCCTGTACACCACGCACCCCGACCTGCTGGTGTTCCAGTTGCAATTCGCAAAGGCAAGCGACAAGCCTGTCGTGCTGATGCCCGGATTCGGCCGCGAAGTGCCGCTGCCGACGGCGGTAAGCAGCCTTACGGACCTGACTGCGGCCTGGGACGAACGAGCGCTGGTGGATGCGATCCGGCGCCAGGCGCGTCACGAAGACACGACGCGCTGGGACACGATCGAATTCAAGATCGAATAGTGATCAGCCGCCGTTCGCGTGCTTCGGGCGGGGACTCGCTGCGCCACCGTCAAGCGCCAGCAATGCCGCGAGCGGCGCGGCGGCGCGGGTCGCAGCGCCATTGCGGGCTGTAGTTCGCAGCGTCGTCGCGATTGTCTCGACCTGCGGCGGGGTCGACATTGCAAGTCCATACATGCGCACGATCAGCGCCGCGTAGCGCTCTGCATCTTCGTTCGACAATTTGCGCACCGAGGCGCGCACGACGTTGTCGCCAGGCAGCACGCGCGCAGCGTGTATCGCCTTCGACAGCTCCGAAAAATCCTGCTGCGCTTCCAGGGGCAGGTCATGCGCGTCAATGCCATCGAGATGGCTACACCACGCTGCGGCGAGCCGATCCTTCAATGCGCCATGCGCGGCGAGTGCTGTGACTGCAGCTTCGAGTTGGTCGGAGAGCGCGCTGTTCACGTTGCGTCCTTGAGGAGTCTCTGTTGGGACGAATACTTAAGGTGTTGCCTTAATTGTTCTTGATATCGAAATGCTTGCATATCAGGGGCCTAGGTACAGCATATCGCGTGATGCCTGCACTATTCAACGCATCATTATCATAGGCTGCGCGCGGCTCGCTACAGCTAATTTTGCGCTAATCCATTAAGAAACAGGGCACTATGGATTTTTTCTAATGCCTTATGTAAGTTATGCCTGAGGGATTTAAGGCTGACACATGGTCGAGACCTGGAAAGGCATCTATCCGATCACCAGCTTCGTGCTGGAAGCGCTGGCGCGAAAGCGCGACGCCAGCGTGGACGGGCGGCTTTCGCACGAGGAGCAGACACTGCTGACGGCAGTCGAGTTCTGGGGCGCGGCCGCGCATGGCACACTGCAGCAGCATTTGCAGCCGAACGTGGGCGCACAGCTGGAAGAAGCGCGGCGCGCGTTTGCCGCGCTCGGCGCCGTGCGAGTCGTGAGTCTGCTTCGTGTGGCGGGTGAGGAGCTCGCGGGTGGGCCGATGAGCCAGTCCGAGGCGGCCGTTATCGAGCAGCTCGATGAACGGCTCGCGCGCACCGACGACAATATAGAGGACCTGATCGCCCGCTACGCGGGCGTCATGGAGCACTCGGCGGAAAGCGCAGCCGCGCAATGATCGAGGTGACCGGAGCGGATCGGGTGCCGGCGCGGCGCTTCGACGCCGCGGGCGTTGCGCACGTGGACCAGCGTGCGATCGTCGCGCTCGCAATGCCGTTGATCGCCAACAGCGCCGTGCAGCTGGTGCTCAATCTGACGGACGTCTGGTTCATCGGACGCATCTCCACGCAGGCGCTCGCCGCCGTCAGCGCGGTGCACTGGCTCGCGATCGTCGTGCTACTGGTGCTGTCGGGCGTGGGCATGGCAGTGCAGACCGTCGTCGCGCAGGCGCACGGCGCTCGCCGCCAGGCGCGGGCGGCGCAAGCGGTATGGATTGCCTTGTGGGCGCTGCTGCTGTCGGTGCCGTTGTTCCTCGCCGCGGGGCTGTCGATTCGCGTCATGCTCGCGCCGTTCTCGCTTCCGCCCGCGATCATCGATCTGGCCGCGGCGTTCTGGCTGCCGCGCGTGGGCGGGTCCTGCTTCGGCGCAGGCGTTTGGGCACTGCTCGGTTTTTTCAACGGCATCGGGCGTCCGCGCGTGACGCTGCTGGTCACGGGCGTCATGGCGGCGACCAACGCGATCTTCAACGAGATTTTCATCTTTCATTTGCACCTCGGCGTGGCCGGTTCGGGACTCGCGACGATGGTGGCGCAGGCCTGCGGACTTGCGATCGCGATGGTGGCATTCCTCCGCGGCCGCTACCGGCGCGGCTATCGTACGCACCTGACCTGGACGCCAAACCTGCGGCGAATCTGGACGCAGCTGCGCATCGGCTTTCCAATGGGCTTGTTGATGGCCGCCGACCTGATCGGATTTTCGCTGTTCCAGATCATGCAGGTGAAACTCGGCGAAGTGGAGGGCGCGGCCTCACAGGTGGTCATGATCATGACCGCGATTTCGTACATGCCGGGTGTCGGCATCGCGCTCGCCGGCACAACCCTGGTGGGGCAATCGATCGGCGCCGGCGATCGCGACTGGGCGTTGCGGCTCGGCAATCGCGTCATCCTGCTGACCGCGCTCTACATGGGGGGCATGGGATTGCTGCTCGCATTCGCCGGGCCTTGGCTGCTGCCGATGTTCGTCGGTGTATCGGGCTCGCAGGCGCAATCGGTGATCCTGCTCGGTGCGCAGTTGCTTTGGATCGCAGCTGCATACCAGTTCTTCGACGGCCTCAACCTGGCGAGCGGCATGTGCCTGCGCGGAGCCGGCGATGCGTTGGTGCCGGCGACGCTGGTCATCGTGCTGTCCTGGCTCCTGTTCGTGCCCCTGGCCCACATGATGAGTTTTGCACCGGGCCAGGGCTGGGTTGATTTCCTGCCGCAATGGGGGCTGGGTGCCCGCGGGGGCTGGTGGAGCGTCGTGTTCTATACGCTGCTGGTCGGCACGACACTGGCGCTGCGCTGGCGTTCGCGGGCCTGGCAAGCCTTGAGGATCTGAGCCATGCAAATCGAAATCTTCACGACCGGCGGCACGATCGACAAGGTGTACTTCGACGCCAAGGGCAATTACCACGTCGGCTCGCCGATGGTGCGCGAACTGCTGGTGCATGCGCGTCTAAAGGACATGCCGTGCATCACAGAGCTGTTGCGCAAAGACAGCCTCGAAATGACCGAGCAGGACCGCCAGTCCGTGCGCACTGCCGTGCTCGCCTGCGAAGCATCGCGCATCCTGATCACGCACGGCACCGACACGATGGTCGAGACGGCCCGCTCGCTCAGCGGTATCGATGGGAAGACCATTGTGCTGACGGGAGCCCTCCAACCGGGGCGCTTTAGCGACAGCGACGCGGAATTCAACCTCGGGCTCGCATTCGGGGCAGTCCAATTATGTCCAGTCGGCGTCTACGTGGTCGCCAACGGCACCGTTTTCTTAGGCAGCCGCGTGCGCAAGAACCTTGAATTGAACTGTTTCGAGCCGCTATAGCAAAGATGCGGCGCACACAGCCGTGTGGCGTTGCGAACTGGCGACCCCTGTCACAGACCGCGTAGTGTGGGAAGCGGTACTTTGCGCTTTATGTCCTTGCCCGCAACGCCGATCTCGCTGAAATCCTCGCGCCCGCCAATGCCAGCAGCCACGCTCGGGCAGCGGATCGTGGCCTCACTGCCGTTGCTTTGGGCCAAGTGGGTATCGCTCCACGACGCCACCGGCAACATCTACTGGCAGCAGGGCGAGGTGCTGGGTCCGGCCGAGCGCGAAGCGATTCGCGTTGCGGTCGAAAGTTTCGTCGGCAAGGGCGCACCGGCCCGCGTCAACCATCCGTTGCATCGCGACCGCACGGCTTTGCTGCTGCGGGCCGAAGATGATTTCCATCCTTTTCTGGGCTTCGTCATGCTGGTGGTCGATGACCGCTGGCTGCGCGGCAAGGGTACGGCGGCGCCCGACCTGCCGATCCCCGTTGTGCGGGCGGTGCGCGAATGGGGCGCCACGTTGGGTTGTGGCGCGCAGGGCCCGGCAATCGGCAACACCTCATCGACAGCCGAAATGAAGGCGCCGCAGATGGTCGCGCTGCTCGAGGGCGGGCCACGCGTCAACGACGTCGAGGCTGATCGTTATCTCGAGAAGCTGCGCGCCTTCGAAATCGAACTGCACGCGCAGCACCTGATCCCTATCCAGACCGCGACGCGCATCCGGCGCTATGAAATCCTGATGCGTGCCGCCGGCCTGCCCGGGTCCGATTCAGCACCGCAGGAATTGATCCAGGGCGCTGAAGCCCTCGGGCTGGGCGCCGTGCTCGATCGCCGCGTCGTCGGCGAACTACTGGTGTGGCTCGCGCAGCGTTCGGAAATCTGGTCCGGCGAGCCGGCGCAGTTTTCGGTGAACCTGACCGCCGGGGCGCTGAGCGACGCGAATTTCCTCACCTTCGTGCGCCTGTGCCTGGAAAAAGCGCAGTTGCCGCGGGGCCTGATCGCTTTCGAGGCGCAATACGAATTCTGCCGGCGCGAACCGCAATACTTTGCGCACCTCGCCACGCAGCTCGAGCAGGCGGGAGCGGGTGTCGTCATCGACAATTTCGTGTTGAGCGACAGCGGCGTCGATTTCCTGATGCAGCCCGGTGTGCGGCTTGTGAAGCTCGATCCGCAAGTGACCCACGATCTGATCAACGACCGCGGCCACCAGGCGCGCGTTGCGGCGATCGCGCAGGCCGCGCGCGTGGCCGGTGTGCACGTCGTCGCGAAGAACGTCGAGTGCGAAAAATCGCAGGCGCTGCTGCAGGCACTCGGTGTCGATTTCGTGCAGGGCTACGGCACAAGTGCCCCGGCGCCGCTCGGCGCCATCGATGCGCAGCGTGAGTTGCGCGTCGAGCGGCAGATCGTCGATCCGCGTTACGGTGAAATAGCGATTGATGCGGAGCCGCGTCTCGCCGCCACCGGCTGACGCCCCATCGGCTGATCGGCCGCGTGCCCCAATCCGACGAACCCACATCCGATTCGGTGAATCGGCGCAACCGCGCTGATCGCCGTTCGCGCACACTGCTTGCGTTGCTGACCGGCGGCTGGCAGGCGCGCCGACGCAATCCGCGCCGTCGCGAGCCGTTGCGGCTAGGCTCGGTTGACTGGCACGCCCCGCAATGGTTTGCCGCCGCCTTGCTGGTGCTGCTGCTGTCCCTGGCCGATACCTTCCTGACGCTGGTGCTCGTGCACCACGGCGCGATCGAGATCAATCCGCTCATGGCACCGCTCGTGATCGGAGGCGGTCGCGGTTTTGCCTTCCTCAAGCTCGGGCTCACCGCTTCGGCGGTCATGGTGCTAGTCATGCTGACGCGTGTGCCGACCTTCGGTCGGCTGCTTGCCGGGCCGATCCTGGTTGGCACGGCGGTGCTGTATGCCGTCTTGATCACCTACGAGTTGTGGCTCGTCGATCGCTTCGTCAGCTGAGCGGGCGTACTTCAGTAGCTGACGGCCAGGCGCGCAAAATAGAACGCGCCATTCATGCCAATAGGCGACAACACGTCGTATGGAAAATTGCCGACGTAGTTGATGGCATCGCTCGACAGGTCGGGATAGGTGTCGAGCACGTTGTCGGCGCCCAGCGCAAGCGACAAGCGCGAGGTGAATTTGAACTCCGTCTCCAGGTCGAGCTGCGTCTTGGCCGAGTAGGTCTGAGTCGGCACGAATCCACCGCCGAAATCGAACACGCGCGTCGCGCTGCCGTATCGCGTGAGGCGACCGAGCATCGACCAGCGCGGGTCGCTCCACTCGGCGGTCAGCACGGTCTTGTTCTTGGGTGCCGCATCCTCGAGCGTGTTGCGCTCCTCGAGGCCGACAAGGTCCGTCGTGATGTTGAGCGCAGCCAGCTGCGCCGGCGTGGCGCGGACGCCATTGATGCGAGTCTTTGCGTACGAGTAGGCGCCGGTAAGCTTGAACGTGCCGGCACCGAGACTCCAGCGGCCGTTGGCGACTACATCGACGCCCGAAGTGCGCGTGTCGACTGCGTTAGTGAAAAAGTTGACGCCTTTGATGCCGTTGAGTCCGAACTGTGTCTGCAGCAGCGCCTCGAGCTCGGGGCTCTGCAGGCGCTCGGAGATCGTGATGCGATCCTTCACGCGAATGTGAAAATAATCGGCCGTCAGGCTGAAATGATCGCCGCCCTGCAGCGTGAATCCGCCGCTCACGTTCACCGATTTTTCGGGCTTGAGATCCTGCGCGCCGAGCGCGCGCGCGATCGGGCTGGACACGGGAAGCGTCAGGATCTGCGTCAGGGCGCCGCCGTCGCCGAAGCTCGTAGATGTCAGCTGGTAGGAAGTCTGGCTCAGCGAGGGCGCGCGGAAACTGTTCGATACGGCGCCGCGCAGTGCGAAGGCGGGCGTCACCTTGTAGATGCCGCTGAGCTTACCGGCTACGGCGCTGCCGAAATCATCGTAGTGCTCGACACGTCCGGCCACATCGACCAGCAGGTCGCGCGCCGGATGCGCAGAGAGATCCGCGTAGACGCTGCCGACGGTGCGCGAGGCATTGGCGGCATCGGCAGGTTGCAAACCCGGGCCGGCCTGCGCGCCGGCGTAAAAATCAGTAAACGGGCCGGCCCCATACGAGGCCGGATCGCCAGGACCAGTCTGGTACTTCTCGTGACGGTACTCGGCGCCGACGGCGAGATCGAGCGGTTGAGTGAGACCGGCATCCAACTGACGCGTCGCATCGAGGTTCAATGTCAGCTGATCGAAGCGGAAATCGCCAATCTTGAAGCTCGTCGGGCTGGTGGGCCCAATCGAGGCATTGAGCGAGTGCTGCAGGCCGTAGTCGAACTTGTTCTGGCCGAACGTCAGGCTGCTGTCCCACGACCACTCAGAGGCCTTGCCGCTCAATCCTCCCACGATCGAGAGATCCTTGTTGAGGCCGGTGGTGACGGGGCGATAGCCATTCGGATATACGCTGATCTGGTTCGAGGCGCTGTCTGGGTAGCGGAAAAACGCGGCGCCGCGTGAATCGCGATGATCGTACGTAGCGAATGAATAGAACTCGGCGCCACTCGCGAGTGCCAGGCGCAGGTTGTACCAGATGTCCTTGTCCTTGGCGTCGCCGTCGCCGGGCGCGAAATTGCGCTGACCGAGCGTCGCTTCGTTCGCGGGCGTATCGCTGTCGGAGATGAAGAAGCCGCCGCCGTCGAAGCCGGCGCGGTTGGTGCTGCCGCGATGACGAAACTCGGCGCCCACGTCGATGAAGCCGCTGCCGCCTAGCGCGAATCCCTGTTTCAGCTGCGCAACGGTCGTGATGCCATCGCGCAGGGTCTGGTGCGTTGGCTTGAACGAGGTGATGTTCTCGCCGTAGCTGAGGCTGGCTTCACCCGCGGAGGGGCTGTCGTCCAGGATGATGTTGATGACGCCCGCGATCGCATCCGAGCCGTACTGCGCGCCGGCGCCATCGCGCAGCACCTCGATGCGCTTGACGGCGTTGAGCGGAATGGAATTGAAATCGACAGGCGTCGTGCCCTTGCCGATCTTCGCCTCGAGATTGACGATTGCCGAGGTATGGCGGCGCTTGCCGTTCACCAGCACCAGCACCTGGTCCGGGCTCATGCCGCGCAGCTGCGCTGCGCGCACATGGTCAGCGCCACCGGAATTGGACTGACGCGGAAAATTGAAAGAGGGCGCGAGCGACTGCAGTGCCTGGGCAAGTTCACCAGCCACCGCGCCGCTCTTTGCGAGATCCTGAGCCGACAGTACATCGACCGGCACGGGCGAATCGAGCGCTGTGCGTCCCTTCGTACGCGTACCGGTGACGATGATCTCATCGAGCTTGTCCGGGGCTTGCGCAGCGGGCGCATCGGCAGCAAGCAGGATTCGCACGTGGGCAGAGGCCAACACGCCGAGCACCGCGACGGCTACGACTACAGGTTTCATTTTTGTCACTCCCTCGATCTTTATTGTCTTGCCCTATACTGCGGGCAATTTCGGCATTCGGCAGTCTACAACTCCATGCGTTGCGATGCTTAGACCCGTTGGCTATGACCTGATACTGCGCGACTTGCCGCAACACGCTCGCCCGATGCGCGTCGATAACCCATGAACGAATCGGCGCATGGCAAGCCGCGCCGCCACCTGTCGGTCTGGCACGCTGTCTCGGTCTGCGTCGGCATGGTGATCGGCGCCGGCATTTTCTCGACAACCCCCATCGCGGCAGCGAACGTTTCCAGCAGCGGCGGGCTGCTGCTGGCCTGGACCTTCGGTGGCCTCATGTCGCTGGCCGGTGCGCTTTGTTTCGCAGAAATGGCCGCCGCGTTTCCCGATGCGGGCGGCGATTATTTTTTTCTCTACAAGGCCTACGGTCCGCGGCTCGCGTTCCTGTTTGCGTGGTCGCGCTTTGCGGTGATTCACACCGGCTCGATGGCCATGTTGGCGTATGTGTTCGGCGACTATCTCGGACAGGTGATCGACCTGGGCGCGCACGGCAGCGCGATTTTCGCGGCGCTGATCGTCATGCTGCTTGTGGGCGTAAATCTTGCCGGGATTCGCTTCGGCATCAACACGCAGGTCGCGCTGATGAGCATCGTGCTGGTTGGCCTCGCCAGTGTCGCGGCAGCGGGTGTTTGGATCAGCATGCAGGGGCTGCCGCCCGCGCACGCAAACTTTTCGCCGGGCGTGGCGCCGGGCACACACCTGGGCACGGCGCTGGTGTTCGTTTTCCTGGCTTACGGAGGGTGGAGCGATGCGGCAACGTTGTCGTCAGAGATGCGCGACGGCGAACGCGGCATCAAGCGGGCGCTGATGCTCGGCATGACGACGGTGACGGTGCTGTACCTTGCGGTGAACTGGGCATTGCTGCGCGGGCTCGGGCTCGCGGGCCTCGCGACCACCGACGCGCCCGCCGCGGACCTGATGCTGCGTGCATTTGGCCGGCCGGGACAGTTGATGATCGTCACGGTCGTAGCGCTGACTTCGATCACCGTGCTGAATGCGCTGCTGATCGCAGGCGCGCGCACGACCTACGCGGCGGCGCGCGACACGGTCACGCTGCAGCACCTCGGCCGCTGGCACGTGGTTCGCGGCACGCCGCCGACGGCAATCCTCGCAATCGGCGCGGTCGCGCTGGCACTGGTCGGGTTCGGCGCCTACACGCGCCAAGGCTTCACGACGATGGTCGATTACCTTTCGCCGGTGTACTGGTTTTTCCTGGCGCTGAGCGGCGGCGCGTTCTTCGTGCTGCGCCGGCGCTTTCCGAGTGTGCGGCGCCCCTATCACGCGCCGTTTTATCCGCTGTTGCCGCTTGCCTTCGTGCTGGGCAGCGTCTATGTCCTGTACAGCAGCCTCGCCCACGTCAAGGTCGGCGCCGTCACCGGCGTCGTCGTCATGATGGTCGGCGTTCTGTTGCTGCTGCCGATGCGTTTCACTACGCCCAAGGAAAGCTGACAGCGATGAACGGATGCCTCAAACTAGCTGCCTTTGCCACGCGTCGGAGTGATTGATGGCTGACACATATCACAAACGCAAGGTCGGCAAGCGAACGCTCTCGCCCGTCACGCAGATGATGGGCTTTGGCTACGACCCGCACCTGTCGGAAGGTGCGCTGAAGCCCCCGGTGTTCCTGACTTCGACATTCGTGTTCCGCACCGCGCAGGACGGCAAGGATTTCTTCGACTACACGTCGGGCCGCAAGAACGCGCCGGAAGGCGGCCGTGGCGGCCTCGTGTACTCGCGCTTCAATAATCCGAATCTAGAGGTGCTCGAAGACCGCCTGGCACTGTGGGATGAAGCGGAATCCGCCGCCGTGTTTGCCTCGGGCATGGCGGCAATCGCGACGACGCTGTTGGCGAACCTGAAGGGCGGCGATGTGCTGCTGTTCAGCCAGCCGCTGTATGGTGGTACGGAAACGTTGATTGCAAAGGCACTCCCCAACTACGGGATCCGCGCCGTGGGTTTCGCCGATGGGTTGTCGAAGCCCGATGTGGCCGCGGCAGTCGAGCGCGCTCTTGGCCTCGGGCGCATCGGAATGATCATGACCGAGACGCCGGCGAATCCCACCAATTCGCTGGTCGACCTCAGGCTGATGGCCGAGACAGCTGACGAAATCGGACGCCGACAAGGCCACCGGCCGTTGATTGCCACCGACAACACGATGCTGGGGCCTGTGTACCAGAAACCGCTTACGTGCGGAGCCGACCTGAACATCTACTCGCTGACCAAGTACGTCGGCGGTCATTCTGATTTGGTCGCCGGCGGTGTATCGGGAAGTCGCGCGCATGTGTTGCCGATCCGGTTGCTGCGCGGCGCGATTGGCACGCAGCTGGATCCCAATTCGTCGTGGATGCTGCTGCGCTCGATGGAAACGCTGCAGCTGCGCATGGAGCGCGCCAGCGCAAATGCGCACACTGTGGCCGCCTTCCTGGCTACGCATCCGAAGGTGAGTTCGGTGAATTACCTTGGATTGCTGTCGCCGGGCGATGCGCGACGCGCCGTGTTCGACCGGCAATGCGGTTCGCCAGGCTCGACGTTTTCATTCGAAGTGAAAGGCGGGGAGGCGGCCGCGTTCCGCTGCCTCGATGCGCTGACGGTCATCAAGCTCGCCGTGAGCCTCGGCGGCACGGAAAGCCTGGCGAGCCATCCAGCCGCCATGACGCATTCGGGTGTGCCCGAAGACGTGCGCCGGCGCCTGGGCATTTCGGAGTCGATGATCCGCCTGTCGGTCGGCATTGAGGATGCGCAGGATCTGGTCGAAGACCTGCGCCAGGCACTCGAACAAGTCTGAAGGCCTGAAGTGATCGCATGAAGAGCAAGAAGCAAATCGTCGACAACTGGCTGCCGCGATACACCGGCACCTCACTTGACGATTTCGGTCCCTATGTCTTGCTCGCGAATTTCAACAACTACCTCGACGTTTTCACCAGGCTCACCGATGCGAAAGTCGTCGGGCGCGATCGTTCGATGCCGAACGCCACCGGCGATGGGATCACGATGATCAACATGGGCATGGGCAGCGCCAACGCCGCGACCGTGATGGACCTGCTATCGGCGATCGAACCGAAAGCAGTGCTGTTCCTCGGGAAATGCGGCGGCCTGAAGCGCAAGAACGAGCTCGGCGACCTGGTGCTGCCAATCGCCGCGATCCGCGGGGATGGCACGTCGAACGATTACCTGCTGCCCGAGGTGCCGGCGCTGCCCGCGTTCAGCCTGCAGCGCGCGATCTCGACAATCATCCGCGACATGGCTTGCGATTACTGGACCGGCACCGTCTACACGACCAATCGCCGTGTCTGGGAACACGACGACGAATTCAAGGCCTATCTACGCAAGACGCGCTCGATGGCCATCGACATGGAAACCGCGACCATCTTCGCCGCCGGATTCGCCAATTCCATCCCGACCGGTGCGTTGCTGCTGGTGAGCGACCAGCCAATGGTGCCGGATGGCGTGAAGACCGAAGCGTCTGATCGTCGGGTGACAGATGCGTTCATCGAGCGTCACGTGCAAATCGGCATCGACGCGCTGCGGCTGATCCGCCGCCACGGCAAGAGCGTCAAGCACCTGCGCTTCGACGAATAACGCGCTGGGCCGTTACGCTCAGCCGACGCGGCCGGGGTGCACGGTCCCACAGGCCGCACAGCGGCGCAGCGATTCGGTCGCGTAGAAGTTTTCGAACAGCGGCGGCAGGTCCTTCACGATATTTGTCAGTTGCACCTCGACGCGATGCACGAGCGTGTGGCAGTTGAGACAGTACCACTCAAACCCATCGAGCAGGCCGGCTGGACGTTGCCGTTCGACCACGAGGCCGATGCTGCCGGCTTCGGGCCGCTGCGGCGAGTGGCGCAGGTGAGGGGGAATCAACGTCACGTCGCCCTCGTTGATCCGGATCTCGCCCGGCACGCCGTCCTGCATCGTGCGCAGCTGGATGTTGCCGCGCAATTGATAGAAGAATTCCTCGTACGGATCATCATGGAAATCGAGCCGGCTGTTCGGGCCGCCTACTAGCTGCACGATGAAATCCGTGCCGTCCCAGATCTGCCGATTGCACACCGGCGGGCGGAGCAGGTGCGCGTGGTCAGCGATCCAGCGTTGCAGGTTCAGTGGCGTTACGTTCATTTCCTGGAGCCTCCTCGAGGTTCGCCCAGAATACCAAGATCTGCGATTATTGACGGCAAATGAGCTCGCGTCGCATTTGCGTGTTGTGTGGTGCTGCCGGAGGTGCCTCGCCGGAATTTTCGGCAGCGGCCACCGCGCTCGGCGCACTGTTGGCGC
Organism: Gammaproteobacteria bacterium; assembly: GCA_041690875.1. Classification (GTDB taxonomy): domain Bacteria; phylum Pseudomonadota; class Gammaproteobacteria; order Steroidobacterales; family Steroidobacteraceae; genus FEN-1191. Next base: position 12,692 of record JBEPVS010000006.1, read on the forward strand.
GGCTGGGATGCGAAATTGTCTATGGCGGCAGCAACGCAGGCTGCATGGGTGCGCTGGCCGATGCCGCGCTCGCCGCGGGCGGGCGGGTGACCGGCGTGGTTCCCCGGCAGCTGATTTCGAACGAGCGTCCGCACCAATATCTCACCGATCTTGAGATTACCGAAGATCTGGCCTCGCGGAAGCTCCGCATGTTTGCGCGGAGCGATGCGATCATCGCGTTGCCTGGCGGCACCGGCACGCTGGATGAACTACTCGAGGCTCTGACGATGAAGCGGCTCGGATTCCTCGCGCATCCCATCGCACTTGTGAACACGCTGCGCTACTTTGATCCTTTCGTCGCGACTTTCGAGCAGTGCATCGCGCAGGGCTTTGCCGATCGTTCGCAGCGCGGATTGATCCAGGTGTTACCGGACGTCGGCAAAGTCACGAGCTGGCTCGAGGGCCATTAATGGACGGCGTGGGATTCATGTAGCCGCGCCAGCGCGCTATTATGTTTCAAATCCGGCGCCCGGGACTATCGCGTTGCAGAAACAATACATTGTCGCCGCTCTTGCTTCGATGCTGATGTGCCTCACTGGAGCAGTGCAGGCAAGCATGGAATTCAATGTCGGTACCTATAACCTGCGCCTCAATACGCCAGACGACGGCCCGAATGCATGGCCGCTGCGACGCGATGCCGTGCGTGCGTTGATCGACTATCACCAGATCGATCTGCTCGGCACGCAGGAAGGCTTGCCGGATCAGATCGATGATCTGGCCGCGATGCCCGGCTTCGCATACGTCGGAGTGGGGCGCGATGACGGCAAGCACGCCGGCGAGCACTCAGCCATTTTCTATCGCACGGCGCGCTTCGCGCTGATCGCGCATGGAGATTTCTGGCTGAGCGAAACACCCACGGTTCCAGGCAAGGGCTGGGATGCCACCTGCTGCAATCGCATCGCCAGCTGGGCGAAGTTGCGCGAGCGCCAGTCGAAACGGGTGTTCTATGTGTTTTCGGTGCACTTCGATCACCAGGGTGTCATCGCGCGGCGAGAATCGGCGCACCTGATGCTTCGGGAGATGCACGACATCGCAGGCACTGAGCCAGTGCTGTGTCTCGGCGATTTCAATGCAACGCCAGAATCCGAACCGATCAGCATCATGTCGGCTGCGCTGCGCGATGCGCGGGCGGTATCGCAAACGCCGCCCTACGGTCCGGTCGGCACGTTCAATGATTTCAAGATCGATGCGCCGCTCAAGGACCGCATTGACTATATTTTCCTGGGGCCGCGCTGGCAGGTGCTGCGCTTCGCCGCGTTGACCGACACGCATGAGGCGCGGTTTCCATCCGACCACTTGCCGGTCGTGGCGCGCCTCAGGCTGGAATGACTGCCGGCTAGCGGCGCGCGCGCTGATTTGCGGCGATTTGCAACAACACCAGTCCGTTGATCGGAAGCTCCAACTTGAGGGTGTTGCCGCGCGTGAGGTTGAGAGGCTGCGCCGCGGGCAGTTCGGCCGCGTGATTGAGCGCGGCTACCTGCGCCGCGCTCGGATAGCGCGGCCGGCCCATCGATTCATACACTGCAAGGGAACTCCCGTGTTCATCGTCGATGCGCGTCATGCGCAGTTTCGCGCCCGGACGCAGGCCACGCAGTTCGAGTTCTCGTTCGACCTTGCCGCCACCGCTGCCCGGGTCGACGAGATTCCACAGTGCAATGGCGATCGAGCCATCCGCCTGTCGTGTCACCAGCGTGCCCGGTGCGCTCGTCGAAAGGCGCTGCTCGCCGAGCTTGTGCAGCAGCGCAAAGGCGGTGTAGCTGGGCTTCCGAATGCCCCCAAGGCCCATCAGCCCGAAGGATCCGGTGAACGGCTCGAAACCAGGGCCGCCTTCCTCGAAGACATCACTGAAAGTCCAGAATGACATCTCGTCCACGAGCCCGTCGCACTGCGAAATCACATCCGCAAGTCCGGCGCCGACGTAAGCGGTGTCGCGCGCCTTCGCAGCCCCGAAGGAGGGCACGTTCCACTCGGTCCACATCAGCGGCAGCGCCGGGTGCGCGGACGCGGCGATCTGGCCGTGCACCTTGGCGATCGCGCGGCAAACGCGCTGGTCGACGGGGATGTCCCCCTGCGTTCCGAACAGGTCCTCGACGCTGTCATCCCCATAACCGTGGCTGGACACGAAGTCGACGGGCACCTTCTGTTCCTCCGCATGGCGCAGGAAATCGTCCACCCAATGCGCGGATGAACTCGCCGGGCCGCCGACGCGCAGGCGCGGGCTCACTGTTTTGAGCGCGCGCGCCGTGTGATCGTAGAGTTCGAAGTACGTGGACTGCTTCGGATCTCCAGCCCAGAAGTCGATGTTCGGCTCGTTCCAGACCTCGAAGTACCACTGCGCGACTTCATCGACGCCATAGCGATCGACGAGATGCTGCGCGAGCGCGCGCATCAGCGCATCCCATTTGGCATAGTCCTTCGGCGGCGCGACGATCTGCTTGTACCAGAAGGGGTGTACATCCTGCTGCAGAGCGAGTTTCTTCGGCATGAAGCTGATCTCGACGAAAGGGCGCACGCCGTTCTTCAGCAGGCCGTCGTAGATCTGGTCGACATATGAAAAGTTGTAGAGCGCATTGCCCTGTTCGTCTTCGTCATAGACACCGACTTCATCGTGCAGAAGGTTGTGGAAGCGCACGTAACGCATGGCGGTGACGGCCTTCACTTCGCGCAGATCGCTCCGGTAGCCCTCGCGCAGCGTCAGGATCGCGCGGCCCGAGCCGAATACGTGTTCCCAGAAATGCGGAAAGGGGCGGGCGGGGGCGGCGAGATCGATGACGTCGGGCGCCGCAGCTGCAGCCGCAGGCCAGGAGAATACGATGGCAAGTGCCGCCAGAGCGCGCAGCGATACTAAGTGGATCATGGAGTGCATCCTTCTCGATTCAGTTTCGATGCCGGTTCAACAATCGATAAGTCAGGTAGGCCAGCGTCGCAGTCAGCAGGATCGTGCCGGCGACGACAACGACGAAACCATGCGGCAGCTGTGAAAATGGAATGCCACCGACGTTCATGCCGAACAATCCCGCAACCAGGTTGATCGGCAACGCCAGCACGGTGACGACGGTCAATACGAACAGCGTGTTACCGGTCTGCTCGTTGACTTGCGCAATCAATTCTTCCTGCAATAGCTTGACGCGCTCGGCGAGTGCGGTCGCATCTGCGACCGCTTCGGAGAATTCCTCGGCCGCCTGGCGCAGGTCACGCTGGTCTTCTTCCTTGACCCAGCCCGCGGGTTTGCTGAGCAAGCGGAACAGCGCGGCCGGTTCGGGCGCCAGCAGGCGCTGCAGCCGCACCAGCGTACGGCGCAACGTGCTTAGTTCAGCACGGCTGACCGACACGCGGTTGGCCAGCAGCCGATCTTCGATGCCATCGACGCGTGTCGTGGATTGCCGCACGATCGCCACCAGCACTTCGGCCTGGTCGCGCAGCAGGTGCGCCAGGAGTTCAGCGGTGGAACGAAACACCTGGCCGGCACGCACCGCAGCGCGCAACCGATCGACCGATCGAAGCGGGCGCAAGCGCGCGCTGACTACCAGCCGCGGCGTGACGCCCAGCGTGACCGTCGAGACACTCGAAGAATCGAAGCTCGCATCGAACATGACATCGTGGATGACCGCGACCAGCGCATCGCCCGCCTGCTCCAGGCGCGTGGACCCGACGCTTTCACGGAGCGATTCGTAGAAGCTGTCCGGTAACTGCAGCGATTGGCGCAGCCAGCGCTCCGCGCCGGTGTTCGACAGCGAGAAATGAAGCCACGCAAAACCGGCCCCGTCCGCATCGGCCGGAGAGGCGAGCCAGTCCGCGACCGCTGCGGAATCGAGTTCTCGCGGCGGCGCCCCGGGGGCGAACCGATACGCCCACACCAGGCCGTTCTTGTCCGAGCCGTAGGCAATCTCCGGAGGTTTAACAGGCGCCATGCGCGGATCATTGGCGGTGCGCGCGCACATGGCAAGTGGTGGGTACGGCGGCGCGTTCAATCGCAGTGAAGTCATTGCGCTCGGACCGGGCGGCGCCTGGTCCGCGACCGGCCTGGCGAATTTTGCAGCGACCAGGGACCGCGGTGCGGCCTCGAAGCCTTCAACAAAGGCTATTCTGCGAGGCTGCAATCAAACGGACTGGCGCGCGTACATGTGCGGTTCGTAGCGAGCACGGTGCAGGTGCCGTGGCGCCTGCCATTCAAGGGACTCGAGGCCTGATCAGGCCTTTTCGACGACGACTCGACCCTGTGCGTTGACGTACACGTGGTAGCGATGGCCATCCTTGCAGGTCGCGACGTAATCGCTGTCGCCATTGCGCTTGGCATCGACGACCTGGTCACAGGGCTTGCCTTGTAGCGCGATCGTCGCCATCAGGTCCTTGCCGAAAGAATCGTCGGCGAGCGCCGCACCGGCGGACAGCACGGCACCCAACGTCGTCAAGAAGACTGCTTTAGCGCGCGCGTTCATAAGTTTCGTCCAGGTGGTGTCAAGTTGAAATTCAGACCGACGTGAGATTGGCCGGATCATTCAGTAGCTTCCAGATCGCCTCACGCGACGAAGCAATATCGCTTGCCAGCGGCGGATCGCCGTCCTGCACCGAGCTGAGCACTTTCATCACCAACAGATCATAGCGCTGTCGCAGCGTGGTCAACGGAGGAGTCTGGCCTTTGAAATGTGCCCGGAAGTCATCCAGCAGGTCATCCACCTGGTTCTTGATCGACAGCTTGGTGAACAGACCAATCGCCTTGGTGTCGCGCAAGCGCTGCTCCAGTGCGGTCAGGTTGAGTGTGGGAGCCCCGGCGGGTTTGGCCGCGGCGCTGCCAGGTTGCTGTGAAGTCGCTGCGGCCGGTTTGACCGACGTAGAGGACTTCGGTTTGCTCGCGCCGGCCTTTGGCGCTGGCTTTGTAGTCGGAGTCGATGCCGCGACATCTTTATCGTCAGCCGTAGGAGCCGGCGCTGCGGCGGGAGGTTCGTTTGGTACAGCGGGTGCTTCTGCTGGCGCTGGCGCCGACTGCGTGACCTGCGGCACGGGCTGCGGCGCGGATTTGAATGGCGCAGCGTCAGCCGTGGGCGCAACGGGCGCGCTCGCCGAAGCTGCGGGTGGAACAGCTGTTTGAGGTTGCGTTGGCATTTCCGTTGGTGCGGCGGCGCAGCCCGCCAATGCGAGCAAAGCGGAACTGGTCATGTGGATCGAGTATTTCAAGCGTCTACCGTATACCAAAGACCTTGGGACTCACATGTAGGTGCCCGCCGCAAAGTGCGAACGAGGCATTTGCGTAGGTTCGCATAATGTATATTATGTTAAATAAAGGAATGTAATACCCTGGACGGAGCCTGCTCCAGCTTCCTGGTCCTGTGCTCTCGATACCCCTTTTAGGGATTTCGCTGATCGATGGTCAGCGTGCGCACAGCCGCCGTACCGGCAATCGCCTTGAGTTCGCCAAACAGATCCCCGTGGCCGCCAATCGGCGTGCCGCTCGCAGAAATCCTGGCCATGACCTGAACGTGTTCGCCGGCGCCCACGCGGCGTCCGGCCATGATGGAATCCGAGGCCGACAGATCTACACGCTGCGGAAACTCTGCTGAGAGCCGTTTGACCGCCAACGGCGGACCGCCTTGGGGCGAGCGAACGAATACGAACAGTGTCGCGCCGGCGGGCATCTGATCACGTAGCTTCGCGTCCAGCGTAACCTGCAGGTGAATCGCCGTGGCCGGATCGGGTTTGCTGTTCGCGACCGCCACGTCGATCGCGGCGATCTGCTTGTCCAGCGCATCGACGATCTCCGGCGGCGGTCCCAGGTTGCGCATCGTGATAAAACGGGCGCGCGCTTCCGGAAGCCTGCCGCTGTTGAGGAACGCGACGCCGGTATAGAACAGGGCTTGTGGAGAATGCGGATCGAGCGCCAGCGCGCGTTCGAATAAGGCGGCGGCCTCTGGCGTCTGGCTGCCGTTGTTCTCGAACACGATTACCTGTGCGAGACCCGACAATGCGGCAGCGCTCCGTCCATTGCTGGCGCGGTCGGCATGCTCGAAGCTGCGGCGCGCGAGCGGCAGCTGACCCGCGCGCAGGTACGCGCGGCCGAGATTGAGCCAGGCCTCCGCGTCGTCCGCATGTTCCTGCGTTGCGGTGAGCAAGGTTGCGATCCCCTCGCCCTGATTCCCAGGCGGGTTGCGCCACGGCCAATCGCTCCAACGCTCGTAGAGCAACGCTGATGTGGCCACGATCAGGACGCCGATAATCGCAGCAACCCATCGTTCCCGGGGCCCGGAGGTTGCATGCGTTTTTAGCAACGGCGCGGCGAGGAATGCAATCGCTGCGGCCGAGCACACCGCCGCCCAGATGATGAAACCGGTCATGCGTCCGTGCTTGCGCCCGGTGATTCATCGTCGACAATTGGCATTTGCGCCCGCTTACGAATGACGCGGACGGCAATCGCCAAACCAGCCAACAGCAAAATGCCCGGAGCACCCCACAGCCATGCGTTGCGAAGGCTCATGCGCGGGCGGAACAGGATGAACTCGCCATAGCGTGCAACGAGATAGTCGCGGATCTCGTCGTCCGACTTGCCCTGCTGGATCAGGTCATGTACTTCCAGGCGCAGATCAGCCGCAAGACTCACGTTGGAATCGGCCAATGCTTCGTTCTGGCATTGCACGCAACGGAATTCATGGATGAGCGCGATGTAGCGTTGCTGCAGCACCGGATTGGTCAGCGGCGGCGTATTGTCGACCGCGAGTGCAGCGGATGTGTAGCCAAGCGTGATCGCGAGCGCCGCCAGGGCGGCGCACAAGCGCGCATTCATCGGCGCACCGCAAGGTGCGGCAGGAACTTGTTCTGCCAGTCGCCTGGCGACATTGCGCCGACCTGCTTTTCGACCACATTCCCCTGCGGATCCACGAGGAAACTCTCGGGCGCGCCATAGACACCCCAGTCGATCGCGACCCGGCCCGCATGGTCGGTAACGACCGTGTCGTAGGGATTGCCCAGCTGCGTCAACCACGCAATCGCGGCCGCGTCTTCGTCTTTCCAGTCAATACCGACGATCGGCACCCTGCCCTCGGCCTTGATTTGCAGCAGCGTGGCATGCTCGGCGCGGCATTCGACACACCAGCTGCCCCACACGTTGACCAGGCGCCATCCTCCGTGCATCGAACTTGCATCGAAGGAGACGCTGGGCTCGAGCAGTTTCGGCAGCGTGAAGTCCGGCGCCGCCTTGCCCAGCAATGGCGAAACGATTTCCTTCGTGCCGTTCCGCGGTGCGTTGTAGATGCCGAAGGCGAGCACGATGACAAGGCAGGCGAACAGGACCAGCGGCAGCAGGAACCGTTTCATGGCGCCGACGTCGTCGGCGCCAGCTTGTAGCGCCGGTCGAACAGCGTAGTGAGGCCGCCGAGCGCCATGACTGCGGCACCGAGCCAGATGAATCGAATCATGGGCCGATATTGCAGGCGCAGGCTCCAGGAACCACCGCCAACATCCTCACCCAGAGCCACCAGCAGGTCACGGTTCCATTTTGCGTTGATCGCCGACTCGGTAATCACTGAACCCTGCACGAAGTATTGCCGCTTTTCCGGCGATAGCACGGCCACCGTATGGCCACGAAGCGACGCGGTGACGTGGCCACGATAGCCATCGAAATTCGGACCCTCAATGTCTTCACCGCCATCATAGCGAAACACGTAGTCGCCGACCTGGCGGCTCTCGCCGCGCGCCAGTGCGGCGTCTGTCTCGATCGTGTTTGATTTCACGAACGTAATGCCCAGGACGAACATGCCGAGCCCGATGTGCGCGATGGTCATGCCAATCTGACTGGCGGGAAGCCCCGCGCGATTGCGGATGCGAGTCAGCGGATCGATGAGCGACGACACGATGATCCAGCAGCCGACCACGGCGCCCACTTGTGTCAGGACATTGCCACCGCCGTACGCGCCGTAGGTCAGCGCGAGCCCCAGCAAGACCGCCGCGGCCAGCGCACCCAGGATGCGCCTTGTTGATTCGCGCAGCGCGCCGCGGCGCCAACGCGCGTGGATGCCGATCGACACCAGCATCACCAGCGGCAGCATCGGCACGAGGAAACTCGGATTGAAATACGGTGGCCCAACCGACAGCGTGCCCAGGTGCAGCGTATCGGCGACCAACGGCGCGAGCGTACCTCCGAACACGACGGCCGCAGCGACGACCAGCAGTACGTTATTAAAAAGCAGGAAGGATTCGCGCGACACCATCTCGAATCCCACGGTCGAACCGAGTGACGGCGCTCGCCACGCATACAACGTGAGCGCACCGCCGATCATCAGGATCAGGAACGTCAGGATGAAAATGCCTCGCGCAGGATCGGACGCAAATGAATGCACCGACACCAGCACGCCTGATCGCACCAGGAATGTGCCTAGCAGGCTTAGTGAAAATACGCCAACCGACAGCAACAGCGTCCAACTCTTGAAGAGGCCGCGTTTGTCGGTCACCGCAAGCGAGTGGATCAACGCGGTGCCGACCAGCCACGGCATGAACGAAGCGTTCTCGACCGGATCCCAGAACCACCAGCCACCCCAACCTAGTTCGTAGTACGCCCACCAGCTGCCGAGCGCGATGCCGCAGCTCAGGAATGCCCACGCCATCACGGTCCACGGACGCTGCCAGCGCGCCCACGCATGGTCGGTTCGGCCCGCGAGCATCGCGGCGCACGCAAACGCAAAGCTGACGCTCATGCCGACGTAGCCTGCGTACAGGATCGGCGGATGAATCGCCATCGCAAAATCCTGTAGCAGCGGATTGAGATCGTTCCCGTCGATCGCGGCGGGCAATAGCCTCTCGAATGGATTGGACGTAGAAAGCAGGAATAGCAGGAAGCCGAAGTTCACGACGCCGAGCACGCCGAGCACGCGCGCCGTATAGGTACGCGGCAGGTGTCTGGTACGCAGCGCGACGGCGATCGTCCACAGGCCGAGTACAAAGATCCACAGCAGCAACGAACCCTCGTGCGCGCCCCACAACGCCGTAATGCGATAGAAAAGTGGCAGCGCCGAATTGGAATGTTCGGCGACGTACTTGACCGAGAAATCGTTGACGATGAAGGCGTGCACGAGCGAAAACGTGCCGAGGCAAAGGAACACGAATTGTCCGGCCACTGCGCTGGGAACGACGGCCAGCCAGCGCTCGCGGTTCAGGTGAGCGCCGGCCAATCCGAAAAAGGCCTGGCAAGCCGTCAGCGCCAGCGCCAGGATCATCGCGAAATGACCGATCTCGATCAGCATCAGCGCGGCGCCTCGGCGCCGGCCGCCGCGGCCTGCCCTGCCTTGAGCGAGCGGGCTACCTCGGGCGGCATGTATTTCTCATCGTGCTTTGCCAGTACTTCATCGGCGACGAATGTACCTTGTGCATCGAGGCGCCCGAGCGCCACGACGCCAGCGCCTTCCTTGAACAGGTCCGGTAACACCTTGCCGTAGGTCACCGGGACAGAGTGCGCGAAATCGGTGACGACAAAAGCCACGTTCAACGTGCCGGTCTCGCGTTGTACGCTGCCCTTGACGACCATGCCGCCCAGGCGAAAACGCTGGCCCTGCCTGACCTGGCCGGCCGCCACCTTGCTCGGATCGAAGTAAAACATGACGTTCTCGCGAAAAGCACGCAGTGCAAGCGCCCCTGCGACACTCACGCCAAAAACGATGATCGTCACCAGTATCATACGGCGCTGTCGCGAAGTCACGTGTCGCTCCGTTGCGCCATTGCGCGGCGGCGCGCTTCGTTCTTCGCCGCGCGCAGGGCGCGGCGCGCCAGTACGATATTCAACACGATCGCGAACAGCGCGAGCACGTAGGACGGCCAGACGAAGGGCCAGTATCCACCCATGTAAAGCCAGTGCACCATCAGGGTGGTCCGATCGCTGCGCTGATCCAACGCGCGTTGCGCTCGCGGTGCAGGACCTCCCCGCGCGCGCGGACCAGCACGATAGCCGCGAAGTACATTGCAAACGCCAGCATCATCAGCAGGAGTGGAACCAGCATGGACGACGGCATCGAAGCCTTGCCGAACTTCAACAGCGTGTGCCCCTGGTGCAGCGAATTCCACCAATCGACCGAGTAATGGATGATCGGCAAGTTGACGACGCCCACGAGCGCGAGCACTGCACTGGCGCGATCGGCGCGCGCGGTGTCATCGATGGCGCTGCGCAAGCCCATGTAGCCGAGATAGAGGAATAACAGCACGAGTTCGGAGACGAGGCGCGGATCCCATTCCCAAAAAGTGCCCCACATCGGGCGGCCCCACAAGCTACCCGTCGCAAGCGCGACGAACGTAAACCAGGCGCCGACGGTTGCGCAGCTCGCCGCAACGGCGTGAGCGACGTTCATGCGCCAGATCAGGCCCACGCCCGCAGCGACGGCCATGACGGCGTAGGCCATCGTCGAGAGCACTGCCGCCGGCACGTGCACGAAGATGATGCGGTAGCCCTCGCCTTGCTGGTAATCGGGTGGTGCCAAGCCGAGCGCACCGATCAGTCCGGCGACGCCTGCGATCGCCGCGAGTGAAGCAAACCACGGAACCATCTTCCCGGCGACCCGGAAAAAATACGGCGGTGATCCGAAGCGGTGAAACCAGACCCAGTTCAATATCGACTCCAGCTATTCCTCGAGACTGATGCGCACCGCGGCGGCCGCGGCCAGTGGCGCGAGCGTCGCGGCCAGTACCGCGATGGCACCCAGTAAGTCCATTGGCGCCGCAATCGGTTCAAGCGCAATGGCCAGCGCCGTGGCGCGCGCGCCGAATATCAGCACTGGCACGGCCAGTGGCAGCACCAACAGCGCCAGCAACACGCCGCCGCGCCGCAGGCCGAGCGTCAGCGCCGCGCCGACGGCGCCGATCAGGCTCAGCGCGATGCTGCCGAGCAGGAGCGAGCCCATCACGCTCGGAATCGCCGCAAGCGGCGCGCCCAGCGCGGTGGCCACGAGCGGCGCCACCAGCACCAGCGGCAATCCTGTCAACAGCCAATGCACTGCGGTCTTCGCCAACAGCAGCCATGACAGCGGCAAGCCCGAAACCGCGAGTTGCTCGAGCGATCCGTCCTGCCCATCTTCACGGAATAGCAGCTCAAGTGCCAGCAATGACGACAACAATGCTGCGACCCACAGCGCGCCGGGCGCGATGTCTCTGAGGCGCGACATCTGCGGATCGGTCGCCAGCGGAAACAGCGTCGTGACCACGACAAAAAACACCAGCGGCTGCAGCCATTCCCCGGGCCGCCGCAGTCCGAGGCGCAAATCGCGCTGCGCCAGCAGCCAGCCTGCCCTGTGCGCCGACACGCTCTTTGGACTCGCACTATTCATTGAAGTTCGAGCGCCTCGATACGTGTTGGCGCCAGCGCAAGCGGCCAATGCGTTGCGACGACCGCTGCGCCGCCAAGTTCGAGGTGCGTGGACAGAATCTGGCCAAACATATGCTGGCCTTGCGCGTCGAGGTTCGACGTCGGTTCATCGAGCAGCCACAACGCGCAGTCGAGCAACAGCACTCGCGCCAGCGCAACGCGCCGCTGCTGTCCCGCGGACATCTGCCGCGCGAGCCGGCCGTCGCTGTGCGGAAAACCCACGCTCGCCAACACCGCGTCAATATCGGCTGTTCCGAAGTCGCGGCGGAGTCCGGCCGAGTAGCGCAGGTTTTCGTGGGCAGACAAATCGCCCTTCAAGCCGGTGCCGTGTCCGAGCCAGGCGAGTTCGCCGTGGAATGCGTGAGGGTCGCGACGGGTGTCGTGGCCGCGCCAACTGATCGTGCCCGACTCGAGCGGCAACAGTCCCGCGAGTGCGCGCAGCAACGTGGACTTGCCGCTGCCGTTGATCCCTGTGATTTGCAGGCAGCGGCCCGAGTCGACTCCGAATGAGAGTCCCCGCAGCACGTGCAATTCGCCGCGCCACAAGTTCAGGTCATTGGCGGCGAGCAGATTCATAGCTGGTGCGGACGGCGGGACTCGAACCCACACTCCCCTTTCAGGAAAGCAGATTTTCCTGCCGCTTCGGCTTTCGCCGCCGCCCACGCGTAGCGTGGGCGTTCGTGGTCTGGACTATCCCTTCGCCGTGGCCCGCTCGCGCAGGCTGTAGGCGCCGCCCGTCTAGTCTCTACACCTTCCCCTCGCGGGGCTTGGCTCGGGATTGGCCTGGATCGAAATCGGTAGCGTTCCCCGAATTTGGGCGATTCTGCACCGCGGGTTTCCCCCCGGGCACTCCTGTCAAAGTCTGCTGCGTATACCAGTTTCGCCACGTCCGCAATCGGTGATGCTGGAGGCTAGGGTCGGAATCGAACCGGCGTACGCGGCTTTGCAGGCCGCTGCATGACCACTCTGCCACCTAGCCATCGAAGAAGTGAGTGGAGCGGGAAACGAGACTCGAACTCGCGACCTCAACCTTGGCAAGGTTGCGCTCTACCAACTGAGCTATTCCCGCACCTACAGGACGGCCGGAATTGTAGGGTCTACCGCGCTCAAGTCAAGGAATCCAAAGCTAAAACGCGTAACCGGCTGACACCACCAACGTCGATGGATTGAACTTGATGTGCGTCTTTCGGATGACGCCGGCCGTGTCGCCGACGTAGTCGGAGTTCACGCGCGCCACATCATACGAGGCATACAGGCTCCAGCGATCCTTCAGATGCCAGCGCAAACCGGCCGTCGCCACCGGGCCGATCGAGCGGCTCAGCTTGATCGATGTCGGACCGCCGTTGGCCTGATCGCCCGCGGGAGTCGATCGCAAGTCGTAGAAGCGCGTGTAGTTGATGCCCACGCCCAGGTACGGGCGCAACGTTGCGGATTCATCGCGGAACACATAGTTCATGAGCACCGACGGTGAGAACCACTTTGCGGTCGATACGACTTGTCCGTTGAACGGCACGGAACCCACAGTTGCCGGGCCCTTGCCGACCGTTTCCGTTTTCGGCGGCACGCCGGCTGCAAGTTGCGCCACGAGGTGGGGTGACACCCGGCGCAGGTAGGCGAAGTACGGCGTCGTGACGTTCTTCACGTCGACATTGACGCCCGGTGGCACGTACGGGCCGGTCAGGTCGTCGGCCTTTGCGTCGTACATGACGAAATAGGCACCGACGCGAATTTCGTTGGCGTGCACGCTGTCGTCAGCGAGCGCCAGGTTGGAACCCATGAGCAGCAGCAATGCGGAGGCGATGATCTTGTGGCTCGTGTTCATTATCGCTGCCCTCAGAATTGGCTGAAAAAGCCGCGCGCCGCGGCCGAGCAGAATGGCGCGACCGTCGTGTGATACGACTGCGTACGTGCCTGCAGGCCTGCAGCCCCACCGCCAGCGGCGGCATAGATCTGCCCCTCCGCCTGCGCGAACCCGCCCTTGGCGAGCAGGAACGGATCGTCGGGTCCGGTGATCGCGGAATCGACGTCGAGCACGCTGACCAGCAGTGGGGACGCCGGCGGCGCGACGTAGGTCCAGAAAGCCTGCATCACTTGTGTGTTTACACTGAAGAACACGACCGGGTCGTTCTCGCCGCCGCACATGAACACGGGCGCCGTCGGCACCCAGCTGCGCAGGTCGTTGAGCTTGAATGCCTGTCGCAACGTATTTTGAGGAGCCGCCGCCGGTATCAGGTTCGTCTGCGTAGGCACTGCGCCGTCGGGATTCGCCAGCGCGTCCATGATGTATCCGAAGCGGTACGTGTCTTTCACGAGATTGGCCGGCCCGAAGCCGAGGGCGAACAAAGGATTCGCGGGCACGTCCAGCGTGGCATCGAGTTGCGCGCTGCCCGTGTTCCAGACCGTGTTGTGGAACAACTGCAACTGCGGCAGTTCGCCATTGGCGATCAGCTCGTCGATCGGCGTTGCATTCGGCAACAGGCCCTCGATGCTGCCGGCGAAGGCGTCTTCGAACAGATCGCCCGGCGTGTCGTAAATGTTGCCGTACGAATTCTGGAAACTCGTCGCCAGGAGCGGTGTGAAAATCGTCGACCCGAGGTCGACATTGCCGAAGAACACGGCGTCGCCAAACGCCTCGAGCGCGTACGGGCCCGACATTGGTGCTGATGCCGTGACGGCCTGGCCGTCGGCCTGCAACGCCTTGTGCGTCGCCATCGCAACGTAGCCGCCCTGCGAGTAACCGCTGATGAACAGCTTGCCGTTGTCGGTCGTCGTATTCGCCAGCACCTTCCCGAGCGCCTTGCGGGCCGCGGCGAGCGCATCGATCATGTCCTTCGATTGCGCATCGGCATTCAGGTACGGGTGATACGTACCATCCGATGTGTCATAGCCGACGTAGTTCGGCGCGACGACAATGTAGCCCTGCGCCGCGAACATCGCGGCTATCAGCGCGCCTTCGCTGTTGGCGGGGTTCGTGATGTCGGCCAGGTTGGCGAGCTTGTCGGTCTGCGTGCCGTGCGCGTACAGCAGGATCGGCCGTGGGCCGGAGCACGCCGGTGCGGCGCCGGTCGGAATCATCAATGCGGCCGAGGCGTTGGCCGCGACGTCGCCGGAGGGGCTCGCGTTGATCGTCCAGTAATGCATGTAGTGGAAATCGACGCCGCAGGCCGGCGCCCCGGAAACCTGTAGCAGCTGTGCGCCCGATGCGCTGGCGCCGAGCTCCGAGCCCAACGTTGCGGCATCGACCGACGCGATTCGGAATGGCGGATTTTCGATCAGCGTGCCGCGGGTGTTGCTCGTATCGACGGTGGATGTGGCCGTGTCGCTGCCGCAGGCGCTCAAAACCGCCGCAACACCCAGCAATACGATTCGCAATGCAAACGTCTTCATGCCTGCCTCCTGGCCCCGTACTGAATTTGGTCGGGGCGAGAGGATTTGAACCTCCGACCCCTTGCACCCCATGCAAGTGCGCTACCAGGCTGCGCCACGCCCCGACCGTAGGCGTGAATGATAGGTCAGCGACGCAGGATCCGCAGCACTTCTTCCAGCTCGAGGCGCACCTGGCGCACGATCTGCTGGCTCTGGCTGATGTCGGTACGTGCTTCGTCGCCGCCGAGCTTGTTGCGCGCGCCGCCGATCGTGAAGCCTTGCTCGTACAGGAGGCTGCGAATCTGGCGAATGATGATGACGTCCTGGCGTTGGTAGTAGCGGCGATTGCCGCGGCGCTTGACCGGCTTGAGCTGCGGAAATTCCTGTTCCCAGTAACGCAGCACATGCGGCTTCACGCCGCACAATTCGCTGACTTCGCCGATGGTGAAATAACGTTTGCCGGGAATTGCCGGCAGTTCGTTATTGTTCTTTGCTTCCAGCATATGCCTCGACCCGTGCCTTGAGCTTCTGCCCCGGACGGAAGGTGACTACACGCCGCGCGCTGATCGGAATCTCTTCGCCGGTTTTCGGATTGCGGCCGGGTCTTTGATTCTTGTCGCGCAGATCGAAATTGCCGAAGCCCGAGAGTTTAACCTGTTCGCCGGTTGCGAGCGCGCCGCGAACTTCTTCGAAAAACAGATCGACGAGTTCACGGGCCTCACGCTTATTGAGGCCGAGCTGGTTGAACAGCGCTTCGGCCATTTCTGCTTTGGTGAGAGCCATCGTCCTATTCTCTTATTCTTGCGTCCAAGCTCGAGCGCAGTTCTGCGCACACTGCAGCGACTATTCCGTCCGCGTCGGCATCCGTAAGAGTGCGAGATAAATCCTGCAAAATCAACCCCAAAGCAACACTTTTTCGACCTATTTCTACTCCCTTCCCCTCGTAGATGTCGAATAAGCGCAGTTCAAGCAGCCGGGTTGAGGCGGCAACACTAACACGTTCGGCAATGCGTCCATAAGTCTCGCCAGCCGCGACGGTGAAAGAAATATCGCGACGCAGCTGCGGGAAGCTTGAGATCGGTGCGTAGCGCACCGGCGCGTTGGAGGTGGCGGCGAGGAAGTCGAGTTCGAACAGCAGCGGCCCATATGTAAAATCAAGTTCGCGCAGCAACGCCGGATGCAGTTCGCCAAGCTGTCCAATCACGCTGCCATCACGCACGATCTGCGCGCTGCGTCCGGGATGCAGGCTGGCGAGCGAAGTGCCGGGCATGTAGCGGCATTCGTGCGCGCGTCCGTTGAGGGCAAGCAACGCGTCGACATCGGCCTTCAGGTCATGAAAGTCGCCGTCTGCGCGCTTCACGCCCCACTGCTCGGGAAAACGCGTCCCCGCTGCGATGCCGGCGATCATGCGCCGTTCGAGCACGGCGCCGTCCGCGCCGCGATGAAATTGCGTCGCAATCTCGAACAGCCTGACGCGATCGCGCTGGCGTCGCAGGTTCTCGCCTGCCGCACCCAGCAAGCCCGGCCACAGCGAAGCACGCATCACCGCAAGATTGCTCGAAATCGGATTCTTCAATCGCACCGGTTCGATGTCGCCGCAGAGCTTGCGTTGCAGATCCGGATCCGTGAACCCGAAGGTGATCGCCTCGCTGTAGCCGCGCGCCACAAGACGTTCACGCACGCTGCGTTCGCTGCTGTGCGCTTCACTGCTCCCCTCGATAACGCGCGCGCCGAGCGGCACGGCTTCCGGGATCGCATCGAGCCCGCCGCAGCGCGCGAGTTCTTCGATCAAATCCGCTTCAATCGCGATGTCGAAGCGCCACGAAGGCGGCGTGACGCGCCATGCTTCGGGAACGTTGCTCTCGACTCGCATGCCGAGTGCGCCCAGGCGCTTTTGCACCTCGCTCGCAGGCACGGCGACACCGAGCAGTCGTTGCACCTGCGAGGCGCGCAATGGCACTTCCACCTTGCGCGGCAATTCGTTCGACAGTTCTTCGATGCAGGTGGGCCCAGGCTCACCGCCCGCGATTGCGCAGATCAAGTCGGTGGCGCGCTCGATGGCGCGTTCCTGTCCGGTGGGATCGACGCCGCGTTCGAAGCGCTGGCCCGCGTCAGTGATTAAGCCGTAACGCCGGCCACGTCCAGCGACCACCGCGGGATTGAACCAGGCCGCTTCGAGCAGCACGTCGCGTGTGTCATTCGAAATGGCACTGGGCGCCGAACCCATGACGCCACCCAGGCCCACCGGTCCGTTTGCGTCGGCGATCACCAGCACGTCGGTGGTCAATTCGATCTCGCTGCCGTCGAGCAACCGCATCTTTTCGCCGGCGCTTGCGCGGCGCGCCCACAAACCCGATTTCAGTTTTGCGGGATCGTAGGCATGCATCGGCTGGCCCAACTCGAGCATCACGTAATTCGTCACATCGACGAGCGGACTGATCGAGCGGAGGCCGGCGCGCTCGAGCCGCTCGCGCAACCACTGCGGCACGGCGCGGCGATTGTCGACGCCGCGGATCATGCGGCTCGCAAAGCGCGCGCAGCCCGCGCCAGGCGTCAGCTCCACCGGAAATCGATCGCTGTTTTGCGCCGTGGCCGGTGCCACTTCAGGCTGCGGCTTCGCTCGCAGCGGCGAGCCGCTCGCCGCGGCCAGTTCGCGCGCAATGCCAAGTACCGACATCGCATCGCCGCGATTGGGCGTAATGCTGATCTCTAGCAATAACTCATCGAGCTTCAGGTAGTCGCGGAGCGAAGCGCCCAGCGGCGCATCAGCGGGCAATTCGATGATGCCCTCGCCCGCTTCGCCCAGTCCCAGCTCGCGCGCCGAGCACAACATGCCTTGTGATTCAACGCCGCGCAGTTTCGCGGCGCCGATTGCCTTGTCGCCCGGCAGTCTCGCGCCGACAGTTGCCAGTGCGGTTCGCAGCCCCACGCGCGCGTTGGCGCCGCCGCAGACGATCTGCAATTCGCCGCCCCCGCTCGCCGCGCCCGCGTTGACCTTGCACACACGCAGTTTGTCCGCCTGCGGATGCGGCACGGCGCTCGTGATCTCGGCGACGACCACGCCGCTGAAAGGTGGCGCAGCCGGCTGGAGCGATTCCACTTCGAAGCCCAGCATCGTCAGGCGGTCAGCGAGCTCGCGGTCTTTCCACGGCACATCGACCCAGGCGCGCAGCCAGGAGACCGGTAATTTCATTTGCGCACGCTCATGGTTCAGCCGCGCGCGAACTGCGTCAGGAAGCGCAGGTCGTTCTCGAAGAAGAGGCGCAGGTCGTTCACGCCATAGCGCAGCATTGCGAGGCGCTCGATGCCGAATCCAAATGCAAATCCGGTATAGCGCTCGGGGTCGATGCCACAGGCCTTGAAGACGTTGGGATGCACCATGCCGCAGCCCGCCACTTCGAGCCAGCCGGTCTGCTTGCACACGCGGCAGCCCTGCCCATCGCACAGTACGCAGGAAATATCGACTTCCGCCGATGGTTCGGTGAATGGAAAGTACGACGGGCGCAAGCGCATCGCGAGCTTGCGCTCGAACAGTGATTCCATGAACTGGTGCAGCACCGATTTCAGGTTCGCAAAGCTGACGTCCGTGTCGACCAGCAACCCCTCGACCTGGTGGAACATCGGCGAGTGACTCATATCCGAATCGCACCGATACACGCGGCCGGGCGCAATCAGCGCCAGCGGGGGCTTGCGCGTCAGCATGGCGCGGACCTGCACCGGCGAGGTGTGCGTGCGCAGCAGCTTGCCGTTCTCGAGATAGAACGTGTCGTGCATCGCCCGCGCAGGATGATCGGCGGGAATGTTCAGCGCCTCGAAGTTGTGGAACTCATCTTCCACTTCGGGGCCATCGGCGACGTCGTAACCGGCGTTGCGGAACAGCTCCTCGATGCGCATGCGCAAGCGCGTGATTGGATGCACGCCGCCGGTGGTCTCACCGCGTCCCGGCAGCGTGACGTCGATGCCTCCCGCCGCCAGCTCGTGCTGGACGGCGGCCTGCTCGAGCACGGCGCGCCGCGCGTCGATGGCTGAGTGCAGTTCACCCTTCGCGGTATTAATGCGCGCGCCAGCTGCGGGACGCTCGGTGGCCTTGAGGCTGCCGAGTGCCTTCAGCTGTTCGGTCAGTACACCCTTCTTGCCTAGCCAATGAACGCGCAGTTCATCGAGCGCGGCAAGATTCTCGCAGGCGCCTATCTGCACCAGCGCTTGCGCAGTCAGTGCAGGCAGGTCTTTCACGCGTGGATTAGACCGCGAGCGCGGCCTTGGCCTGCGCGGCAATCGCGCCGAAGGCGTTTGCGTCGTGGACAGCGAGGTCCGCGAGCAGCTTGCGATCGATGTTGATGCCCGCCACGCGCAGCCCCGCGATCAGCCGGCTGTACGACATCTCGTGCACGCGTGCGGCGGCGTTGATGCGCGTGATCCAGAGCGCGCGGAAGTCGCGTTTCTTGGCGCGTCGATCGCGGTATGCATACTGGCCTGCCTTGATGACGGCCTGTTTCGCAGTGCGATAGTTCTTGCGCCGCGCGTTGTAATAGCCCTTGGCCTTGCCGAGGACCTTCTTGTGACGGCGCCCGGCCGTCACGCCACGTTTGACTCGTGCCATGGTTCGACTCCTTCAATTTTCCGGGTTAATGATTCGGCAACAGCTGCGTGATGCGACCGACATCGCTCTTGTCAATCAGGCTGCTGCCTCCGGAGCGCGCATGACGTTTGCGCTTGGAGTCTTTGTGACCGAGGTTATGGCGGCGGCCCGACGAATAGGATTTGAACCCTTTCGCCGTTTTGCGAAAACGCTTGGACGCCGCCTTGTTGGTTTTCAACTTAGGCATTTCAACTCCACTTATATAGCTATGGTTCGCAAGGCGGCTTTACGCCACCCGCTTGCCTGCGGAACTACGTTGAAGCGCCTCTTTTAAGAGGACGCTACCGCGCAATTCACTTCTTTTTTGGTGAAAACACCATGACCATCTGCCGGCCTTCCATCATCGGGAACTGTTCGACGATCGCCGTGGCGGCGAGGTCGCCCTGGACCCGATCAAGCAGTTTCCTGCCGATATCCTGGTGCACCATCTCACGGCCACGGAACCTTAAGGTCACCTTGGCCTTATCACCCTCGGACAGGAAGCGGGTGAGGTTACGCAGCTTGACCTGGTAATCCGCCTCTTCCGTTCCGGGACGAAACTTTACTTCCTTGACCTGCTGCTGCTTCTGCTTGCGCTTGGCAGAGTGGGCCTTCTTGTTCTGCTCAAAGAGGAACTTGCCGAAGTCCATCACGCGCACCACCGGCGGTTCGGCCGTGGGCGAGACTTCAACGAGATCAAGCGTGGCAGACAACGCTAACTGCAGCGCGTCGGATCTCGACATCACTCCCGCCTGGGCCCCATCCGCTCCGATCACCCGCACCGATGGCGACGTGATCTCCTCATTACGGCGGATGCGCTTCGTTGCAATGGCTATACGTCAATCCTCCAACGTGTGGCGCCCGCGGCTTTCGAGCTCCTGCCGCAGGCGATCAGAGAACGCTTGCGGGCTCATGGTGCCCAGGTCTTTTCCGCTGCGGGAGCGCACAGACAACAAGTTCGCCGCGACCTCCTTATCGCCTGCGACCAACAGGTAAGGAACGCGTTGCAGCGTGTGTTCGCGAATCTTAAAGCCGACCTTCTCGTTGCGCAAGTCGCAATCGACCAGAAGCCCTTGTTTTTTCAACAAATCCGCAACATTCAGTATGTAATCGTGCTGCTTGTCGGTGATGCTCAACGCCACCGCGTGCACCGGCGAGAGCCAGGCCGGGAGCCGGCCGGCGTGGTGTTCCAGCAAAATTCCGAAGAATCGCTCGAGCGAACCGAAAATCGCCCGGTGCAGCATGACGGGCGTCTGCTTCTGGCTGTGCTCGTCGATGTAGTGCGCGCCGAGGCGCTTGGGCATGTTCAGGTCAACCTGCAGCGTGCCGCATTGCCAATCGCGCCCGATCGCATCGCGCAGCACGAATTCAAGTTTCGGGCCGTAGAAGGCGCCTTCGCCCGGGTTGAGCGTGTACTCGATGCCGGCCGCATCCGACGCCTGCTTGAGTGCGGCTTCGGCCTGGTCCCAAACCGCGTCGTCGCCGACGCGCTTCGCCGGGCGATCCGAGAACTTGATGCGTACATCGTCAAAACCGAAGTCGCGGTAGATGCTGAGGATCAACTGCGTGCTCAGCACTGATTCCGCCGTGATTTGATCCGGCGCGATGAAAATGTGCGCATCGTCCTGCGTGAACG
>JBEPVS010000007.1:0-32295 GCA_041690875.1 Gammaproteobacteria bacterium
AATGATGCCAAGGACAGCGGCGGCAATCCACCAATGCCACCACTGCAGACTCGATACGAAGTTGATCATCGCTGGCGCTCCGCTAACGCGTTACCACGGGCGGCGACTTGATCGCATCCCTTGCCAGCTCGGCGATACCGCCGACGGACGCGAGCAGCCCAGTGGCCTCTACTGGCATGAAGTACACCTTCTGGTTTGGCGACGTGGCAAAGGCCTTCAGGGCCTCGGTGTATTTCTGCGCGACGAAATAGTTGAGCGCCTGGACACTTCCCTTGGAAATGGCTTCAGACACCACCGCAGTCGCCTTGGCCTCCGCTTCGGCGGTGCGCTCGCGCGCTTCGGCAGTGCGGAATGCGGCTTCCTTGGCGCCTTCGGCCGACAGCACGGCGGCCTGCTTTTCGCCCTCGGCCTTGAGGATCGCCGCCTGGCGGAAACCTTCCGCCTCGAGGATGTTGGCGCGCTTGTCGCGCTCGGCCTTCATTTGCCGCCCCATTGAATCGATCAGGTCCTGCGGCGGCTGGATGTCCTTGATCTCGATGCGCGTAACCTTGATGCCCCAGGGCATGGTCGCATCATCGACGACCCGCAACAGCCGATGGTTGATGTCATCGCGCTTGGACAGCGTTTCGTCCAGATCCATCGACCCGACCACGGTGCGGATGTTGGTCATCGTCAGGTTCACGGTTGCGAGCCGCAGGTTATCGACTTCATAAGCCGCCTTGGCGGCATCCTGCACCTGGTAGAACACCACGGCGTCCACGCCGACCATGGCGTTGTCCTTCGTGATGACTTCCTGGCGCGCGACGTCGAGCACCTGCTCCATCATGTTCATGCGCCGGCCGACGCGCTCGAAGAACGGCGTGATCATGTGGAAGCCCGGCTCCAGCGTCTTCTTGAACTTGCCGAATCGCTCAAGCGTGTACTGGAAGCCCTGCGGCACGGTCAGCCAGGCCTTTGATACGAAGACCAGCACCGCCACGAGGATCGCGATCGGCACAAAATTGATGTCAAACCCGAACATGAGATTTTTACTCCGGACGGCTTCTGGCCGCTTTGCCGATCAGCATACACCCGGGAGCGAGGCGCGGCGTAACACGCGCCTCAGGCGCTCAGGCGCCGCTTTTTCAGGTGCACGAGCAGTATGGATACGGCCACCGGCGTCACGCCCGGAACGCGCGCCGCCTGGCCCAGCGTGGCCGGCCGGATCTCCCGCAATTTCTGCCGTACTTCATTCGACAACCCGGCAAGCGAGCCATAGTCGAGGTCACCCGGGAGTGGGGTGTGTTCGTTGCTTCGCGCCCGGTCGATTTCGGCTTGGGCGCGCTCGATGTAGCCGCTGTAGCGAGCCCGAACCTCGAGTGCCGTGCGCAACTGCGGCGCGAGGCGATCGTCGGCGGCAGCATCAGTGGCGCATTCGGCTGAGGCCAGGGATTCTGTGGCGCCTTCGGTTTCGTTCCGCTGGATCAGCGCCAGCACATCTTCGTACCCGACGCCGGGACGGCGCAGCAACTCCATCGCCGTGACGTCGCGGCTCAGCGTTTCACCACTTCCCAGCACCCGCGCGCACCAGGCGGCGTCCGCGTCGGCGGCACGGATGCGACGCGATTCGAAGCGCGAGGCTTCTTGGGCGATGGCCGCGTGCTTGCGCTCGTGGAAACGCCAGCGCTCGTCATCGACCAGGCCCATCAAGCGGCCGGCCGGCGTGAGGCGCTCATCCGCGTTGTCCTCCCGCAGCAGCAGGCGGTGCTCGGCGCGGCTGGTGAACATTCGGTACGGCTCGGAGGCGCCCTGCGTCACCAGGTCATCGACCAGCACGCCCAGGTAAGCCTCTCCGCGCGACGGGATCCATGGCGCTTCGCCGCGCGTGGCCCGCGCCGCGTTGAGCCCGGCGAGCAGCCCCTGCGCGGCGGCCTCTTCGTACCCCGTCGTGCCGTTGATCTGGCCGGCAAAGTAAAGGCCGGCAACGCACTTTGTTTCTAGCGAAGCACCAAGGTCGCGCGGATCGAAATAGTCGTACTCGATCGCATAGCCGGGCCGCGTGAGGTGCGCGTGCTCGAAGCCGGCGATGCTGCGCACGAAGCGCTGCTGCACGTCAAAAGGCAGGCTGGTCGAGATGCCGTTCGGATAGATCTCGTGAGTGTCCAGGCCCTCGGGTTCGATGAAGATCTGGTGCGACGTGCGCTCGGCAAACCGCTGCACTTTGTCTTCGACCGAGGGGCAGTAACGCGGGCCCACGCCCTCGATGACGCCGGTGGCCATCGGCGAGCGATCCAGCCCGGAACGGATGATCGCGTGCGTGCGCTCATTAGTGCATGTTATGTGACAATTAACCTGTTCAGGGTGGTCATTGACCCGCCCGAGGAACGAAAACACGGGCATCGGCGAGTCGCTGGACTGCGGTTCCAGACCTGAATAATCAATGGTGCGCCCATCGATTCGCGGGGGCGTGCCGGTCTTCAAACGCCCGGTGCGCGGCATGCGTTCGCGCAATTTCGCGGCCAGCAGGTTCGAGGCCTGATCGCCGGCGCGGCCCCCCTGGTAGTTGTCGAGCCCGACATGAATTCGTCCGCCGAGGAACGTGCCGACAGTCAGCACGATGGCGGGCGCTTCGAAGGCAATGCCGGTCGCCGTGATGACGCCGCGCACGGCATCGCCGTCGAGCCTGAGGTCGGCGACTTCCTGCTGGAACAGCGCCAGGTTTGGCTGCGCGTCGAGGAGCTTCCGTATCGCTCGTTTATAGAGCTGGCGGTCGGCCTGCGCACGCGTCGCTCGGACCGCCGGACCCTTGCTGGCGTTCAGCGTGCGCCACTGAATTCCGGCCAGGTCTGCGGCGCGCGCCATCGCGCCACCGAGCGCATCGATCTCGCGCACCAGGTGGCCCTTGCCGAGACCGCCGATGGCCGGATTGCAGCTCATCGCGCCGAGCTGCTCGAGGTTCTGCGTCAGCAGCAGCGTGCGCGCACCGCTCCGCGCGGCCGCTAGCGCGGCCTCGCAGCCGGCGTGGCCGCCCCCGACTACGATAACGTCGAAATTCTGGGGATCACGCATGGAGCATCTTACCGCGACTTGTCTATGCCCTATCGATCCGAACAGCGCTGCCCAGCAGATGGAGGCCGAAGGCTTTGAAGCGGAATTTCATTTTCCGATACAGAAGCTCGAGAAGATGCGTCCAAGCAGTTCATCCGCGGTGCCGCCACCGGTGATCTCGCCGAGCGCGCGCTGCGCGGCGCGCAGCTCCTCGGCCGCCAGTTCGCCGGCGCCGCATGCGCGGCACTGCAAGGCGGCCGTCTCGACATGCGCTGCCGTTGCCGCCAACGCTTCGAGGTGCCGCCGGCGCGCCGACAGCACCCCCGAATCGTGCCGCTGGAAACCTGCGACTTCAAGCAGGTGGGTGCGCAACTCATCCAGGCCGAATCCCGTTCTCGCCGAAACCGACAGGGCGGCGACGTCACTGCTATCCGCCACCCGTGAAATGAGCGCATCGCTCCCCAAAAGATCTGCCTTGCTATGCACCAGCGTGACCGGCACGTTTTCCGGAAGCAGCGGGCGCTCGCGAGCCCATGCCGCGCCCTGCGCGTCGGCGCTCGGGTCAACCAGGAACAAGATGCAATCGGCCTGCGCCATTGCCGCACGCGCCCGTCGCATGCCTTCGTTTTCGATGTCATCGCCGCCCTCGCGCAGCCCCGCGGTATCGAGCAGCAGCACCGGCACGCCATCGATCAGGATGCGCTCGCGCAGTACGTCGCGCGTCGTGCCGGGCACGGGCGTAACGATCGCGGCATCGAAACCGGCCAGCGCATTGAGGAGCGTGGATTTGCCCGCGTTCGGCGCGCCGGCAAGCACGACGGTCAGTCCCTCGGTCAGCAGCCGGCCCTGTTTTGCGGTTCCCAGAAGCGCCGCGCACTGCGCGCGCACGTTGGTCAACTGCACGGCCAGCGCCTCATCACCCAGATGGTCGATCTGGTCGGTCGGAAAATCGATCGACGCCTCGACGTAAGCGCGCAATTGCGCGAGCGCTTCATCGAGCGCACGCACGCGCGTTGAAAACTCTCCCTGCAGCGAGCGGAACGCGGCGCGCGCCGCGGCTTCGCTCCCGGCGTCGATCAGGTCGGCGACCGCTTCGGCCTGCGCGAGATCGATGCGATCGTTGAGATAGGCGCGCTGCGTGAATTCGCCCGGATTTGCGCGACGTGCGCCGAGTGCCACGGCATGCGCGATCAACGCCTCGATCGGCACCGGACCGCCGTGGCCCTGCAATTCGAGCACCTCTTCGCCGGTATACGAATGCGGCGCCGGAAAATACAGCGCCAGCCCCGTATCGATGGCAGCGCCGTCGACAGCGTTGAAATGCGCGTGCGTCGCGTAGCGCGGCGGCGGCAGGCGTCCCAGCATCGTGAGTGCGATCATCGGCACGAGTGGGCCTGAAATGCGCACGATACCGATGCCCCCGCGTCCCGGCGGCGTGGCCGCGGCAACGATGGTGTGGGTGCGACTGATCATTTGAACGGGCACGCCGCGATGGCCAATCGGCGCGGCAGCGTCGCTAGTTGCGCGCCTTGGCCGTGGCGGCAAGGCGACGGTTGATGTTCCACTGCTGGAGGATCGATAGCACGGTGTTCGTCGTCCAGTACAGCACCAGTCCCGAGGGCATGAACGCGAACATGACCGGCATCGCGATCTGCATGATCATGAACATCTTCTGCTGAGTCGGATCGCCCATCTGCGGGTTGAGCTTGAAGTTGATGAAGTTTGCGCCCGCCATCATCACCGGCAGGATGAACAGCGGGTCGCGCGCCGACAAGTCGCCGATCCAGCCCATGAACGGTGCCTGACGCATTTCGACGCTCTCGAGCAGCACCCAGTAGAACGCGAGGAATACCGGCATCTGGATCAGCATCGGGAGGCACCCTGCGACCGGGTTGACCTTTTCCTTCTGGTACAACTCCATCGTCGCCTTGCCGAGCTTGTCGCGTTGGTCCTTGTATTGCTCCTGCAGCAACTTGATGCGCGGCTGCAGCGCCTTCATGCGCGCCATCGAACGCATGCTCGCTTCCGACAGCGGATAGAACAGCAGCTTCAGCAACAGCGTGACGACCATGATCGTCCAGCCCCAGTTGCCAATCACGCGATGCACGTGATCGAGCAGCCAGAATAGAGGCTGCGCCAGAAAGCTCAATTTGCCGTAGTCGGTGACCAGAAACAGTTTGGGATGTACCTGCACCAGCTGGGCCTGCAGCTTTGGACCTACGAACAGCGCCTCGTGCACCGACGCTGTCGCGCCAGGCGCGACCTGCTGCGAGGGGCCGGTGACGGTGAACAGATACTCGTTGCCCTGAGTCGTCAACTGGTAATGCCAGGCCGAGCCCGCCGGCGGCACAAGCGCGACGACAAAATAGTGCTGCATCCCGCCAATCCAGCCGCTATCAATCTGCTGATCGAGGGTCGGCGGGGTCTTACCCATGTCGAGCCGCTGGTATTTCTGTCCGTCGAAATAAATCGGTGACTTGTGGGCGTAAGATTCCGGATGAAAATAGGAAGTTGCAACCGGTTGGTTATTTCGCAGCAGCTGCGCGTAGGGCGCAAACGTCCAGGCGGTGGCCGCGGCGTTCTGCACGCTGTAGTCGAGTCCAATCGGATATTGGCCCCGGTGGAAGGTGTAGGTCTTCGTAACCGTCACGCCCTTGCCGTCGGTCCAGGTCAGCGGCAGCTGTAATTCGTTTTTGCCAGTCTCGAGCCGTAGCTCGCCCGCCGGGGCGGTGAACAGCGCATGGTGCGTCGGCATCGCCGCGCCCGCAGCGCCCGTAAGACCGGACTGCAGCACGAACAGGCTGTCGGCGCTGTCGCGATTCAACAGCCGCACCGGCGTCATCTCGCCCTTGACCTGCGGATACGCGAGCAGGTCGGCGCGCGTCAGTTCGCCGCCCTCCAGCGAAACCTGCAAATCGAGCACGTCGGTGACGACGTGCACCATCGGCGCGGCAGGCACTGCCGCGGCGCCGGCGGCGTTCGCAACGGTCGGGGTCGGCGCTGGCACTGTGCCCTGCAACGGCGGTGCGACCGGTGTTGCAGCGGACACCGCAGCGCTGGGCGCCGCGGGCGCCGGACCGGCTTCCGGCACGGTCGCGCCAAGGGTCGTTGCGGCGGTGCCATTCGCGCCGCTTCCCGCAGCGCCTATGGTTTGTTCAGCGACCGGCGGCGCCGCCGGCGGATAGTCGTGGAGCCAGGTGACGTAGTTCAGCAGCAGCGCGACAGCGAGCGCGGCCCACAGCGTGACGCGCAGGTTAAACGTGGTGAACATGCGGTCCCTTTGCACAATCGAGCGGCGGCACCGGATCAAATCCGCCCTCATGCAGCGGATGACAACGAGCGATGCGGCGGGCGCCGAGCCACAATCCGCGCCACAGTCCATGTACCTGCAGCGCTTCGAGCGTGTACTGCGAGCAGCTCGGGTAGAAGCGGCAGCGCGGGCCCAGCAGCGGACTGATCGCGCACTGGTACACGCGAATCATGGCCTGCAGCGTCGATGGAATTATTTTTGTGACCATGCTTCGTCGATCTGTTTCCACATCCGCTGCAGCGCTGCGCGCAAATCCGCGGCCGGCGCCGTGCGCGCCGCGTTGCGCGCACCGATCACGATATCTACCGCCGGCAGCTGCGCCTGTTGCCGGAAACTTTCCCGGATCAACCGCCGCAGCCGATTGCGGTGCACCGCATTGCCGACCGTGCGCGCAGCAATCGACAATCCCAGCCGCGCGCGGGTTCCCTCATTGGAACGGACCGTTGCACTGAGCAGCTCGTTCCCGAAACGGCGTCCCTGGGCGTACGCCGCCTTGAACTCCGATGGCCGGCGGAGCCTCTGTACGCGCAGAAACCGCGCGCCTTCGCCCGCCGTACCGTCGGTGGCCTTGCCGGCCGTAAAAAATCCTTAAGGAATCAGGCGCTTACGGCCCTTGGCGCGCCGCCGGGCCAGCACCTTGCGGCCATTCTTCGTGGCCATGCGGGCGCGAAAACCGTGCGTACGGGCGCGTCGGACCTTGCTCGGCTGGTAAGTGCGTTTCATGGTAAGAAAGGTCCGGAAATAGGCCGCAAAATGGTCGGGCAAAGTACCGTTGGGGGCTGTCCGTGTCAATACGCGAACGCTTACGGCGCGGCTCCCGGAAGGTATAGACTTCGCCCCCTTTTCCCGCGCACTTTGACCCCAAAGGCCGCCCGATTGAGCGCAACCTGGACTCGCTGTGTCGGCGCACTCGAAAGCGAGCTGCCGGAACAGCAATTCAATACCTGGGTGAGACCGCTCCATGCCGTCGAAGCGGCTGATGGACTGCGCTTGCTAGCGCCGAACCGTTTCGTCGTCGATTGGGTGCGGATGAACCTGCTCAAGCGCATCGAACAGCTGCTGCTGGCCGATGGCGGAATACCGGTCACCATCGAAATTGGATCGCGCGAGCCAACTATAGTGCCCGCGGCGGCTACCTTGACGTCAAATGGCGCTCAACGTACGAATACCGCGGTTCCAAACACATCGGGTAACGCCCCCGCCCTTTCACGCCCCGCTCCTTTTCACGGCGTTCCACTGAACGCGAACTTCACGTTCGGCAGTTTCATCGAGGGCAAGAGCAACCACTTCGCGAAGGCGGCGGCGCAACAAGTGGCGGAAAATCCTGGCTCTGCGTACAACCCGCTGTTCATTTACGGCGGCGTCGGCCTCGGCAAGACGCACCTGATGCACGCGATCGGCCACCTGATCCGCGAGCGCAATCCGCAAGCGCGCATTGCCTACGTGCACTCCGAGCGCTTCGTCAGCGACATGGTGCGCGCGCTCCAACACAACAGCATCAACGAGTTCAAGAATACGTATCGATCGCTGCATGCCCTGCTGATCGATGATATCCAGTTTTTTGCCGGCAAGGATCGCTCGCAGGAAGAGTTCTTCCACACCTTCAATGCGCTGATCGAAGGCCAGCACCAGGTGATACTCACCTGCGATCGCTATCCGAAGGAAGTCGACGGACTCGAGGAGCGACTGAAATCACGCTTCGGATGGGGACTCACAGTCGCGATTGAACCGCCGGACCTCGAAACCTGCGTGGCGATCCTGCTCGGCAAGGCGCAGCTCGTCGGCGTTGCGCTGCCCGAGGAAGTGGCTTTTTTTATAGCCAAATGCATCCGTTCAAACGTACGCGAGCTCGAGGGTGCGCTGCGCCGCGTGATCGCGAACGCGCGTTTCCTGGGACGACCGATCACGCTGGAATTTGCGCGCGAAGCGCTCAAGGACCTGCTCACGATGCAGGCGCGGCTCGTGACGGTCGAGAACATCCAGAAAACCGTGGCCGACTACTACAAGGTGCGCCTCGCGGATTTGTTGTCGAAGCGCCGCAGCCGCTCTGTGGCGCGGCCGCGCCAGGTCGCTATGGCGCTGGCTAAGGAGTTGACGACGCACAGCCTGCCGGAAATCGGCGATGCCTTTGGTGGGCGCGATCACACGACGGTCATGCATGCGTGCAAGCGCATCCGCGAACTGCGCGAGAGCGAGCCGCGGATCCAGGAAGATTTCACAGCCCTGTTGAGAACCCTGGCAGGCTGAGCTGCAGATCTTGTGGGTAAAAATGTGCATGCTTTTGCGCACAGTTCATCCACAGGCCGCGGGGCGCGTTTCGGGTTGAGGCCCTAAGGCTGAGCTGCTGCGAATTTCGGTGTATGCCTGATGGAAAGCGGTTGTCCCCAATCTTCACAGGCCTAATAATCATAACTGTCTTAACTTCTAAGAAGATCTAGAAACTATGAAAGTCTCCGCGTCGCGTGAGAATCTGCTGGCCCCTCTGCAAAGCGTGATCGGCGTTGTCGAGCGTAGGCAGACGATGCCGGTGCTGGCGAATGTCCTGCTGGTCGCGCGCGGCGACAAGCTCACAGTGACGGGTACCGATCTGGAAGTGGAATTGATGGCGGCGACGAACGTCACCGTGCAGCAGGCCGGCGATGTAACGGTGCCGGGCCGTAAATTGCTGGAGATCATGCGCACGCTCCCTGAGAAGGCGAACGTGTCGCTCGTGCGTGAAGCCGAACGCGTCGTCGTGAAAGCAGGACGGAGCCGCTTCACGCTCTCGAGTTTGCCGGCGAGCGAATTCCCGGTCATCGAGGAAATCAACGCGAAGCAGGTCATTCGCGTGGGACGCGAACATTTCCGCCGGCTCATCGAGAAAACACATTTCGCGATGGCACAGCAGGATGTGCGGTATTACCTGAACGGCACGATGCTGGAGACATCTGGAAAAACTTTGCGGGCGGTCGCGACCGACGGGCATCGACTGTCGCTCGCCGAGACCGAACTGGCCGAGGAAGGCAGTGGCAGCCAACAGGTCATTGTTCCCAGGAAGGGCATCCTTGAGCTGCAGCGAATCCTCGCTGGCGATGGAGAACTCGAGCTCAGCATCGGCTCTAATCACGTTCGGGCACAGATCGGCGAAATTCGCTTCACTTCGAAGCTAATTGACGGCAAGTTCCCCGAATATAGCCGGGTGATTCCGGCCAAACCGCCCCACACGATGAGCGCTGCCCGCGATGTGCTGCGCCAGGCTTTGCAGCGCACGTCGATCCTGTCGAACGAAAAATACCGCGGTGTCAGGCTCACGTTTGCCAACAACCTGCTGACGATCCAAGCGCACAATCCCGAGCAGGAAGAAGCCGAAGACCAGATCGAGGTCAGCTACAGCGGCGCAGAGATGGAGATCGGGTTCAACGTGACCTACCTGCTCGATGCGCTGGCCGCCATCGATGTCGATACCGTCGACGTGTCGTTGACCGATTCGAATTCCAGTTGCCTGGTTCGCGCCCCGGGCGACAACTCGGTCAAGTTCGTTGTCATGCCGATGCGGCTCTAGAGCGCCTGTCTTGAGCCTGCTGGCGCTCGAAGTCGAGGGCCTGCGGTGCCTGTCGAAAACGCGGCTCGAACTGCATCCACACGTCAATCTAATCACGGGCGCCAACGGCGCCGGCAAGACTTCCTTGCTTGAGGCGATCTACCTGCTCGGCCGCGGCCGCTCGTTTCGCACCCGGCTGACCGAACGGCTGATCGCTCATGAATCCCCGGCGTTGCAGGTTTTCGGCCGCACGGACGACGCCACTTACCCGACGGTGGGATTTGGGTTTGATCGCAAGGAGGGGCTGCGTGCGCGGGTTGCGGGCCGGGATGCGCAATCGCTGGCCGATCTATCGTTGGCCTTTCCGGTGCAGGTCGTCGACCCGGGCATTCATCGACTGGTCGAGGAGGGCCCGGCTTATCGTCGGCGGTGGCTCGACTGGGGAGTGTTCCACGTGGAACCCAGTTTCGTCGCCACCTGGGGCGAGTACTCTCGCGCACTCAAGCAGCGCAATGCCGCACTGAAAACGGGGGCGGGCGCCAGCGCTTGGGAGCCCGAGTTGGTTCGCCTCGGGACAATGCTTTCAGACGCCCGCACGCGGACCTTGTTGCTGCTCGACCCATATTGGAAAAGCACACTGGCCGCTCTGCTGGGTGAGCCAGTAACCTTGAGTTACTACCAGGGATGGAGCCAAGAGCGAAGCCTCGCCGATGCGCTGGCCTCAACCCGGGACCGCGACCGGGAGCGGGGCAGCACCGGATCCGGCGCTCACCGGTTCGACGTGCAGCTGCGCATCGACGGCCACAGCGCGCGCGAAGTGCTGTCACGTGGCCAGCAGAAGCTGCTGGGCGCTGCATTGGCCCTATCCATGGCGCGACTCGCCGGCAGCGAGGGGAGGCGACCGCCCACGCTGCTTTTGGACGACCCCGCTGCCGAGCTCGATGCTCAGCACACCCATGCGCTGCTGGCCGAAATTCGCACGATGAGAGGTCAATTGGTGGTCACGGCGCTGCAATCGGAAGGCGCACAATTCGCGACGCCTGACAGGACGTTTCACGTGGAACATGGCCGCGTTACCACGCTATAATAACAGTATGGTAACAAGGGTCTCCGCATGACAGCATCCGACGTCTACGATTCCAGTAAAATCAAGGTCTTGAAGGGTCTTGATGCAGTGCGGAAAAGACCCGGGATGTACATCGGTGACACCGATGACGGCAGTGGCCTGCACCACATGGTTTTCGAGGTCGTCGACAACGCCATTGACGAGTCTCTGGCTGGCCATTGCGACCTGATTACGGTCACCATCCACGCCGACGAATCGGTCACCGTCACCGATAACGGCCGTGGCATTCCGGTGGACATCCACCCGGAGGAAGGGCGCTCGGCCGCCGAAGTTATCATGACCGTTCTGCACGCCGGTGGAAAATTCGACGACAGTTCGTACAAGGTTTCAGGCGGGCTTCACGGTGTCGGCGTCTCGGTGGTGAACGCGCTGTCCGACACATTGCTGATGACGATCTGCCGCGATGGCCGCATGCACCGCCAGGAATATCACCTCGGCGTGCCGGCCGCGCCGCTGGCGGATATCGGTCCGACGATGGAGCGCGGCAGCACGATCCGTTTCAAGCCGAGCACGCAGATCTTTACGCACATCCAGTTCATCTACGAGACGCTGGCCAAGCGGCTGCGCGAACTGTCGTTCCTCAACTCCGGCGTACGCATCGAGCTGAATGACGAGCGCGAAGACAAGAGCGACGTGTTCGAGCACCAGGGCGGACTGCAGGCCTTCGTCAAGCACCTGAACCGCGGCCGCACGCCGGTGCACGAAAACATGTTCTGGTTCCACGCGCAGGAAGGCCTCGTTAACGTCGAGGTCGCGCTGCAGTGGAATGATTCGTACCAGGAAAGCATGTACTGCTACACGAATAACATTCCGCAGAAGGATGGCGGCACGCACCTATCCGGTTTTCGCGCCGCACTGACGCGTACGTTGAACGATTACATCGAAAAGGAATTTGCGGCGAAGAAGGAAAAAGTGCCAACGACCGGCGATGATGCGCGCGAAGGATTGACGGCGATCCTGTCGGTGAAATTGCCCGATCCGAAATTCTCCTCGCAGACCAAGGACAAGCTGGTCTCATCGGAAGTGAAGGGCATCGTCGAGACCGCGGTCGGCACGAAACTCGGCGATTTCCTGCTCGAGCAGCCGAACCAGGCGAAGGCCATCGTCGCGAAGATCATCGACGCAGCGCGCGCGCGAGAGGCGGCCCGCAAGGCGCGCGAGATGACCCGCCGCAAGGGTGCGCTCGATATCGCCGGGCTCCCGGGCAAGCTTGCCGATTGCCAGGAGAAAGACCCGGCGCTGTCGGAGATTTTCATTGTCGAGGGCGATTCCGCCGGCGGCTCCGCGAAGCAGGGACGCGATCGGCGCACGCAGGCGATCCTGCCGTTGAAGGGAAAGATCCTCAACGTCGAGCGCGCGCGCTTCGACAAGATGATTTCATCGGCCGAGGTGGGCACGCTGATCACCGCGCTGGGGTGCGGTATAGGGCGCGATGAGTTCGACATCGCGAAGCTCCGTTACCATCGCATCATCATCATGACCGATGCGGACGTCGACGGTTCGCACATCCGCACGCTGCTGTTGACCTTCTTTTACCGGCAGATCCCACTGCTGATCGAGCGCGGCCATATCTACATCGCGCAGCCGCCGCTGTACAAGGTAAGGCGCGGCAAGACCGACACCTACGTCAAGGATGAGAACGAGCTGAACGCGCTGCTGCTGTCGAGCGCGCTCGATGCCGCTTCGCTTCACGTCGGCGCGGGCGCGGCTCCCATCTCCGGTTCGGCGCTGGAACTGCTGGCGCGCAAATACATGGAAGTGCAGGCGATCATTCGCCGGTGGGCGCGACGCTACGACGAGCGGCTGCTCGACACGCTGATCTACCTGCCGGAAGTGACGCTCGACAATTTCGATCGTCCTGATTATCTCGACGGTTGGTGCACGCAACTCGTGACGCACTTGAATGCCCCGGACGACGCGGCGCACAGCTATCTCGCGGAAGTGCGTCCGGGCAGTGACGGACACGCGGCGCGCATCGTCGTGCACCGCACGCAGCACGGTTCGGTCACCGACAAGCACCTGACGCGCGAGTTCTTTGAATCCGCGGAGTACCGGCGCATCGCCGACCTCGGCCGCACGCTGGCCGGATTGGTCGGCTCGGGCGCGAGCGTCTCGCGCGGGGACGAACACCTCGAAATCGGATCCTTCAAGGACGCGATGAAGTGGCTGTTCGAGCAGGCGCGCAAGGGCCAGTCTATCCAGCGCTACAAGGGCTTGGGCGAGATGAATCCCGAACAGCTGTGGGATACGACGATCAATCCGCAATCGCGCCGTCTGATGCAGGTGCGCATCGACGATGCCGTGGCCTCCGATGAGATCTTCACGACGCTGATGGGCGATCAGGTTGAGCCGCGCCGCGAATTCATCGAAAAGAACGCGCTGTCGGTCGCGAATCTCGACGTGTGAGCGTGTGAGCTAACGCCGGAGAGCACCCGCATGCACATCGTCTACACGCTCGAGCCGAAGTTGTCGGCGCAGGAATTCCACGATGTGCTGGTGAGTTCGACGCTCGGCCCTCGGCGGCCGGTCGACGAGCCTGACCGCCTCGAGCGCATGTTGCGCAACGCCGATGTGATCGTGACCGCGCGCGATGGCGAAAAACTCGTCGGCGTGTCGCGCGCCATCACCGACTTTGCGTTCTGCTGCTACCTCTCGGAACTCGCCGTCGATCTCGAATACCAGCACAAGGGCATTGGCAAGCGCCTGATCGCCGAAACGCGCACCGCGGCGGGTGATTCGGCGTCGCTGTTCCTGTTCGCCGCGCCTGCGGCGGAGGGGTACTATGCCAAGGCTGGCATGAATCCGATGCCCAACGGCTGGGTGATCAAGCGGGAACGTTGATCGAAGAGAGAACCTCGATGGTGGCAGCAATCAACGAAGACCCGACCGCCGGCGGCTTCAACGGACTAAAGCAGCCTGAGCGCACACTCGAGAGTTCCTGGTACATCGACCCCACGCATTACCAGCGCGAGCTCGCCGCGATCTGGCGGCGAAACTGGATCTACCTGTGCCGCGCCGACTCGCTCCCCGTAGGGCCGTCGTTCCGCAGTTTCACGATCGGTGACCAACCGATCATCGTCGTGCGCGATCGCCACGACACGCTGCGCGCGTTCTTCAATACCTGCCGGCACCGCGGCTCGACCTTGTGTCCGACTGCGGAAGGGCGGTTGCCGAGCGGACACATCACCTGCCCGTACCATGCGTGGAGCTACCGGCTCGATGGGACGCTGGCGAAAATCCCTTCGATGCGCCCGGAAGGTTATCTGAATCAGGGCGAACTCTCGCTGTACAGCGTCGGCTTACGCGTGTGGCGCGGATTCGTCTACGTGCACCTGGGCGACGCGGCGCACACGCCCGACGGACACTTCAATGAAAACCGCGATCTGTTCGGCCACTGGCCGCTCGAGGAACTCGTCGTCGGCCGCACTAGAGCCACGCGCCTCGCCTGCAACTGGAAAATTTTCTGGGAGAACTACAACGAGTGCCTGCACTGCCCAGGCGTGCATCCGTCTTTGAGCAGCCTCGTGCCGATCTACAAGCGCGGCATCATGGAGCCGCGCGACGATCCGCAGTGGCGCGCGCATGAAGGCAAGGCTGAGCCGCTGTTTGCGGGCGGCCTAAAGGCCGGCGCGCAGACCTGGTCGCTCGATGGCAAATCGGTCGGGCCGACTTTTGCGCAGCTGACGGATGAAGAACGGCGGCTCGGCTACCACTACATGACGAGCCTTCCGTCGCATTACCTGGTACTGCATGTGGATCATGTACGCTCCACGCGCCTGCTTCCGGCCGGGCCCGAAGCGATGGAGCTCGAGATCGAGTGGCTGTTTCCAAAAGAGACCCTGGCCGACCCTTCGGTCGACATCGCAAATGCTTGCGATTTCTCGACCCAGGTCATGAGCGAGGACGGTGCGGCCTGCGAATTGACGCAGCGCGGGTTGCATTCGGCACCCCACACGCACGGATACCTGCTGCCCGAGGACTACGACGTGTTCCGCTTCCAGCAGTGGGTGCGAGCGCAGCTGGGCTGAAACGTCAAAGACGTAGACATCGCTGGCGTTCCATGCACCCTAAGGGACTCA
This sequence comes from Gammaproteobacteria bacterium, assembly GCA_041690875.1. GTDB lineage: Bacteria > Pseudomonadota > Gammaproteobacteria > Steroidobacterales > Steroidobacteraceae > FEN-1191. The sequence continues at coordinate 15,063 of JBEPVS010000007.1, forward strand.
CTTCGAAGCGGCGGCGGTCGCCTCGTCGAGCTTCTTTTGCATCAGTGCGATTTCCGGGTTTGACATGAAGGTTTTCCACAATAGACCGGTGCGGTAATTCTCCACCATTGCAACGATCGGGGCCTGGTTGAGGCCCATGTAGATCGGCGAAACCCAATTGACCGTCGCGTTGTAGGCATCGCGCGGGCCGTACACATCCCAGAGTTGCGCGCCGAGATCGCGATAGTAGTGCTTGAACGCGGCCATCGACGCTTCGGGCGTGTACGGAAATGAAGCCAGCGCGCCGGTCAGCGTGATCGTGCCGGTGTCGCTCAGTGCGTCGGGCGCGGGTGCCTTGTAGCCGGTGGGCCCGTCGCTCGCCGTCAATCCCCAGGCGTCGGGGCCGTAGCCCGCGTAGTGCTTGGGGTTCTCCATGCAATACGCGAGATTGATCAGCGCGATGTTGCGGTTGTTTTCGAAGTACGAAGCCGTGTACTTGTCGCGCAGCGCGTGCGGGTCGAACCCCATGAAGGAGTAGTGCGTGAAGAACAGCGGGCCGCCGCTGCCGACGCCCACATCGAGCTTGATGCCGAAATACGTATTGCCGTTGCCGTAGTGGTTGCCGTCGGTGCTGCCTGACCAGCCCTCGCGATAGGCCAGCGCGCGCTCGTTTTGCCCCGCCCAGCCCGAGTAATACATATCGGCCGGCACGCTGTGCGTCGGCGAGGCGATCGCAAGCAGGTAGACCACCATGACCTCGTTGAAGCCAATCAGCGGATGGTGGATCTGGAATCCCCACTGCGGTGACCAATGCCAATAAAGGAAATCGCTCTGCGAGTTGCCTCGGTACCAATCCCATTCGATCGTTTCCCACAGTCTCGTGATGCGCCGATGCAGATCACGCTCAGCCGGCGCTTCACGATTGAAATATTGGCGGGCGGTGAGCAGGCCCTGCGTGATGAACGCGGTCTCGACCAGGTCGCCGCCGTTGTCGAGCATGCCGAACAACGGCATCGTCTGTGCGGTGGCGCCGTTCATGTAGTGCGACCAGACGCCGTGGTAGCGCGGCGCGCGTTCGAGGAAGCTGACGATGCGCGTGAGCCGCGCCAAACCCTGCTCGCGCGTGATGAAGTGGCGCTCGATTCCGACCAGGATCGCCTCGATCATGAATCCGCTGGCGCCGGTTGCGACGATGCGATCATCGCCGGGCATGCTCTCGTGCGCCATGCCGGAGTGGGGTTCGCCGCCGTCCCAGTAATACTGGAACGCGGCCTCCTGCAGCATCGTCAGCAGCTCATCGTCGGTCATCGTCCGCGTCGTGGCGGTCACCGGTGCCGACATCAGCGAGCTGCGATTGTCCCAGTCCGCTTCGGCGACCTTGTAGCTCGCCGTCACGCCGGTGTTGCCGATGAAATCGACGTAGCGCTGCGTTCCGGGAAGCTGGATGCCGATCGGTTCGTAGGGCTTGCCATGGAGCGAACGGAAGATCACGTAGTGCGCGAGCGACGCGGATTCGGGACCCTCCCATTGCAACGACACATGCCGTTCGTAACCGGTGGCGGTGACTTGCGTCGGCGTGCCCAGTGCTTCGCGCCTGGACCTGGCCGCTTTCACGCGCTGCGCTTCACCGCTTTTCATGCGAGGTTCGTCATCGACGTGGATCTGGTCGATGATCAACGTGTGCGCGACAGCGTCGCTCCGGCCCTGATGGAAAATCAGGCTCTGCAGCCGTTCAGGATGGAATTCGAACACCGAAGCCGAGCGCAACGCGCGCATCGGCACGCGCACGCGGATCCATTTGCGGGCCGGAATGTCACCGGTGTATTGACCGAGCCCAACGGGTGCCGTAAAGCTCCCGGGAAATTCGGCCACCTGCAACCCTTCGCGCGCATCGGAAAGCAGGAATTCGGGGAGGTCGGCCTTGGCGATCGCGAGCGGCGAATACACCCAGAAATACAGCGCGCCGCCGCTGAGTTCCGGAAAGCGGTTCGGGAAATTGACGAGGTGGATCTCGGCGTCCCAGCCGCCACCCGGCTGCGAATTCCATTGCAGCCGGATTGCGTTCGGTGGCGAGAGGAAATATTTGGTCTCGACCGGCAAGCGACGGTGCTGCAGCTCGAGCGTACTCGGCGTGGCGGCTTGCGCCGTGCTGTTCCAGTAGAAATCGCCCTGCTGGCTGTTGTCGAAAAAAGCGTGCCGGTAGTAATTGCTTTGCGCCTGGAGCGCGGGTGAGAAAGCCAGCGCGAACAGAAGCGCAAAGGTGGCGGTTGGTTTTGCGAGGACGGCCGTCAACTTCAATTGCATCAGTTTTTCCTTCGCACGCGTGGCGGGTCACGAGGCGTGTCAATCGGTCGGTCGATTGTGGATGCGGTGTGCATCCGCGCCCTTGCGCCCATCGGCGAGGAGCCGCGGCAGCTTGAATCGGCTGCGAATCGGCTGCGCGCGGCCTGTACGCCCGGCTTTTTGCGCAGCGAGCATGATCTCGAGCACATGACAGGCATGCTTAGGGACCACGGTCGGGCGTTCGCGGTGCAACAGGCAATTCACGAGGTGCACGAGTCCGGCCGTCCACTGCCAATGCGGATTCGTCTCGTCGAAAACCTGCCAGGCGCCGGCGTCGTTGCGCCAGATCTCGTAGCCATCCGGCGCCCAGTCATCGCCCATCAGCTGCAGCGTGCCGTCAGTCCCGTAGAACTCGATGCCCGGCGAACGGTATTTCTGCATCGTGAAGCCGGAAGTCACCGTCGCGAACACGCTCTGTCCGAAATCGAGCGTGATCTGCGCGTTGTCCTCGACGCGGGCGCGAATCGTGCGGTTGCGCACGCGGCGCCGCGGCTGTGCGATGCCGGTCATCGCACTGACTCGGCGCGCGGGGCCGAGCAATGCCGTCAGCGTCGTCAGGCTGTAGACGGCGAGATCGAAGATCGGTCCGCCGCCGCGCTGGTAAAACCACTCGGACCAATCCGGGCCCGACCAGCCATAGCGTGCGCGCGCCAGGCAGACCTTGCCGATGTCGCCGGCTTCGAGCCGCGCGCGAATGAGATTGAACGTCGGACTCAGCGTGACGAAAGGGGCGCACATGAGGTGGCGCCGCGCGCGCTTCGCCATGGCGAGCAATCGTTTCGCGTCGGACAGCGTTACGGCCATGGGTTTCTCGACCAGCACGTGCTTGCCCGCCTTGAGCGCCGCGCGCGCAATGGCCGCGTGCGTCGTCATCGGCGTCAGCACGACGACGACATCGATATCGCTCGATGCGAGCAGGTCATCGAGCGTGTCGAAGTACTTCGCAATGCCCCATTTCTTCATCGCGGCGCGTGCGCCGCGGCGCGACGTGTGCGTCACGCCGATGAGCCGCGCCTTGCCCAGCTGCTGCAGGCGATCGACAACGGGCATATACGCGCCATTCATGGCGTTGCCGCAGCCGACGATGCCGATGCCGATGCGGCGAGCCTGGTTGGATTGCGTCATGCCTGATTTCTTCATGCGGTGTCATCGGGCGCGCTAAGCGCGCTTGTGAACGCCGCGCCGGAAATTATCGAGCATGTGATCGCAGGTGCGCATTGCGAACGCAATGATCGGCATCGTCGTGGTCTTGTCGTTGTTGCCCGGGAAAACGCTGGCGTCGCAGATGTATAGGTTCGGCACGTCATGCGTCTGCGCCCACTTGTTCGTCACTGAAGTCTTCGGGTCGTTCCCCATGCCGCACACGCCGGTCTCGTGCAGGCTGGTGCCGGGCCGGTTCGGTTCACCATCGACGCTCCACATCTCGCCGCCGGCCGCCTTGAACAGCTCACGCATGACCTGCTTCGAGTGATCCCACATCATCAGCTCGTTCGGGCCCCAGCGGAAATGGAAGCGCAGCTGTGGAATGCCGTAGATGTCTTTTTTATCTGGATCGAGGTCGACATAGTTGGTTGGGCTCGGAAGCGTCGGGATCTGCACCAGCGCGCCGATCGTGGCCGGGTAGTAATGCTTGATGCCGCGCTTGAACTCCGAGCCGAACCCCTCGACGTGGCCGTAGTGCCACGGGAACTCGTCGCAGCCGCCGCCCATGTAGATCGAATAGCCGCGCAGGAATTTCTCCGCGCGCGGATTATCAAGGTTCTGCCAGCGCGGCATCCACGCGACGGTGGAGTTGGCAATGTTGTCGGGCCGGCTGGGTTGGCCCAGCAGCTGCGGCAGGTAACCGTAGCCCGGGCTGCCATACAAATGATCGGTGAGGTTCTTGCCGAGCTGCCCGCTCGCGTTCGCGATGCCGGTCGGCCAGTGGCGCGAGCGCGAGTTCAGCATGATGTGCGCGGTCTCGACGCACGAAGCCGCGAGCACGACCACCTTCGCGTACACCTCGACCTCGCGCTGCGTCGCGCGATCGACATAGGCGACGCCCTTCGCGTGGCCGTTCTCGTCGACCAGCACCTCGCGCACGAGCGCGTCGGTGACGAGCGAAAGATTTTTAGAGTTTTCCGCGTCCGGAATCGTGTACCAGGTCGGCGAGAAGAACGAGCCGACGTCGCACCCCTGGCTGCAATTGCCGCAGTAGTGGCAGGCGGGATGCCCGTTGTGCGCGACGGTGAGCTGCGCACACCGATCGGGCAGGTACGGCACGCCGATCTTCTCCGCCGCTTTCTGGATGATGTAGTCGTAGCAGCGCCAGGTCATCGGCGGCAGGTATTCACCGTCCGGATTGCTCGGGCGGTTCTGCACGCTGCTGGCCACGCCCATGTAGCGCTCGGCCTTCGCAAACCATGGCGCGATCTCGGCGTAGTCCACCGGCCAGTCGACACCGGCGCCGTCGCGGCTCGCGGCCTTGAAGTCGATGTCGCCGTAGCGGCAGGACGATCGTCCCCAGAAATTGGCCTTGCCGCCGGTGCCCTTGCAGCGCTTCCAGTACCAGTCGGTGCCAGCGCCGTTCGAGTAGGCGATATCGTGTTCCCAAAGACGGGGGCCTTCGTTGTACTCACTCTCCTCGACCGAGTAGCTCTCCTGGTGCGCGCGTCCCGTGAGCGCTAGCGGATCGCCATAGCCGCGATATTTCAGGTCGTAGACCTGGCGATGCATGCGGTAGTCGGTTGCCGGTTGCGTGCGCGGCCCGGAGTTGAGTGCGAGCACTTTCAAACCGCCTTCGCACAGCATCTTCATCGCAGTGCCGCCGCCCGCGCCGGTGCCGACGACGATGACATCAAAGACACACGACTTTGGATTCGTGGGCCCGTCAGGTATCGCGGCGCTCATGTCGTGCTCGTCGTGGCGTTCAGGTGTAGATGCTCGGGGTCATCCGTGTGCGGGCAGCCCGGCGGCTTCGGCCACGCACTGCGCAGGCCCGGGAATCCCAGCGCTTCGAGCCCGACACGCGAGGTGTAGTAGCCCGTAACGGTGTAGTCGCGCACCAGCCGGAAGAAATCGCGGCCTTCCTCCGTCTCGCTGGTGTGCTTGTCCTTGTAAGCAAGTGCGCTAAGCAACGCGAGTTGCTGCGCACTCGTGCAATCCATGAACGTGTGGGCGTAATCGTACTGGCAACGCGCGTTGAGCCATCCCAGGCCTTCCAGCCACTGCGCCTGCAGTTCGGATCCCATCTTCATCGCGCTGTCGCGCGGTGGCTCGCTGTGCCCGGCGCCGCTGATTGGCACGCGGTTCGCGACCATGAAGTCGATGAACTCGGCGACGCCGGCATCTTTCGCGCCCGGCGTGTCGTCGGCCGGAATAATCAGCTCGGCGAGATGCTCGATGAGACGGTAGTCATCATGTCTGAAGAAGAGCGGTTGATAGGCGCCGGCCGGCGCAGTCACCGCGGCCGCGCCGTGCGCAGCGTGATCAGCGGGTTCACCCGCAAAAGCCCAGCTGCGGAATCCTGGGAAAGTCGCCGCCACCGAGGCGATGCCGAGCAGGCGGATGACTTCACGGCGTGCAACGGTCTGTCCGGCCAACTGCGCCCCCTCACTCATTGTTAATGATGAGTGCGGCCGTTTGTAGCATCGGCGCGGCGGAAGTGTCAAACGAGTTGGGGCACCTGCTACATTTGCGCTGCGTACCGCAGCCATGAGTCTCGAGCAATGACCCATCAGCACGATCCCCCTGGAGCGCGCACGTGGCAGTTCCTGTTGTTCGCGCTGATCACGATGGCAGCGACAGGCACAACGACCGCGGCGGACACGCACGCGAGCGCCCTGGACGTGCAGACCGGCTCGACGCACCTGCGGATCGTCGCGATCGCGAACGATGTGCTGCGCGTACGCATTGCCACGAACCCGGAATTCCCGGAGGACACTTCCTGGGTCGTTCCTGCGGCGCTTCGCGATGCTTCGGTCAATGTGCGGGCATGGTCCAAGCCCGATGCAGAAGGGTTCGACACGGCCACGCTTTCGGTGCGCGTCGATCGCGCGACGTTGCGGTTGACGGTCTCGGATATCGCGGGCCACGCAATCTCGACCGATGCGCCTGAGCACGCGATTGACACCCAGGGCTCGGCCTTCACGCTGCGCAAGCAATTGAGCGCTGACCAGCACATTTTTGGCCTCGGCGACAAGACCGGGCCCCTCGATCGTCGCGGACAGGCCTTCGTCAACTGGAACACCGACTCTTACGGATTCCAGGAGTCGACCGACCCTATCTATAAGAGTGTGCCGTTTTTCATCGCGACCGGCGGCGCCGGTGGCAGCTATGGCATCTTCCTCGACAACACCTGGCGCAGCTGGTTCGACTTCGGCAAGCAGGATCCGCTCATGCTGGCCTTTGGCGCCGCAGGCGGACCGATCGACTACTACCTGATCTACGGCCCGACCCTGAAGCGCGTTGTCGAACGCTACACCGATCTGACTGGTAAGGCGCCGCTCGCGCCGCTGTGGTCGCTGGGTTTCCAGCAATCGCGCTTCAGCTACATGAGCGACGCCGAAGTGCGCGAACTTGCCGCGCGCTTCCGGAAGGAGCGCATTCCCGCCGATGCGATCTGGCTCGACATCGACTACCAGGACCACTACCGCCCTTTCACTACGAACAAGCAGACCTTTCCCGATCTCGCCGACCTGAGCGCCGCGCTGCGGCGCGAGAGTTTCCACCTGGTCGCGATCACCGACCTGCATGTTGCCGATCTGCCGAACAGCGGATATGCACCGTTCGACACCGGCATTGCCGGCGATCATTTCCTGAAGCGCGCGGATGGTACTTTGTACGTCGGTCCAGTTTGGCCGGGTCGCGCAGTATTCCCGGATTTCACGCGCGCCAAGACGCGCGAATGGTGGGGCGGATTGTTCGCCTCGCAGGTGGCCGCGGGCATCGCGGGCTACTGGAACGACATGAACGAGCCGGCGATCTTCGACACGCCGAGCAAGACGATGCCGCTCGACACCGTGCACCGGATCGACGAGCCAGGGTTCGCGCCGCGCGCCGCGACGCACGCCGAGATCCACAACGTCTACGGCATGGAAAATTCGCGCGCGACCTATGAAGGCGTTCGGCGACTGGCGCCCGATGAGCGCGCCTACGTAATGACGCGGGCGAGCTTCGCCGGCGGCCAGCGCTACGCAGTCACGTGGACCGGCGATAACAGCTCGACGTGGAATCACCTCAAGCTGTCCGTGTCGATGCTGCTCAATCTTGGCCTGAGCGGTTTCAGCTACAGCGGCGCCGATGTCGGCGGCTACATCGGCGCGCCATCGCCGGAACTATTGACGCGCTGGATTGAGCTCGGCGCGTTCGTGCCGGTGTTCCGCGATCATTTCGGCAAGGGTGACGTGCGCAAGGAAGCGTGGGTCGATGGGCCGGTGCAAACAGCGATCCGCAAGCATTCCATCGAGGAGCGCTATCGCCTGTTGCCGTACATCTATGCGCTCGCGGACGAAAACTCGCGCAGCGGCGCGCCGCTGATGCGCCCGGTGTTCTACGACTATCCGGAGGCGCTCAACGCGCCCTGCGGCCAGGACACCACATTCATGCTCGGTGACCGGCTGCTGATTGCGCCGCCGCCGGTGCTCGAATCGCCTTCGCCTTACACGATCTGCCTGCCCGCGGGCGGCTGGTACGACTACTGGAGCGGCGACGATGCAGCCACGATGCCGCGCGGCGCCGGGCACGACGGCGAAGCGGGCGCAGCCTCCGATCGCGCCGGTCTCGTGCTGACTTCGACGCCGAGCCTCTCGCGACTGCCGGTATTCGTGCGTGCCGGCACCATCCTGCCGCGCCAGCCGCTCACGCAAAGCGCCGCCGAGACGCCGCAGGGTCCGCTCTCGCTCGATGTGTATCCAGGTGATGACTGCCACGGTGACATCTACCAGGACGATGGCCACAGCATGGGCTACACGCGTGGCGAGTTCCTGCGCCAAAAACTCCGCTGCGATGTGCGCGATGACGGCATCGCGTTCGCGTTCGATGAACGTGAAGGAAGTTTCCACCCCTGGTGGCGGCAAGTGCGCATCACGGTGCACGGCTGGCAGGGCGCGGCCAGCGCGCGCTTCGGCGATCGCGCGGTGCCGGTCGTCGTGAACACGAAACAACACACGGCCTCGCTGCTGCTCGACGATCAGCCACACGCGGCGCAGTTGCAGTTGCGCCGCACTGCCGGCATCGCGGCCGCGGCCGCGGCCGCCAAAAACTAGGCGATGCGCGTGCAGCAGGGAAAATTCACTGTATCCGGCCTGCTGCTCTCGCTGTGCATCGTCGCGGGGCTGGTCTACCTGCGCCTGCACGTCAGCAGCGATGATCCCACTCGCAATCCGCCGCGCGACACCGGCGGCGCGTCGCCTGCGGTCATCGCTGCGCCCGCGGCCACCGCACACTATGACTATTTCCTGTTGTCGCTCTCATGGTCACCCAGCTACTGCCTGACACACGGTGACGACCGCGCACAATGCAGCAAGGGCTATGGCTTCGTGCTGCATGGCCTGTGGCCGCAAAATTCAGACGGCGGCTTTCCAGAAAACTGCGCGACCGACGCTTCGCTTTCCTCCGCTGCGGAATCGCGCGGCGCGGGGTTGTTTCCGAGTCCACGCCTCATGCAGCATGAATGGCAGCGCCACGGCACCTGCAGCGGCCTCGATGCGCTGGCGTATTTCGATACGGCGGATCGCGCCCTCGCGGCGGTGAAGATTCCCGCGGCGTTCGACGCACCGCGCACGAGCCAGTCGATGGATGCGCGCGACATCGTCGCTGCGTTTCGTTCTGTCAATCCGGACATACCGGACAGCGGCATCGTGGTCGCCTGCAACCGGGCCGAAATGTCAGAAGTGCGCGTCTGCCTGAGTAAGTCACTGCAGCCGATCGAATGTGGTCGAGGCGTGCGCAACAGCTGTCCTTACGTTGCATTACGAATTCCGGCGGCGCGTTGATTCGACCATGATCGACGCCTTGTTGCTGCTGCTGACTTTTTCATTCGGCGTGGTGCTGTCGCGCGTCAGCCTGTGCGCGGTCGCGGGCGTGCAGCAAGCCGTATCGGCGCACAACTACGCCGGGCTCCAGCGGCTTGCGCTCGCCGCCGGCAGCGCGGGCGTCGTACTGCTGCTGCTCGCCGGGCTGATGCCCGGCTCAGTCCTGTTGCCGGGCGCGGTAGCGCTCGGCCCGGGTATCGTTGTGGGTGGCGTGCTGCTGGGATTGGGCGCGTTGTTGAATGGCGGTTGCTACCTGGGCAGCGTGCTGTACCTGGGCTCCGGCAATTTCAATTTCCTGTTTACGCTGGCCGGCATCGGTGCGGGCGCGCGAATTGCAGTGGAACTCGCACATGCAGCCGGCATGGTGGGTGCTGCGCGCGCCGCGATGGGGCCGATGTGGATTGCCGGCGCGATCGGATTCGCGCTGCTGGTCATCGTGCTGGTGCGGCGCGGGCGTTCATCCGCCGCGTGGCTGGCGGTGTGCGCAGGCGTGTCGGCTGGCCTCGTGTATGCGCGCCATCCCGCCTGGAGTTACGGCACGGTGATCGAGACGCTATCGCATGGACGCCACGCGCTGATGGATTGGACCGCAAACCTGTCGGCGCTGCTGTTGTTCGCCGGTGCGTTGGCCGGCGCTGCCATGGCCGGCCGGTTTCACCTGCAATCGCCGACCCTGCTGCGCGCGTTGCGATGCGCGGGCGGCGGCCTGGTCATGGGCTTTGGCGCCGCACTGGTGCCCGGCGGAAACGACATGCTGCTGCTGTGGGCTATCCCGGGCCTCACTCCTTACGGAGTATCGGCGTACCTGATCATGCTCGCCGTGATCGGGCTGGGGTTCCTTGTAGTCAACCGCTGGCCGCGCGCGCACTAATCCAGTCACGCTAAACTAGTGGCATGCCAGGGCGTGCCATCCATCGTATTGACGGTCTCCGAATCATCGGGTTGCTGAAGATCGGCAAGGCAATCCTGCTGCTGGCGACGACTTATGGCCTGTACCGGCTGCTCAATCCTGCGTTGGTCGAGCAAGTACAGGATTGGCTGAATACATTGAGCGACACATTCGAGCGACGCTTGCTGGAGCGCGCGCTCGACTGGCTCGATTCGCTCGGCTCGGCGCGCCTGGGCAACATCCTGTTGGTCACCGCGATCTACACAGCCGTGCTGCTGACCGAAGGCATCGGCCTGTGGCTGCGCAAGACCTGGGCGGAATGGGTGACGGTCATCGCGACCGGTTCTCTGATTCCGTTTGAACTGTACCAGCTGTTTTTCGGGCATCATCATCGTACCTGGGCCGTCCTCGGCGCTACCGCACTCAACATCATCATCTTGATCTACCTCGTGTATCGATTGCGCACCGGTCGCCACGCGCGGCGACGCTCCGCTTGAATCCGCGCCTGCGCCGCATCGTGATCTTGATCCTGCTCGCCGCCGCGGTAGGCTGGTCGGTGTTGCAACATCGTGGCGGACGCGGTGACTCGGCGCTGGCGATCTCCGCAGTCGCGCCTGACGAGCTCCATATGGGGAGCCTTGCACTTGAACCTTGCGATATAGGGCGGCGCGGCAACGGCGCGCCGACAATGCGCGCCTATTGTTCGGCGTTCGACGTTCCGGAGAATCATGCGGCACCGAGCGGACGGCACATCAAGCTGCGCGTCGCGCTGGTGCGCGCCGAGTCCGCGCAGGCCGAGCCCGACCTGGTCACTTTCCTTGATGGAGGTCCGGGCGGCGCCGCGACCGATGACTATCCTTCGATCGCCGGAGCATTCGAACCGCTGCGGCGGCAGCGCGCTGTGCTGCTTGTCGATCAGCGCGGTACCGGGGGATCCAATGCGCTCGATTGCGACGACGACAAGAAAGGCGACGCCGCCACGAATGGCACGGCCATGTCGAGCGGCACCGACGCCGTGCGCGCCTGTGTCACGCGGCTCGCGCCACGCGCTGCACCGCAGTTCTATTCGACCAGCGATGCGGTCGAAGACCTGGAGCTCGTGCGGCGCGCACTGGGCAGTCCGCAGCTTGATCTCATCGGCGTGTCGTATGGCACTCGCATGGCGCAACAATATGCGAAGCGTCATCCACAGGGCGTGCGCGCGATGGTGCTCGACAGCGCGGTGCCGAATCCGCTCGTGCTCGGCAGCGAGCACGCGCGCAACCTCGAGGACGTGCTGCAGGCATTGTTCAAGCGCTGCGCCGCGGACAGGAGCTGCAGCACGCGCTACGGCGATCCGTACCAGACGCTGCGGCGGTTGCTCGTCAGGTTGCGCGCGCATCCACAACAGTTGACGCTGCGCGATCCGTTCACGTTCAACGTAAAGCAGAAGACCATCGGCCCAGGCGCGCTGGTGCAGCTCGCGCGTTTGTACGCCTACAGCCCGTACACCGGGGCGCTCCTGCCCTACGTGCTCAGCGAAGCCGACGGCGGACACTACGAGCCCTTGCTCGGCCAGGCGCAGGTCGTCGTCGGCGACGTATCGGACAGCCTGACCGGCGGCATGGCGCTCTCGGTCATCTGCGCCGAGGATGGAGACCGGCTCACGCCGAATCCCGCCGATGCCGATACGGTGATGGGCAACGCGCTCACCGACTGGCTGCTCAAAACCTGTCCGGTGTGGCCGCACGGCGCGCATCCAGCCGATTTCAACGAACCGCTGAGCAGTGGAATTCCGGTGCTGATACTGGCGGGCGAGCTCGATCCCGTGACGCCACCGCGCTATGCCGTGCAGATTGCGCGTACGCTCCCGCACTCGCGCGTACTGAACGTGACGGGCCAGGGCCACGGGCTGGTATCGGTCGGCTGCATGCCGCGGCTCCTCGATGAATTCCTGCGCAAGCTCGATGCGCGTTCACTCGACGCGAGTTGCCTCGAGCAACTGGGGCCGACGCCGTTCTTCATCGACGCGAACGGCAGCAATCCATGAAACGGATGCAACGGTGAAGGAAATGCTGCCGTGATCGAAGTGCAGGGATTGCACAAGTCATTCGGCGGCAAGCGCGCCGTCGACAACGTCAGCTTCAGTGCGCGCGACGGCGAGATCACCGGGCTCCTGGGACCCAACGGCGCGGGCAAGACCACGACGCTGAGAATGCTCTACACGCTGATGAAACCCGACGCGGGCACGGTGCGTGTCGACGGGCGCGACGCCGTGAGCGAACCGCTGGCGGTGCGACGCACGATTGGGGTGCTGCCGGATTCACGTGGCATCTACAAGCGCCTCACCGCGCGCGAGAACATTGAATATTTCGCGGCGCTCCAGGGCATGGAGCGCGAGGCCACGCGCATTTCCTGCGACAAGCTGATCACGACGCTCGGCATGCAGGAAATCGCCGGCCGTCGCACCGAAGGATTCTCGCAGGGCGAACGCGTCAAGACCGCGATCGCGCGCGCGCTGGTGCACGCGCCGCGCAACGTGTTGCTTGACGAGCCGACCAACGGGCTCGACGTGATGGCGACGCGGAGCCTGCGCGAGTTCCTGCGCTCGCTGAAGGGCGCGGGACATTGCGTGCTGCTCTCGACGCATCTGATGCAGGAAGTCGCCGCGCTCTGCGACCGCATCGTCATCATCGCGCACGGACGCGTCGTCGCCGACGGCACACCCGAGCAGTTGCGCGCACTGGCCGGCGCGCCGCAGCTCGAGGAAGCCTTCGTCAAGCTGATCGGTGAAACGCCATGAGCGTGGCGTGGATCGTCTACTTCAAGGAAGTGCGCGAGAGCCTGCGCGACCGGCGCGTGCTTTTGAACAGCCTCGTGCTCGGTCCACTGCTTGGACCGGTGCTGTTCCTGGTGCTGATGCGCCTCGTGATCGGGCGCGAGCTGGAAAAAGCCGAGCGTCCGTTGCCGGTCGTCGTCATCGGCGCCGAGCGCGCGCCGGAACTCATCGATGCGCTGAAGCAGATGGGCGTTGAGGTCAAGCCACCCGTGGCGGACGCCGAGCTCGCGGTGCGCGAACAGCGCATCGACCTGGCATTGCGCGTCGATGCTGATTTCGGCGCCGCGTGGCGCGACGGGCGTCCGGCTCAGGTCGAGATCATCTACGATTCGTCGCGCCGCGAGGGTGGGAGCGATGTCGACCGGCTGCGCGGGATGCTCGAAGGCTACGGTCATCGCAACGGCGCGCTGCGCCTGCTGGCGCGTGGCCTCTCGCCCGGCGTGGCGACGCCGCTGGTCCTCGCCAATCGCGACACCGCGACGCCGCAGGCCCGCGGCGCGTTGCTGTTCGCGATGCTGCCGTACATGCTGGTGCTGACGATTTTCATCGGCGGGCTCTGGCTCGCGATCGATTCCACCGCAGGCGAGCGCGAACGCCAATCGCTCGAACCGTTGCTGGCCAATCCCGTGCCGCGCGATCGCATCCTGCTCGGCAAATACATGGCGACGGCGACATTCAGCATGGCGAGCCTGACGCTGGGATTACTGGCCTTCCTTGCCGCCGGCGTGTTCATGCCAACGGCGCAACTCGGCATGAGCCTGGCACTCGGGCCGCATTTCTTCGCGATTGCGTTGCCGATGCTGGTGCCGCTCGTGTTGTTGTTGTGCATCGGCCAGATCCTTATCGCGGCGTTCGCGCGCAGCGTGCGCGAAGCGCAAACCTATCTCGGCATTGCGCAGCTCGTGCCGCTGATTCCATCGATCGTGCTTAGCGTGCTGCCGGTCAAGGCGCAGTTGTGGATGTACGCCGTGCCGCTGCTCGGGCAGCAACTTGCGATCATGCGATTGCTGCGCGCCGAACCGGTGCCGGCACTGGCGCTGGCGTTGAGCGCACTCGTGACGCTGCTCGCCGCGGCCGGATTATTCCTGCTGACGCGACGTATCTACGACACCGAGCGTCTCGCGATCGCGACTTGAGCCGCGAGTCCTCGGACTGAGCAATCGCTTGTCGCTAGCCGCCTTCGGGCGGGCACCGGCAGGCCGGGCAGCCGTGATCAAGCACGATACGCCACGACCCGTCGCGCTCGCGGCGCCACACTGAATTGAATGTGCCTACGCGCCGGCCATCGGGTGCGAGCACCGGGCCACTGCTGAGTGCGAGTCGGCCCGAGTCGAGTACGGCGATCGTGTCGGGCGCCCACGAAAAGGGCGGCGGGCCGTCAAAGTATCCGCGCCACGCGGCGACGATCGCAGCGGGACCGCGCAACACCGGGTCCTGCACGAACACCGCATCGGGCGCGAGCATGCGCGTGAACGCGGACAGGTCGCGATCCGCCATCGATTTCGCAAATACAGTCTCGGCGGCACGGACCTGATCGGCCAGCGCGTCGGTCGATTCGTGCGGGGCGGTTTGTGCCGGAGTCGCTACGCCTAACAGCGCAATCATTGCCAACGATGCGAGTGAGGGAAAGATTTTCATGTGACACCGCGAAATGACTGGAGTTGAGCGACAATACGCTGACCCGGCCGGCGGAGCCATGCTCGAGGTGGCCTGACATGAAAACCCTGATCTTCGGATTGATCCTGTTCGTAGGCGTGCACTCGATCGCGATCGTCGCGCCGTATTGGCGCGACCGCGTCGTTGCGCGCATCGGCACGCTGGCCTGGCGCGGATTGTATTCCCTGCTATCGATCGCCTCGTTGCTGCTGATTGTTCACGGTTTCGCGATGGCGCGCGCCACGCCGATCGTGTGGTACTCGCCGCCCGAGTGGACGCACAGCGTGGCGCGCGTGCTGATGCTGCCGGTGTTCCCGCTGCTACTCGCCGCATACATGCCGGGCCGCATCAAGGCTGCGGCCAAGCATCCGATGCTCGCGGCGATCAAGCTGTGGGCTTTCGCGCACCTGCTCGCGAACGGCACCGCGGCCGATGTGCTGTTGTTCGGAGGATTCCTCGCCTGGGCTGTCATCGACCGCATTTCACTGAAGCGCCGGCCGCAGCACGCGGTACCCGCGCTGCCCGCATCGAAGTGGAACGATGCCATTGCTGTCGTCGCCGGACTCGCGTTGTATTTCTTCGTCGTGAACTGGGCGCACCTGCGCTGGTTCGGCGTCTCGCCACTCGCCTGAAGCAGGCGGAGCGCGGCAACCCATGTGCGGACGTTTTGTGTCGCGCGAGCAGGCCGCCATCGAGCGCGAGTACAACATTCGCGTGCTGAATCCGTTCGAGCGCGTCTACAACGCGGCACCCTCGATGCAGCTGCCGGTGATTCGTGGCCCGGCGCTCGAAGCACTGACGATGCGTTGGGGATTGATTCCGGGCTGGTGGTCGCAGCCTTCGCTCCCGACCTCGACTATCAACGCGCGCAGCGAGGAAGCGGCGGGCAAGCCGATGTGGCGCAACGCCGTGCGGCATTCGCGCTGCCTGGTGCCGGCGCTCGGTTGGTACGAGTGGAAAGCGACGCCCGAAGGCAAGGTGCCGTATTTCATCCATTTGCCCCAAATGGCGGGCTTCTGTTTTGCGGGCCTGTGGTCCGAGTGGCGGAACCCGGAGGGCGAAACGCAGCGAACCTTTGCGATCCTGACGCGAGGCGCATCGCCAGCACTGGAGGCTTTCCACCACCGCATGCCGGTCGTGCTGGCGCAAACGGCATGGGCCGACTGGTTCTCGGAGTGGCCCGCCGATCACGCCAAACGGCTCGCCGAGCATGTCGGTAACGCATTGAATGACTTCGAGTTTTATGCGGTCAGTCGTTATGTGAACGCGCCGCGCAACCAGGGAGAACGCTGTATCGAACCCGTCGCCGCCTGATGGCAGAAGCGGTCACAGGGAGCGCGTAGAATGCGGCCCCTCGCGATCGAGCGTCCCGACGTGAAACCCGCGGTGGGGTTGCTGAGTCTAACGGGGACCCAAGCGCGCGGGATCAGCGTGGCCCTTCAAGGCAGTGGAGCCCGATATGAACGAAGAACTGCGTGGCTGGCGCCGACTGCGCTCGCCTTCCCGTGGCATGTGGATTGGCGGAGCGGTCGTGGTGATCGCCGCCATTTTCATCGTATCCAGGATGGGCCACTCGGCCGACGACGCGACGGCCAAGGACCAGAACGCGGCGCCGTTGGTCACTGTCGTCGTGCCCTCGATCGGCAATGTGACCGCGACTGTTTCGCTGACCGGCCAGATCAGTGCGCAGAACGACATGCCCATCGGTGTCGAGGGCGATGGCGGCCGTGTCAGCGCAGTGCTGGTGGAGCCCGGCGATCACGTGCATCGCGGCCAGGTGCTCGCAAAACTCAATCCGCTGACGGCGCAGTCGCAGGTCGACAGTGCGGCAGCGACGCTCGATGAGCTGCGTGCCAACTCTGCCGCGATGCAGGCTGAATATGCGCGCGCCGAGGGGGCACGCGATTCATTTTCCAAGGAAGAATTTGAACGTCGCCGCACGTCTGCGCTGACGGCGCTGGCCAAGGCCAAGGCCGCCGAGGCACAACTGTCCGAAGCGCAGACGCGAATGCAGCGCACGACCGTCGTCGCCCCGAGCGATGGCATCGTGCTGACGCGTGCAGCGGAAGTGGGCCAGATCGCGATGTCCGGTGGCGCACCGCTGTTCCGGCTGGCGCGTGCCGGCGAGATTGAAATGCGCGGCCAGGTCGCCGAGCAGGACATGCCGCGCCTGAAGGTCGGACAGACCGCGCTGGTGCGCCTCGATGGCGTCGCTCAACCCTTCACCGGCAAGGTCTGGCAGGTCGGTGCGGTGATCGACACGGTCACGCGCCAGGGCATGGTGCGCGTCTCGTTGCCTGCCGCGGACCAGAACCTGCGGCCGGGCGCCTTTGCGCGCGCCGACATCCAGACCGGCGCGACTGTCGGTGTCGTGCTGCCGCAAACCGCCGTGTTGAGCGATGAGCAAGGCAGCTATACATTGATCGTGGGCGCCGACAACAAGATCGAGCGGCGCGCGGTCACCGTCGCCGGTGCGCATGCCGATGGCTTGCTGATCAGCAGCGGCTTGAGCGGAAGTGAACGCGTGGTCGCGAT
>JBEPVS010000008.1:0-31269 GCA_041690875.1 Gammaproteobacteria bacterium
CGACTTGCGTCGCCGCGAGCGCCGCCAGTACCTCACCGGGTTCCGCAACCGCGAACAGCCGCGCCACCTGTGCCTTGCTCGTGAAGGCGATCGCATCGACCTCGCCGCTCCGCAACTGCGCCAGCAAAGCGCGCACGGCAGTCTCGTCGGCTGCGTCCGCGTACACGTAGGGCGCGACGCAACGCGGCTCGGCGCCCGCCGCGCGCAACATGTCTTGCAGCGGCAGGTTCGGCTCGGTTCCATAGAGTTGCACGCCGACCCGATGGCCACGCAGGTCAAGCCTTGAAAGCGTTGCGATGACGCCGGCTGTCGTCGGCACATCGGCTTCGAAATCACTTGCCAGCCCCAGCTCGCGCAGCGCACGGGCCGGTTTCGGCCCGCGAGTGATCTTGCGCACCGCGGCCAGCGCGGCCAGGAATTGCGGACGGAGCGAGGGCGCGTTTTCGTCGATGCACCCGAGCAGGCGGCGCAAACCTTCACCGGTCAACAGCACCAGTTCGTGGCATTCGCCGGCGCTGAACTGGCGGAGCCATTGCAACACGGGCTTGGGATCGGGCGCGGCGCGAATGGCGACCAGCGGCGAGCGCAACACGCGCGCGCCTCGCCGCTCCAGGAGCGTGGCGAACAAATCGAGCTCGCGCATCTCGGGCAGAGCGATCAGCCGGCCTTGCAGCGCGGAGCTTTCCACGGTCAAAAGCATACTGCAGTGGGCTTGAACTCGCCGCCACTTACAGGGACGATGCGTGAATCGTGTGCGGCGGATACTCAACGTGCTCAATTCAATTGCGCTGATTGGCGCAGGCGCCGCGCTGGGCGCCATACTGCGCTGGCTGCTGGCGCTGGCGCTCAACGGCCTGTTCCCGGCGATTCCGCCGGGAACTCTCGCCGCAAACCTGGTGGGCGCCTACCTGATGGGCGTGGCGATGGAAGCGCTCTCTGCGCCGCTCGGCATGGGGCCAGAATTGCGGCTGCTGGTGATCACCGGATTCCTCGGCGGGCTGACGACCTTCTCGACTTTTTCCGGCGAAGTGACGCGCCTGTTGCAACAAGGACGCTTGCTGCTGGCGGGTGCGGAGATCACCGCGCACGTGGTCGGCTCCGTGCTGTTGACGATGGTGGGCATCGCGACCGTTATGGCGCTGCGCCGCGCCGGCTAGCCCACGACGCCGCGCGTGCGGCGCGCTGAGCCCTAGCGCGTCATGTCGAGTTGCGCGTCGAGCGTGATCGTCAGTTTCAGCACCCGCGAGATCGGACAGTTGGCCTTCGCGTCCGCGGCGATCTCGGCAAAACGCTCGGCCGTAATCTGCGGCACGACCGCACGCATCTCGAGGTGCGAGGCGGTCAGCGTCCACGCGCCCTCGACCTGTTCGAAAATCACCGCCGCCTGTGTCGACAGACGCGTTGGCTTGAAGCCCTCGCTAGTCAGGGCGGCGCAGGTGGCCATAGTGAAACAGCCGGCGTGCGCGGCGGCGATCAGTTCCTCCGGATTGGTGCCGGGCGATTCGCCGAAACGCTGCGCGAACGAGTAGGGCGTCTGCTCGAGCACGCCACTGTGAGTCGTCAGCGAACCGTCGCCGGTCTTCAGGTCGCCGAACCACATCGCTGCCGCCGTGCGTTTCATGATCGTGATGCTCCCGAAATGAATTGATCCACGGCCCTGCCGAGCACGGTGAGCGGCACGCCGCCGCTCATGACCAGGGCGTCGTTGAACGCGGCAAGGTCGAAGCGCGCACCGAGCGCCGCCTTGGCACGTTCGCGTTGGCGCAGGATTTCATTGTGCCCCGCCTTGTAGCCGCAGGCCTGCCCCGGGCTCATGCAATAGCGGTCGATCTCGCTGGTTGCGGCATCGCGCCCCTTGCCGGTCTCGGCGACCAGGAACTGGATCGCCTGGTCTCGCGACCACTTCAGCGCGTGGAGTCCGGTGTCGATTACCATGCGGCAGGCCCGGAACTGCTGCGCCTGCAGGTAGCCGATCTGCCCGAACGGATCGTCGGCATAGATGCCGAGTTCGTCGACACTCTGCTCGGCGTACAGGGCCCAGCCTTCGATGTACGCGTTGAAGCCCATCAGCTGCCACATCAGCGGGATGTCCTTGCTGTGCTCGGTCAGGTAGGCGCCCTGCCAGGTATGGCCGGGCAGTCCTTCGTGCGCCGTAAGCGTCGGGATCTGGTACTTGGGCCACAGGTGCGTTGATTTCAGGTTGATGTAGTAGATGGCGGGCCGCGCCCCATCGATCGAAGCGCCATTCATGTAACCGAGCGGTGCGCCGTCCTCGATGTCGACGGGCACGCGCTTGACGCGCACCGACGCCTTGAGTTCCATGTGCGAGAGACGCGGCATCGCGGCGCGCATGATGGCGATGTGTTCATTGCAGTAGTCGATCAACTGCGCGCGGCCCGCGTCATTGTCCGGAAACAGCTGGCGCGGATCGTCGTTCAACGACAGTACGCGTTCACCGACACTCCCTTGCGTCATGCCTTGCGCCTTGAGGATCGATTCCATGCGCGCCTTGATCGCCTGGTTCTGGTCGAGTCCGATCGTGTGGATTTCCTTCGGGCTCATGTCAGTCGTCGTGCCGATCTTCAACGCCCAACGGTAATACGCTTCGCCATCGGGCAGGCGGTCGACCCCCGGTTCGTCGGTGGAGCGCTCGGTGGCCCGCGCGAATGCCGCAATCTGGCGATCGAGCGCGGGGTACACTTTTTTCTGGATCAATTCGGTTGCGCGGCCTTCCCAGTCGCCCGCAACGCCCAGCGCCTGCGTGCGAGTGACGAGCGAGGTCACGATCTTCTGCTGCGCGATCGGCGTGTGTCGGTATTTGGTGAGCTGGCCGAGTGCATTGCTGGCAATGAACGAGGGCGGCACCATGCCGTGCGCCGCCTGGAAAGCGATCTGCTCGCTTTCCTCATCGAGGACGCGGGCGAATTCGGCGACGCGCGCGAGGTAGGCCTCCGCGTCTGCGGTATCGGCGATCTGGTGCTGTGAGTCGAGGAACTCCGGCACGCTCGTGACCGCGCCGTCCTGCTGCGAAACAGGGTAGGGCGACACGCCGTTGTCGGTGAACGCGGCCACCGGCTGTCCGCAGATGAAACGCGAACCCTCGGTTGCCGCTACCGCAGCGTATTTCACGGTTTCCCAGCGCAGGCGGTCGACTGGCGCGAGTTGCGTAGGATCGATCGTGCGCAGTCGCGCCAGCATGGAGTGAGCCTGCGCATCCCAGCGCTTGTTGTCCGCCGCCGAAGCACTGTTCAGCCGGCTCTTCAGCGCGCGGCGCGCGCCATGGTCGAGGCCGAGCGAAGTGGCGGCTTGGGGCTCGAGCTTGAGGATCTGTTCGGCGAAGTCGTCCAGCATCGCCGCCAGACGCTTGCCGGTTGCATTGGAGTGCGCGGCACTCGCCTTGTCAGCGGTTCCTGCGGCCGTTGCGGCGTTGGCGATATGTGTCGAGCCGGCGACTGCTGCAGCGAGCGTGATCGCGAGCATCTCGCGCCGGTTGATCCGTTGGTGGGTCGTTTTCATGTAGCACACTATGACCCGCACCGGCGCAGCGTGCAATTAGCGGCAGTAGTCCGGCCGCTGGAGCAAGGCGCGGAAATTCTCCGCCGTGGTGAGAAAATCGCGCGCGTAGCTGGACTGCACCCAGAGTTCGAATCCATCGCGGCATCTCGCGACGATTGCAGGGCAGTCGAACAGGGTTGTCGCTGCGCAATCGCGCTTGTACAGCACGGCGTTGACCTCGACGCTGCAGGCCAGCAGTCGCCCAGCGCCCGGCCCGCCCATGAAGAAATGCTCCCACTTCCCGGTGGCGTCGATTCGAGTGCCCGCGCCTTGCGACGCGGCGGCATCGAGCAGGGTTTCAGTTGCGGCGGAAGGGTTGGGTGCCAGCACGCGGCCGGGCGCGAACTGCAACAGGCAGGCGCTGTCTTCGCCATCACGAATCACGGCACCGGCAGCAGTCGGCCAATCGGGCCATTCCTCCCCCACGCGCGGCCAACTGAACGCGGCGAATTCGAGCACGCGGCGTTGCGGGCGGTGCTCGATCAGGCAACCCGGGCTCGGCGTTTTCATGTCAGCCTTTCATCCGTTCGCTGCATGGATCGAAATGCACGGGCGAGACGACGCGCACAGGCGTGTTGCCGCCGCGCAGCGGATCGCGGGCCGTCAGTTCCGCACCTTCCGGTTGGTTGCGCGCGAGCAGCGCAAGCCCCAGCCACTGCCCCAGCGTGGGGCTGAAGACACTCGAGGTCACGTAACCGCAAGGGTAATTGGGCGCGTCGGCGCCGGTCAGCTGCGCGCCGCCGAGGAATTGCGAGCGGCCGTCGCAGGCGCGCAAACCCACGAGTCGCGGCCGCGTCGCTTCATGGAAGGCCGGCCGATCGAGCAGTGCGCTGCCGACACAGGTGTTGTTCTGCTTGACGAGTGCCGACATGCCGAGGTCGAACGGCGTCGTCTGTCCATTCAGTTCCGAGCCGACCAGGTAACCTTTTTCGACACGAAGGATGTCGATCGCTTCGAGCCCGTAGGGCGCCAGGCCGGCGGCAACGAGCGCTTCCCACAGTGGCACGGCGATGGATGGCCGGCAGTGCAGTTCGAACGCCAGCTCGCCCGAGAAACTCGCGCGTAACACGCGGAACGGTTGGTCCGCGTACGTGCCATCGGCAAAATCCATGTGCGCGAGCTTGCCAAGCGCCGCTTGCCACGAAGTGCCGAGCACGCGTGCGAGGCGCGGGCGGCTCTGCGGCCCCGCGACGACGATGACGCTCCAGGCTTCGGTCATATCGGTGACCGTCACGCGGCGACCACGCCCGCTCAATGCTCGGTAGTGCTCGAAGTGCGACAGCATGTGCGTGCCGTGGCCGGAACCCGTAGTTGCAAGAAACCGATCGTCGGCGAGACGCAAGACCAGCCCGTCGTCGAGCACCATGCCGTCTTCGCGAAGGTTGATCATGTATTTGCTGCGCCCGACACGGATCACGCTGGCCTTCGATAAGTAGAGTGAATCGAGGAGGGCCGCGGCATCAGGGCCGGCGATCTCGAGCTTGCCAAGCGTCGATCCGTCGGCGATGCCGCCGATGCTGCGCACCTGGCGCGCTTCGGCGATCGACGCGTCGAAGGGATTCGCACCGTTGGCGCGGTAATAGCGCGGCCGCATCCACAAGCCCATCGGCTCGAGCACGCCGCCGTGCGATGCGTGCCAGTCGTGGAGCGCTGT
The DNA here is from genome assembly GCA_041690875.1 of Gammaproteobacteria bacterium. Lineage (GTDB taxonomy): Bacteria > Pseudomonadota > Gammaproteobacteria > Steroidobacterales > Steroidobacteraceae > FEN-1191. The sequence goes on from JBEPVS010000008.1 coordinate 5,210, forward strand.
GCGGCGCGACACCATGACCGCTTCTCCGACGTGGAATCCGGCGATCGAACGAAGCGTCACGGGTTGGTATGGCGGACGGCTGCGGCTGGCGTTCACGTTGGATCGTACTTCGCCCTTGAATTCAGCCAGCACCGCCGCGCCGACCGCTGCGCTACTGCGGCCCTGCTCGGTGCCGATGCCGAGCGTCGTGTAACGTTTCACGTGCTCGATGTCGATGAAGCCTTCCTCCAGCGCAATGCGCAGGTCGGCCGCCGTGACGTCGTTCTGCAGGTCAATGAATTGGCGCTTTTCGCCGCTGCGCGGTGCGGGCGAGCGCGCGAAGGCGCGCACGCGCGGCGCGGTATCGCCAACGCCCTGCGGTGGCACGCCAGCAGTGCCGCTCGCGCCGGCATCGCGCGCTGCACGTGCACCGGCGGCATGGCCATCGGCCAATGCCGCGCCGAGCTCGAGCGAGCCACTCGCGCTGCCCGCGCGCAACGCGCCAGCGCCGCGCACCGCAGCGCCGCCATGGAATCCTGTCTGCAACGCGCCCGACCAGCCGCCGCTGGTGAGAATGGCGTCGCAGCGAATGCGCCGCGACGTTGCACCGCCACGGAGCGGTGCGATGTGCGCCGCGCGCACAGCGTGTCCGCCGTCGGCGTCGATGACCGCGTGTTCGGCCAGGCACTGCACCCCGGATGCGATGAGCGATTCACGCAGCGCACGCACAGTGCCGTCCACTGCGATTTCTGCCGCCTCACGCGTATCGATGATCGCGCACACCGACATGCCGCCGGCCGCCAGCCGTTGCGCCGATGCGTACACGCGGTCGTGGTTCGCGAACAGCACCAGTTCGCGCCCGACCTGCGTGCCGTAGCGTGCGAAATAGCGTTCGGCTGCACCGAGCAACATGACACCCGGACGATCGTTGTTGCAGAACACGATCGGCTGTTCGAGTGCGCCTGCGGCCAGCACCATCGTGCGCGGCCGGATGCGATACACCGTGTTGTGGCCGGGCACGCCGCCCGGCTCGGCATGCGCGATATATTCACCGCCGTTGTCCGTGATGACCGTCGTGCTCGTCAAAATGCGCGCGCCGAGCGCCCGCAATTCAGCGAGCGTCGTCGCGAGCCATGTCGCGGCCGGTGCTCCGTCGATGCGGCCGCACTCGAACTCGAGTTCGCCGCCGCATAGGGGTTCGGATTCGCATACGACGACGCGAGCGCCGGCACGCGCTGCGGCGCACGCAGCAGCCAGTCCGGCGGGGCCGGCGCCCGCGACCAGCACATCGCAGCCGACGTACTCGAGCGCGACCGGCGGCAGCGCGCAGTCCTGCGGCGCGGCGCCGAGGCCCGCGAGGCGCCGGATAATCGACTCATAGCTGCGCCACGACGGCCAGATGAAAGTCTTGTAGTAGAACCCGGCGCTGAACAATCCGCCCCCGGCGCGCAGCAGCGAGGCGACGTCCCAACGCAAGCTCGGCCAGCGATTCTGGCTGGCAAGGCGCATGCCATCGCGCAGCACGAGTTGCGTGGCCTGCACATTTGGAATGAGCCGCGGTTGCTCGCCGACGTTGAAGAGCGCGTTGGGCTCTTCGGCGCCCGCGCCCAACAGGCCGCGCGCACGCCGATATTTCACGCTGCGTCCCATGAGCCGCACGCCGTTGGCCAACAGCGCCGCCGCCGCGGTGTCGCCGACCTGGGCATCGTAGCGAAGCCCATCAAAATAGAATGACAGTCGCTCCGGTTCGACGCGCGTGCCCTGGCGCAGCGCGCGCGCGCTCATCGCTCCGCTCCATCGAGCATCTGCACCGCGAGCACTTCACCGGTCGAGGGATTCCGCTGCACGCGCAGCCACGCGCGGCATCCGGCCGCATGCTGCCAATGCTCGATGCTCGATTGCGGGTCGGCCACGCGCAGATAAGTGCGATCGAACTCATTCGCGTTCGTTGGGGCCGGCAAGGTCTTGTGGAACACGAACTCACGCAATTCGCGCGGCCCGCAGAACGGACAGTGGAGCGGTGTCACAGCCGCACCGGAAAGGGGCCTTGTCCCGGTTCGTCGAGCATGTGGCCGGTGGCGAAGCGCGAGAGCCGAAAGGCGCGGATCAGGTCTGGCGCGGTGCCACTCGCGACGAATTTCGCAAACGCGGCGCCCGAAGCAGGAATCGCCTTGAAGCCACCGTAGCACCAACCCGCGTTGACGAACACATTGTCGTAGCGGAGCTTGTCCATGATGGGGCTCCCGTCCATCGTCATGTCGTTCGTGCCCGCCCATTGCCGCAGCAGCTTCACGCCACCAATGCGCGGGAACATTTCGATGGCCCCCTGCACGACATCTTCGAGGCGATGCCACACGCCTTCGCGCGTGTACGAGGGAAAGCCGTCGAGATGGCCGCCCATGACAAGTCCACCGCGATCGGACTGGCAGATATAGGTCTCGCCGTGTCCGGGCGACACATAGACGAACACCGAATTGAGGAGCGGCTTGATCGGTTCAGACACCATGGCTTGCAACAGGTGCGTCTCGATCGGTAGCGGGACGCCCAGCATCGTGCCGATCGTGCCGGTGTGGCCGGCGGTCGCGAACACGATGCGATCGGTTTTTACGCGACCACGCGTCGTTTCGACACCGGTGGCCGTGTTGCCGGTTGCGTCGACGCCGGTGACCTCGCAGTCTTCGATGATGTCGACGCCCAGCGCGCTCGCGGCGCGCGCGTAGCCCCAGGCGACGGCGTCATGCCGCACGGTGCCACCACGCCGTTGCAGTAGCGCGCCGACGATCGGGAACCGACGCTTGCGGCGCGCTTCGAGTTCGGGCGCGAATCGTTCGAGCGCAGGAAGGTCGAGCAATTCGGCGTCGATGCCGGCCAGCCGCATCGCGTTGCCGCGCCGCGCGAGCGCGGGCATCGAATCATCGGTCAGCGCCAGGTCGACGACGCCGCGCGGGCTGTACATGACGTTGTAGTTGAGGTCGCGCGAAAGCGTCTCCCAACGGCGCAGCGAGTCCTCGTAAAAATAGTGGTTCTCGGGCAGCAGGTAGTTCGAGCGCACTATCGTCGTATTGCGGCCGACATTGCCGTAGCCGACCAGCCGTTTCTCGAGTATCGCGATGCGACGGACGCCATGATCGCGCGCGAGGTGATACGCCGTCGCGAGTCCATGGCCGCCGGCGCCAACGATGACCACGTCGTAGGCAGGTTGCAATGTTCGGCCGGACCACAGCGGCCGCCAATAGCCGGGGCCGGCGAAGCGGGCGCGCAGCAGCGACCACGCTGAGTAATGTCGCGCCGAAGCGGGCAGGACGTTCATGCGGCGCGGGCCGGTCCCAGTACTGTGACGAGGAGGCGGGCTACCAGCGCGCGGCGCCGGCGTACCGGAAAACGCCGCGGTTCGAACGCGGCGCCGATCCAGTAGCCGTCGACCGCGGCGGTCAACAGATCGGTCGTGTTGCGCAGCGAGCGGGGCGCCGTGATTTCACGCCGGCGCACTGCTTCGTTAATGTAACGCCGCAGGTAGCGGCGCCAGCGCGCGTAGTAATCGCGATGCACGCAGGCGAGAGCCGGACTGCGCATTGCGCCGCCCCACAGGCTCAGCCACACGCGAATGAAACTCGGCGCGGAACTCGCGGGCACCATGAACTCCAGCGCGGTTCGCAGGCGCGCCAGCCCGGGTGGCGTCGAGGCCACTGCGGCATCCAAGTCCGTGAATGATTGGTGTGCGACCCACTGGAAAGCGAAGCCGACCAGTTCATCCTTGTCGCGAAAATAGTGGCTCAGCACGCCGATGCTGAAGCCGCCGGCGCGCGCAATGCCGCGTATCGTGGCGTTCTCCGCGCCATCCTGCTGCATCACGCGCACCGCGAGCCGCGCGATCTCCTCGCGCCTGCGGTCATGGTCGACAATCCTTGGCACTGCCCAAGCATAGCGCAGTACCGCCCGCGCTGCGCCACGGCGCTCGCACCCGTTCCGGCTTAAACCGAACATGTGTTATAAATAACCGAAACCGGAGGCGGCGCATGAGCGAGGGAGCCCTGATCGAGCGAACGGGCCGGGGACGCGGCCGCGAGGCCCGTCGTGCGGCGCGCGCGCAGCGCAAGGGCGTCAAGCTCCCGTACATCCGCCGCCGTCTGCCGGTCATCGACTTGCTGAGCAATGAGGCGGTCGAAGTCATCGAGGGCAACGCCGAAACGATCCTCGAGGAGATCGGCATCGAATTCCGCCGCGATCCGGAATCGCTGGCGCTGTGGCGCGGCGCAGGCGCGGATGTGCGCGGCGAACGCGTGCGCATTCCACGCGGAATGGCGCGCTCGCTGCTGCGGACCGCCCCAGGCGAATTCACGCTGCACGCGCGCAACCCCTTGCGTAACGTGCGCTTTGGCGGCGATGCGACGGTGTTTTCGCCAGTCGGTGGGCCGCCGTTCGTCACTGACCTCGATCGTGGGCGGCGCTACGGCACGCTGGAAGACCTGCAGAATTTCATCAAGCTCGCGCACGTCGCGCCGGCGATCCATTTTTCCGGCGGAACGGCGGTCGAGCCAATGGATATCCCGGCGGGCAAGCGGCACCTCGACGTCCAATACGCCTATTTCCGACTCAGTGACCAGGGATGCGAAGCCACGCCGGAAACCCCCGGTCACGCGGCCGACGCCGTGCGCATGGCGGAATTGCTGTTCGGCGAGCAGTTTCTCGACGACCACGTGGTCGTGCTCGGCAACATCAATTCCAATTCGCCGCTGACCTTCGACGGGCGCATGCTCGGCGCGTTGCGCGTGTTTGCGGCGAAGAACCAGGGCACGATCATCGTGCCCGCCGTGCTGGCCGGTGCAATGGGGCCCGTCACGGCCGCCGGCTGCATGTCGGAAATTCTGGCCGAAACGCTGGCGGGCATGGCGCTGACGCAGCTGGTACGGCCGGGCGCGCCGGTCATCATGGGCTCCTTTGTCGGTGCGGTGTCGATGCGCACTGGCGCGCCGACCTTCGGCACGCCCGAGGCGACGCAGATGATCTTTGCGACCACTCAACTCGCCCGGCGCCTCAAGGTACCCTGCCGCAGCGGCGGCTCGCTGTGTTCTTCTAAAATCGCCGATGCGCAGGCAGCCTACGAGAGTGCGCACACGCTTTTGCCGACGCTCCTAGCCGGCGTCAACCTCGTCACGCACGCCGCCGGATGGCTCGAAGGCGGGCTCATGAGCGGCTACGAAAAATTCGTCATGGATATCGACCAGCTCGCGATGATGCAGGTGCTCGCCTCAGGCATGGACATGAGCGAGCGCGGGCTGGCGCTCGATGCGATTCGCGAAGTGGGGCCCGGCAATCATTTCCTCGGTTGTGCGCACACGCAGGCGAATTTCGAGACGGCCTTTCACCAGTCGATGATCGCGGATTACTCCTCGTTCGAGCAGTGGACGCTCGAAGGCAGCCTGAATGCCGAGCAGCGCGCCAACAAGGTGTGGAAGCAGATGCTGGCCGATTACGAGGACCCGGGCATCGACCCGGCGCGCGACGAGGCGCTGCTGGCCTATATGGCGCAGCGCAAGGCCGTCCTGGCCGACTCTGTCGAAGAGGAGTAGTGGCCCTTGAAGAGTCAGTACCGCGTCGTTGTCATCGGCGGCGGAATCGTCGGCACGAGCATCCTCTTTCACCTGGCGCGGCGCGGTTGGTCCGACATCGCGCTCGTCGAGCGCGCCGAGCTCACCGCGGGATCCACATGGCATGCCGCGGCCGGGTTCCACGCGCTCAATGACGATCCGAATGTGGCCGCACTCCAGTCATATACGATCAACCTGTACAAGCAGATCGAAGCCGAAAGCGGGCAGAGCGTCGGCATGCACATGCCGGGCGGCTACAGCCTGGCGACATCACCGGCCCGCTGGGAGTGGCTGAAGGCCGAGTGCGCCGTGTACCAGACGCTCGGCATCGGTGCGCGGCTGGCGACGCCCGAAGAGATTGTCGCCGACTGCCCGATCGTCGATCCCGCGGGACTGCTGGGCGGATTGTTCGACCCGCACGAGGGCGCCGTCGATCCGCACGGCACGACGCACGCGTTCGCATTGGCGGCACGCAAGCGCGGGGCGGACGTGCTCCTGCGCAATCGCGTGACGGCGTTGACTGCGTTGCCCGGCGGACAATGGCGACTCGACACGGAGCAGGGCGCGATCACCTGCGAACACGTCATCAACGCGGCCGGCCTGTGGGCGCGTCGCGTCGGCCGCATGGTGGGGCTCGACCTGCCGCTGACACCGATGATGCACCACTACCTGATCACCGAGGACCTGCCGGTGCTGGTGGCGCGCAAGGACGAGATGCCTTGCGTCACCGACCTCGAAGGCTTCACGTACCTGCAGCAGGAACGCAAGGGCGTGCTGCTCGGCGTCTACGAGCGCAATCCGCGCCATTGGAAAACGGAAGGCGCCGAGTGGGACTACGGCATGGAGCTCATCCCGGAAGAGATCGACCGTATCAGCCCGGAGCTGCAGATTGGCTTCCAGCGTTTTCCCTGCTTGCTCGATGCGGGCATCCGCAAATGGGTGAACGGCGCCTTCACCTTCACGCCTGATGGCAATCCACTGGTGGGGCCGGTGCCGGGATTGCGAAATTTCTGGGCGGCATGCGGATGCATGTCGGGATTTTCGCAGGGCGGTGCGATCGGCAGTGTGCTCGCCAACTGGATCGTCGACGGTGATCCGGGCGCGGACATCTTCGGCATGGATGTCGCGCGTTATGGTGCGTTCGCGAGCAATGACCGTTACCTGCGCGAAATGACGGCGCAGTTTTACGCGCGCCGTTTCGTCATTGCGTACCCGAACGAGGAACTGCCCGCTGGCCGCCCGCTGAAGACGACGCCGAGCTACGACGCACAGCGCGCCGTCGGCGCGCGCTTCGGTGTCGTGTGGGGCATGGAGAGCCCGCAGTTCTACGCGCCCGGTGAACCCGAGTTCATTGACGAGCCGACGCTCCGGCGTTCCGCCGCCCATCGTTTCATCGCGGCCGAAGTCGAAGCCACACGCAACGCCGCGGGACTCATCGACACCGGTGTCTATGCACGCTACGAGGTGTCGGGCCCAGGCGCCGAAGCCTGGCTCGATCATCTGCTTGCCAACACGTTGCCTGCGCCCGGACGCATGCGCCTCGCACCGATGCTGAGCCCGAACGGCAAGCTGCTCGGCGACCTGAGCGTCGCAAGGCTGGGCGCCGAGCGCTTCTGGCTGGTCGGTTCCTACCATTTGCAGGAATGGCACTTGCGTTGGTTCCGCGATCACCTGCCGCCCGCAGGCGTGATGATTGAAAACCTGTCGGAGAGCTGGCTGGGATTTTCGCTCTCGGGACCGCGCGCCCGCGACATCCTCGCTCGGCTGGCGCGCGCTGACATCGACAACGAGGCATTGCCGTTCCTCGGCGTGCGCGAGTTGGATATCGGATTCAGCCACGCTGTCGTCGCGCGCGTCTCGTTGACCGGTGAACTCGGCTACGAAATCAACGTGCCCGCGTCCATGCAAAGAGCACTGTGGACGGCGCTGCTCGAGGCGGGCACGAACTTCGGCCTGAAACCGATCGGCATGCGCGCACAGGACAGCTTGCGCCTCGAAAAAGGATACGGCGTATGGTCGCTGGAATTCGCGCAGTCGTACACGCCGGCGATGTCGGGCCTCGATCGATTCATCGCCTTCGACAAGGGAGATTTCATCGGCCGTGCGGCGGCGCTAGAGGAGCGACAGCGCGGCCCTTCGCAACGGCTCGTGCTGCTCTCCATCGACAGCGCCGACGCGGACGTCACCGGTTTTGAACCCGTGCATGCGGGCGAGCGGGTGGTGGGATTCGTGACCTCCGGCGCCTACGGTCATCACGTGCGTCAATCGCTCGCGCTGGCCTACATCGATACTGCGGTCGCCGGGCAAACATCTGCGCCCTTGTCCGTCGATGTCGTCGGCGAGCCGCGCGCCGCACGACTGTTGCGCGAACCGCCCCACGATCCGCGCGGACTGCGGCTGCGGAGCTGACTACAATGGGCGCATCATGAATGCGCCCACGCAGCAGGCCGGCTTCGAGGAGCGGCTGCGCGCTGCCGACACGGCGCTGCGCACCGGGCGCGCGCGCACCGCCGAGCAGGCGCTGCGCGCGCTGGCTGCGGAGGCGCCTTCCGACCTGAACTGCCGCTGGCTGCTCGGTGTCGCGCTGCTCGACCAGGGCAAGTTTGCCGATAGCACCGGGTTGCTCGAGGGTGTACTGCGCGCCGCACCGGAGTTCGGCAACGTGCGCGTCGATCTCGCAAGATCGTATCGCGCTGCAGGCCGCGCGGCGGACGCGCGCGAACAGCTGCGGGCCGTGTTACGGCAACAACCGCATCATCCATTGGCATGGCTCGCCTACGGCGATGTGCTCGTCGACCTCAAGCAATATGACGATGCACGCATCGCCTTCGAGCGCGCGCGGCAGAGCGATCCGGAGCGTGCGCGCATCGAGGCTGCCACGACAGCGCTGCTGGCCGACGACCGCAAGGCCGCGGAGGAACTGTTCCGCGCGGTGCTGCAGAAAGACGCCGGGCACGTCGCGGCGCTGTGCGGACTCGCCGCGCTGTCCCTCGCCGCGGACGTGCCGATCGATGCGGAGCGCCTGCTTCGGCACGCATTGCGCCAGTCGCCGCACGTGCCGCTCGCGTGGCGCGGACTGGGACCTGCGCTGCTCGCGCTCGGGCGCCTTAACGAAGCCGAGAACGCCGCAAGTTACCTGCGCGCGATCGAGCCGGACAATCCACAAAGCTGGATCGCGACTGCCGCTACCGCTGCGCGTCTGCTGAAGCCGGAGCAATCGCTCGCCGCCTACGAACGAGCGGCGCAGCTGCAGCCCGGCGAAGTGCGGCTGCGCACCTCGATCGGCCACGTTCAGAAGACACTGGGGCATCGCGCCGAGAGCGAGGCCGCCTACAAGGCCGCGATCACGCTCGATCGCAACAATGCCGAAGCGTACTGGAGCCTCGCCGACCTGAAGAACTATCACTTCAGTGATGTCGAGGTGGCCGCGATGCGGGCAGTGCTCGCCGATGAGTCGCGGCCGCGCAGCGGCGATGCGCAGCTGTGCTTCGCGCTGGGCAAGGCTTTCGAGCAGCGCGACCAATACACGCGCGCCTTCGAGTATTACGCGCGCGGCAATGCGCTGCGGCGGCTCGATGATCCCTTCGACATGGACGCTTTCGAGCGCCGCGCAGCGCGCATCCGCAGCGTGTTCGACTCCGGCTTCTTCGCAGCGCGTGCCGGCGGTGGCGATGCCAGCAATGCGCCGATCTTCATCGTCGGCCTGCCGCGCTCCGGCTCGACCTTGATTGAGCAGATCCTGGCCAGTCACTCGCAGGTCGAGGGCACGATGGAGCTGCCGAACATCCTCAACATGGTGCGCGATATCAAGCGGCTTACGAATGCCACGAGCGATTATCCGGAAAATATCACGGCCGTTTCGACGGCGCAGTTCGCTGCGCTGGGCGCTCGCTACCTCGAGGACACTGCGCCCCTGCGGCACGGACGCGTGCATTTCATCGACAAGCTCCCGAACAACTTCAGCCACGCCGGATTTATCCAGTCGATCCTGCCCAACGCGATCATCATCGATGCGCGGCGCCACCCGATGGATTGCTGCTTCAGCATCTACAAGCAGCACTTCGCCGAAGGACAAACCTTCAGTTACGACCTCAATGACCTGGGGCGCTATTACCGCTCTTATCTCGCGACGATGCAGCATTGGGACACTGTGCTGCCCGGCAAGGTGCTGCACATGCAGTATGAGCAGCTCGTGCGAGAGCCGGAGGGGCAGATCCGGCGGCTGCTGGAACACTGTGCACTGCCGTTTGAACCGGGTTGCCTCGCGTTCCACGAAACCCGGCGGGCGGTGCGTACGGCGAGCGCGGAGCAGGTGCGTCAACCGATCTACACCAGCGGCGTCGGATATTGGCAAAAATTCTCAGCCGACCTCGAGCCGCTGCGCGTCGCGCTCGGTGATGCACTGCAATCGTCTGATTGACGCTACGGGAACGCCCAATGGATACTATACGGGCGTGTAGTTACTGATCGCGGACCGTGGCGGCGCTGCCACACCCGAGGAGAGCTCGATGCGAAATCCGAAGCGAATCATTTCACGCCGTCACACGGCTTCCACCGATGCCGCGACCCGCATCGGCATCGCGGTGGCCTCGATCCTGGCCGTCGCTGCGCCGCGCGGCGCCGCTGCGGCGGCCACAACGCCGTCCGACCAGCTCGAGGAAGTCATCATTACGGCGCGCAAGCGCGAAGAGAACCTGCAGAAGGTTCCGATCAGCGTCGACGTGTTCACGAAGAGGGACATGCAAAACCTCGCGATCAACCAGTTCGAGGACTATGCGGAGAAAGTGCCGTCAATGTCCTTCATCAGCGTGGCACCCGGTGCGCAGCTGTTCGTCATGCGCGGCGTGTCGGACGGCAGCAATCCAGACTACGCCACCAGTTCCGCGACCGGTTTCTTCGTCGATGACTCATCGACCAGCTGGTTCGGCGTGCAACCCGACCTGCACCTGTACGACATCGCGCAGATCGAGGTGCTGAATGGCCCTCAGGGCACGACCTTCGGCGCGGGCTCGATGGCCGGCGCGGTGCGCTACATCACGAACAAGCCCGATGTGAACAACTTCAGCGCCGGCGTGGACCTCGACGGCGGGCAGATCAAGGGTGGTGGCCGCGATGGCACCGCGGAAGGGTTCATTAACGTGCCGCTCATCAAGGGCGTGCTCGCACTGCGCATGTCCGCATTCAGCGATCACCACGGCGGATTCATCAACAACGTGCTGACGACGCGCCACTGGGCCAACGGCACGACTTCGGACAACTCGGCCTGGGCGGGCAAGAACTACAACCACGAGCACGTCGAGGGCGGTCGGCTGGCTTTCGGCGCGACTCTCAATGAACGCTGGAGTGCTTCGCTGACCTACAGCTACCAGCGCCAGCACTCGAAGGGCGCCTACGACGAGGATCTCGCGAACAACGGACCGCGCGCGGTGGCGCGATTCGGACCGGAAGGGCGCGAAGCCCAGGCCAAGCTGGTGGATTTCCACATCGATGGTGATGTCGGCATCGGCGATCTCGTGTTCGCCAGCACCTATTGGTCGCTGCCGACTCGCCAGTACAACGAATATTCGCAGTACATGGAGAATGTGTCCGCGTATTCGTACTACCTTGGCCAGGACGTCAAGGGTTCGCAGGAGGGCTTCGCGTGCCTGAGCGATCCCGTCTGGGGCGGCACCGCGTTCACGGATTGCAACGTGCCGGCACAGTACTACGAGTACCACACCAATCCCGAGCGCTGGTCGAACGAAGTTCGGCTCGCCTCCAAGCCGGGCGGCCGCTTCCATTGGCTCGTCGGCCTGTATTCGGAAAAGACCCGCGACAAGAATTCCGGCAGCACCTATTACATACCCGGCTTGCACACGGATGGCGCGGCCTTCCAGTATTACCAGGCGCTCTATGGTACGACGACCCTGTCCCTGCCCCCGGGCACCTGGTATGCCTACCAGACGCGTTCGGACTACAAGCAGACCACCGAGTTCGCGAACATCAGCTTCGATGTCACCGACAAGCTGAACGTCGAGGCGGGCACGGCGCACTTCCATGCCGATTCGAAGTACTACTCGCCGTTCGGCCAGTTCACGTATGCGCCGACGGCACCCACGTTGACGGTCGACAGTTCGCAGAAATGGAACAGCAAGGTCGGCGTGAACTACAAGGTGACCGACAAAATCCTCGTGTACGCTGATTTCGCGCAGGGCTTCCGCGATGGCGGCGCGAACTCAGGCTACCCGCAGAACTGCTACGACGCCGGCGTGCCGCAGAAGTACGTGCCCGACACGCTCAACAACTACGAGCTCGGGTGGAAAACGACGGGCATGAACGGGCGCCTGTTGTGGAACGGCGCGGCCTACGAGATGCATTGGAAAGACCTGCAAACACTGATTTACGACTTCGACATCTGCGCGCCGAGCAGCTTCAGCGTCAACGTCGGCGATGCGCGCGTGCGCGGCGCCGAGACCAACGCCGAATTCAAGCTGAGCCGGAACTGGTCGGTGCAGGCCGCGGCCAGTTACACCGATTCTCACCTGACGTCCAGTCCCTACGCCAATTTCCAGCAAAACGTCGGCGAGCGATTGCCGTTCGTGCCTTATCTCAGTTACAGCTGGAACGTTCGGTATGACCATCCGATTGGCGGCAATATCACCGGCTACATCCAGCTCGACTCCGCATACAAGGGCGACATGTGGAATGACCTGCACGTGATCGGTTCGCACGGCATCCCGCGCGTCGACCAACCGCCATACGCAATTACGAACCTGCGCATCGGCCTGAATCCGGAAGGCGGCCACTGGCTCGCCGAATTTTATATCCGCAACCTGACCGACAAGAACGCGATCATTTACGCGAACAACGGCAATTTCGACTTGCGCGAGACAACCAACGAACCGCGCGTAGTCGGCCTGCGCTTCAACTATCGCGTGGGCAAGGAAACGAACAGCGAGTGACGAACAGCGACTGACAGACAGCGACTACAGCCCCGCGGGTGTGGGAGCGCCTGTGTGCATTAGCGAACAGAAGTCGCTACTCATCGCGGGCAATGTGATGGCACATCGGGCGAGGAGCCCGCCATCTACATGGAGCATCCGTCATGTCTTTCAAATCAAACGCATGGTTAGTCGGCGCAGTGCTGGGAATCGCAGCAGGATTGGCCCAGGCTGGCCCGGACAGCGAAACCACCAAGTTGTTCAAGGATTCGAACCAGAGTTCAAGTTACTTCCATAAAAGCTACGGATATGCGGTATTTCCCACCATTGGCAAGGGTGGAATCGGTGTCGGCGCGGCGCATGGTTCGGGCAACGTCTACGAGCAAGGCAAGCGCATCGGCAGCGTCACCTTGAATCAGCTGAGCGTCGGCATGCAGCTCGGCGGCAAGGCTTTCAGCGAGATCATATTCTTCAAGGACAAGGCCGCCCTCGATGACTTTACTTCCGGCCATTTCGAGTTCAGCGCGGATGCGGCCGCAACCGCGATTACCGCTTCAGCCAATGTCAGCGTCGGCACCACGGGCGCGGATGCGGGCACCAGCCTGTCCAAGCATGATGCCGCGACTGCTGGTGAATACACCCACGGCATGGCCGTGTTTACCATCGCAAAGGGCGGACTTATGTACAACGCCACCCTAGGCGGCCAGAAATTCTCATACACTCCGGGCGGCTAGAGAGGAGGGCTCGGCACATGAACGGCACACGAATTGCTGCCTGGATTCTGATCGTCGCGGGCGTGCTGGGGCTGGCCTACCGCGGGTTCAATTACACCAGCGAGACTCACAAGGCGGATGTCGGTTCGTTGCACCTGTCTGTCGATGAAACGAAACACGTGGATGTCCCAGTGTGGGCTGGCATCGGCGCCATCGTGATCGGCGTGGTCCTGCTCGGCGTGGGCCGCGGACGCACCTAGCGCAAGCGAGTAGCTGCCTGACGATTGAGCAAGGCAGCTTTGTCGGGAATAGAACGGCTGATCCAGGTGCCGGTGGAGGGGTCTTTGCGCGGACAATGCAGCCTCTTGCTGCGCTGATATGAGTGCGGTGATCGTTGTGCCTCGCGGTCCCGGGCCTCGTCCGGATGAGCCCTGTGCGTCCGACGTATTGTTTGCTGACGACACACCCACGTTGCCCGTTCATGGCGAGTCCCAAATGTATGCGGCCGTCAGCGCCGACCCGGGAAGCCTGGATTCCGGAACGGAGCTCGGTTCCCGCTACGTGCTGGAAGAAGTCATCGGCAGCGGTGGAACTTCCCGCGTCTTTCGCGCGCGCGATCTCCACCGGCCGTTGACCGCGGATGGCGCTGCTGACCCGATCGCCATAAAGGTAATTCGACCGGAACTGCGCCGAGACCGTCGCGCGCTGGACTGCCTGCAACGCGAATTTCGGCAGATGCAACGGTTGTCCCACCCTAACATTGTGCGGGTTTTCGACCTGTGTTGTGACGGTGACATCTGGTTTATGAGCATGCAGCTAATAGAGGGTCCGACGGCGAAAATCTGGAGTGCGACGTCGTATGAACCCACGACGGCACTGCGCATTATCAACGGATGTTGCATGGCGCTCGAATACGCACATTCCCTGGGCATTCTGCACGGCGATATCAAGCCCACCAATGTCATCATTGCCGAGCATGGCAGGGCGAATTTGATCGATTTCGGATCACTGCCCGAACCGGGCGGGCAATTTCCCGCAGCAGGACTTCGCGACCGCACTGCGACGCCGGCGTTTTCCAGTCCGCAGATCCTCATGGGCAGCGAAGCAGAAGAACGCGATGATGTGTTTGGCATTGCATGCCTCAGCTACGCATTGCTCAGCGGTGGCGGCCACCCATTTGGCGGCCGTCCTGCTTTCGAAGATGGCCGGATAAAATCAGCCCCGACGAAAGCGCACAGCATCGCAGCGGAGATGTTCAAGGTCATTGAACGCGGCCTGTCCGGCGAACGGGAGCGTCGTCACGCATCGGTGCGCGAGTTTCGAACGGAATTGGCGGCCGCCGGAAGTGACAGTCGGACTGCGCCGATCATCGTCACGCATACCGAATCGATTCAACCTGATGCGCCCATTGCGCCCGAAGGGCAGCGTGCGGGAAATCCGGTTACGGCTCTGGTGCCGTGGGCCGCTCCACTTAACGTCGGTCGAGGTTCGGACTGGCGCACACGATATCGAGTACCACTGGTGGCCCTCGGAATTGCAGTGGGCGCCATCGCACTTTACTTTCGCCTCGGCACTACCGGCACGGCAGGGAATGCCACTGCTGTGGCCGCGCCATTTCCCGCCCCGACGTCAGAAATTACGCCGACAGTGGCCTTGCCGCTGCCGGTCGCAGCGGCAAGGTCACCGTCGGCGCGCAATGGCGTGGTGTCGTTCGCCACCACAAATATCCAGGCCGCTGCCACGCAACCGGTGATTGCAATCGCGGTGAGGCGTTCTGGCCGGACGGCAAGCCGCGGCGAATTCAGGTGGCGAGTGATAACGCATCGCGCGGCCATCGAGCCTGACTATGTCGGTGCGCGAACCGGTCTGGCCCGATTCAATGAGGGGCAAACTGTACGCACATTGTTCATCCCACTTATCGATAAACCCAACTCGCCGTCCCGCGGTCCAAGAATATTTAGCGTGACGTTGGAACCCGTGGTAGGCGGATCGGCGCTGGGTAGTCCGGCCAGCGTAACGGTCGCAATTGATCCCCCGGCAATCGCCGGTGATCTGTCCGTAAATGACCTGCGAGCGAGCAGGTAATTCGTTTCCTGGTGGGGCGGGGTCACTACAACAGGCCCGCTAAGTGGTTGATTACGAACAAACCAAATATTCCGGCCGCAGTACATACCCCCAGAAATACCCCCGGCTAAAGTATTCTGTGTGGCGAACAGGCGGTGGCGTCACGGAATCTGCCGCTCGGCAGTTGCGGGCACGAGCGTATGGCGCATCCCCGAGTTGGAAGTCTAAGGCAAGAGGAGCTGCTCACTGGTCTCGTTTTTCGACAGCGCGCTGATCCTGACGGCGTTGCCATGGGCGGACGCGCATTTGCAGCTCTTTCTGAAGACTCTGCGTAAGGCCCTTTGATGCGCTTCACTTACCGACGCGGGGTTTCTCGAGGTTGTCTCGGGGAAGCACGGCTCCGTTCGACCTGACCGATCAACCACTCCTGCACCTCTCCCTCGACCCATCCCACGGCGCGTGCGCCGATTTTGAGCCGCCGAGGGAACCTCCGTTCCGCCTCAAGTTGGTAGATCGTCGACCTACTGAGCCCCGTCGTCTGACGCACCTGCGGGAGACGCAGGACTCGGAGCGGTCCCCTAGTTTCTGGAAGTGAAGTAGACATACTCAGCCTTTTTCTATTTGCGCTCCCGGTCTTTTAGGGAAGAGTTGTCACTCCAACCAGATCATCACCGCGAGACGTAAGAATGTCTGCACGAGTTTCTGTGCAAAAACGGCAGTAACCCCAACGGAATTGGCAGGGCGTGCCGTATCGGCCGAGCCCGATAAACGGGAAACCATACCTGAGTTACTCCGCAATCCGTAGTGCGGGCAAGTCATACCGCGAAATTGATCCTCAGTGTGCGTTGAGTTTCGGTGCGTATTTGAGAGAAATGCAGGATTGCCTTACGGCGGCTGTTTGCTTCAAATCGTTGTTCAATGATTGACGGTAAACATCTTGCGACCTGGGTGTCGCGCGACACGAAGGAGCGGTTCTCGGCAGCGGCGCGACTCCAGGGTCTCTCGGACTCTGGGTTGTTGAAGCGCCTGGTCACGCTGATGTTGCAGTCCGCGAACGCGGGCGAATCCCCTGGGCTAGTCGACGAAAAGCGGGCCGTGCGCGACGCGCGGTTGACCATCCGACTCCGCGCGGAAGATCAGCTTCTCTTGCATGAGCGTGCGACCGCGCGGGGGATGCCGCCAGCGACGTATGTGTCAGTCCTGACCCGGGCGCACTTGAGAAAACTGACGCCGTTGCCAAAGGGGGAGCTGCTGGCTCTAAAGAGTGCTGTGTCCGAACTGGGAAGCGTCGGGCGAAACCTTAATCAGTTGATGCGAGCCGTCCACCAAGGCGGCCGCGTCACGGGCCCTAGCCGTGAAGATCTGATGGCCATACTGAAGGTCTGTGAGGCTCTCAGGGACCACTCAAAAGGGTTGTTGAGGACGAATCTTAAGAGCTGGGAGCAAGGCTATGCAGAACCGCATGATTGATGCGCCCTTGTTGAATCTGATCAGCTACGGTCGTCGTGGGCCCGGCCAAAGAGATCGCCTAACGCTTGGCCAGGTGCAGCAGATCGCGCGGACCGTCGGGCGCGCGCCGGAAGTCATGATCAAGGTGCTGCCCATGGGCGCCAGCACGGTTAAGGCGGTTCGAGATCATCTGACCTATATCGGTCGTGAGGGTGAGGTCGATCTGGAAGCCGAGGATGGAGAGAAGTCGCGGGGCAAGGACGCTAGCGCACTGCTGCTTGAGGACTGGGATCTCGAACTGGATCAATACCGCCGGCAGACGCATCTTGCCGCATCACGCGGTCGAGCGCCGCCCAAGTTGGTCCACAAACTGGTGTTCTCCATGCCCGCCGGCACGCCTCCCGAGAAGGTCCTTGGTGCAGTCCGAAACTTCTGCCGCGAGGAGTTTGCATTGAAGCAGCGCTATGTCATGACGCTCCACACGGACGAACCGCACCCACATGTGCACGTGGTCATCAAAGCCATGGGGCAACAGGGCCAGCGGTTGAATATTCGTAAAGCCACTCTCCGCGAATGGCGCCGAGGCTTCGCAAAGCACTTGAACGATCTGGGAGTCGAGGCCAATGCCACGCAGCGCAGCATTCGCGGGGTGACCGGCCTGCGCAAGCTGGATTCTATATATCGACCGATGCGCGACCCGAAGCGCCACTCCACACACTTGGCTAGACGCGCGCAGGCCGTTGCCCTGGAAATCAGATCCGGGAAATTGGCTGTTGAACCCGGCAAAGCGAAACTACTCAAGACCCGCAAGCTTGTGGTGAGTGGCTGGAGCACTATCCACGACGCGTTAGTCCGTGAAGGGCGACTGGCACTTGCTGGGAGAGTGAAAAGATTTGTAGGCCAGATGGCTCCGCCGCGAACCGACAACGAACTAATCGCATCGAAAATGCTCGAAGACATACGAAAGCCGAAAGTTGTGGAGCGAGTCCATGCTCGCTAGTGTTTAGGCGCGGCCTTCAAATTAAACCTGTTCAGATCTCAATGCGGAGTGGTGCCATGCATGGGGTCAATGAGCGGGTGCTACCTGTTGGCTTCGAGTCCTGGCCATTGGACTTGGTAACGAGGCCTGCGTACTATCCAAGTGCACATGCGAATCTTGTCCCCGAAGTCCCGACCACATTGGCTTCGTGGCTTGCTATGCGCGCTGCTGACGTTCCACATCGGATTTGCGCAGGCAAGCATGGTGCACGGCGCCATGGCGAACGCCGCAGCGGGCACCGCGCTCGGAGGCGCGAGAGCCAGCGTCGATGCACCGAAATGCCATGGCGATATGGTGACCGGGCAATTGCCGGTCACAGATCGTGGTTCGCTTGTCGTTCTCTCGACTAGTCCAGTCAACGGGCATACGCCAGCGCATGGCTCGTGCTGTGCTGCGGGCAATTGCAATTGTGCTGCCGGGTGCTATCACAGTGTGGCAGCAATTTCTGCATTGCTCGGCCTTGCTGGGCACACAATCGCTTTGCCCGTAGAAGCCCACATCGCGCTTCCTCCGCAGCTCGCACGCGAGCTTCGTCCCCCCATCAAGTCCTAATCTCCCGCGTCCGTTTCGGGCGCTACTTGTGGTTCGCTGACGGCGAGAACTGCGCCGGCAGTTCAACGCCTTGGGAGATCAGTCATGTGCATTCTATTTGGGCGTGCGGCGGCGGCATCCGTGTTGGTTGCCGTCGCAGGGTGCGCAGCCGTTCCCATTGAGTCCGGACGCGCGCGCATGGTGGATTTGGTGCAGTCCCGCTCGGGCGTTGCTGTGCCCGTGGCGAAGGAGAATTCGGATCAAGTTGTGCAGCAATGGTTGCATGATCCTCTGCAGCCTTCGACGGCCGTGCAAATCGCGCTGCTGCGCAATCCGACGCTGGAGTTGCAGCTATCGCGGCTCGGCATTGCGGCAGCGGATGTCTTTGAAGCAAGCCGACTCAACAATCCAGGCTTGAGCCTTGCGGTTCTGCTTCCGGAAGGTGGCTACGCAGGGAACAAAATCGATGCCGGAGCCACCCTGGGATTCAGCGATCTATTGCTGCGGCACGCGCGCACGGGAGTTGCCCAAAGTGAGTACCGGCGCACTCAGGAACTGGCGGCGGCGTCGATTTTTGATCTATCCGTTGACGTGCAGCGCGCGTGGTTTGATTACGTCGCGGCGACACAGCGCGCCACGGTGCGGCGCACGATCTATGAGTCGGCGCAGTCTTCAGCCGACCTGGCCGCCAGGTATTTCAAAGCGGGCAATATCGATCAGCTGACACTCCAGGTGCAGGCGGCGGCAGCGAGTGAAGCGGATATTGGCGAGCACCGGGCAGTAGCGGAGTCCACCGAGGCGCGCGGGCGCCTGCAGATCCTTATGGGCCTGGGCGTGGCAGATGCACAGTGGTCGGTGCTCGACTCGCTCCCCGAGCCGGAAGCCGACGAACCCGAAATCTCCAAATTGAGAGCGCAGGCGTTGACCCAGCGACTCGATCTTGCTGCCGCGCGAAGCCAGGTTGCAGCCGCCGAGCAAGGCTTGGCGGCAGCGCGGCGCTATCGGTTCCTCGGTCCGACCGAACTTGGTGTGGCGGGTGAGCGGGACACTGATGGGTCGAAGCGCATTGGGCCGTCGGCGTCCTTGAGCCTGCCTGTATTCAAGCAGGGGCAGGGGGCCATCGCGCGCGGTCAGGCGGAGTTGGGGGGCGCCCAAGCCACGCAACGGCTCCTGGAAGCGCAGATCAGCAATGACGTGCAGCTGCAAGCGGCACGAATGCAGGCGGCGCGTGAGCTCGTGAAAAGTTATCGGGAGGGCCTCATTCCACAGCGCGAGGCGGTGGTCGCGCGACTTCAGGAGCAAGTGAATTTCATGCTGACGGACGTATTCAATCTGCTGCAGGCGAAACAGCAGGAGTACGCCGCATACCTGGGCTACATCGACGCCGTGCACGCTTACTGGTCGGCACGGATCGAGCTGACGCGCGCGGTTGGCGCTCGGCTGCCAGCCGATGCGCCGCCCGCTACGAAAATTCCGCGGGTGCAACCATGAAGATTTCTCGAAGAAATTTGCTGCTTTCCACCGCGGCGCTGGCAGGTGCTGCCGATGCGAGTGCTGCGAGCAAGCTTGATGTTGACACCGGCATGTTGCGTCATCAGCGCGCGCTCTTGACGCTCAATGGGCGGTCGCTGCCCTGGAAGATGGTGGCCGGCGCGAAGGAGTTTCACCTCACGGCCGGCGAATTCGAGCATGAGTTTGCACCAGGGTGCAAAGCCACGTGCTGGGGCTATAACGGAACCACTCCCGGTCCGACGATCGAGGCCGTCGAAGGCGACCGCTTACGGATTCTGGTGACCAACAACCTGCCTGAGCCGACTTCCGTCCATTGGCACGGCATCCTGCTGCCCAACGGCATGGACGGAGTCAGTGGCCTAAATCAGCCGGAGATCGCGCCAGGGGAAACCTGGGCCTATGAGTTCACGCTCCGTCAACACGGTACGCACATGTACCATCCCCATGCCGATGAGATGACGCAGATGGCCTTCGGGATGATGGGCATGTTCATCATCCACCCGCGCGATGGCGAGCAACCGGCGATCGATCGGGACTTCACTTTCATATTGCACAATTGGGCCTTGCACCCGGGAACCTATCGCCCCGATCCGTCGATCATGACGGAATTTGATCTATGGACGTTCAACAGCAAGGTGTACCCAGCCATCGAACCGCTCGTCGTGCGTTTGGGTGAACGAGTACGGATCCGGATTGGGAACCTCTCCATGCTCAACCACCCTATTCACCTGCACGGACATCGATTTTGGGTAACTGGGTCGGATGGCGGGCGCTGGCCGCGATCGTTGTGGCGACCTGAAGTGACTGAGATCATCGGCGTAGGCCAGACACGCGATATTGAGTTTATCGCTGACAACCCTGGCGACTGGTCTCTACATTGCCACATGTCGCATCACACGATGAATGCCATGGGCCATGGCATTGCCAATGCCGTGGGCGTCGATCAGTCCGGCGTCGAGAATCGGATCAGAGCTCAGCTCCCGGGATTCATGGCTATGGGTCAAAGCGGGATGTATGAGCACGAGCGGCACGCCGCTATGGGCCACATGAAGGGGCCCGAGAACACGCTGCCGATGATGTCGGGGCTTGGGCCGTTCGGGCCCATCGGTATGGGCGGCATGTTCACGGTGGTCAAGATTCGCAAACATCTATCCGGGAATGCCGATCCGGGCTGGTATGACTCAAACGATGTACCACGCGCCCAGCGTGTCTCCGCATCGCCAATCTCACCGAGCGAGAAAGATCGCGATAGTCCGATGAACATGCCTATGGATACAAATATGGAAATGCCCAACAACCATGAACAGAAGGACCAGTGAGGAAAATCATGATTGACAGGCCGAGCGGGTTCCTCGATGCCGTCAACATGCCGTCAGATTCCTGGAGACTTCACGCCGTCTGCAGCCGGCTTTAAAGGAAAATTGTCATGAAACAACACATCAAACACCACAGCCTCACAGTCCTGGCGGTTTTGACCCTTTTGGTCGCGATTGCCGGGGTCTTCGTCTATTCCGGTCTCTACAACATCGGTGCCGACGACCCGCACAGCAAGGCTGTCTACACCGTGCTGCAGACCTTGCGCGATCGGTCGATGCAGGTTCGCTCGGCGGAACTCACGATGCCCAATCTCGAGGACGCACACCTTGTCCTCATGGGCGCCGGCCAATATGCGGCCATGTGCACTGAGTGCCATCTCAAGCCAGGCATGAAGAACTCGGAGCTGCGCCCTGGGCTCTATCCGCAGCCTCCGATCCTTTCGCAGGTGCGGATTGATCCGAAAGTCGCGTTCTGGGCAATCAAGCACGGAATCAAAATGAGCGCGATGCCCGCCTGGGGCGGCAGTCATGATGATGCGACGATTTGGAGCATGGTCGCGTTCCTGCAAAAGCTCCCAGACATGACGCCGCAGCAATACAAGGATATCGTCGCCAGGGCGCCACCGGATGAAGACATGGACATGGGCGATACTGATGAACCGGGGCATGCCGGTCACGACCCCGCTCCAATGGCTGCCTCGACCCCGTTGTCTCTTGAGGGTTTGAGGCCCAAGGCCATACCTGCAGCGGAGACAATCGCTCAGGCGTTTCACACCGCGCTGCAGAAAGGCGACCGCGCGGCTGTGCTCGCGCTACTGGCCCCCGAGGCCGCGATTAGCGAAGGGGGTCACACGCAATCACGCGACGAATATGCGAGCGGCCATCTGGGTGAGGACATCGCCTTTCTCAAGAACGCAACGGTGACGCTCATCTCTCTCGGCTCGATGCCGATGGGCGACACCGCGATGGTCGGTAGCGAAAGCACTATCAAGACAATCATTAAGAACAAACCGATCACCTTGAGCAGTCGCGAAATGCTTACGCTTAGAAAGAGCGGGCCCGCGTGGAAGATCGCAGCCATCCAGTGGCAGTCTGAGCCGTAGACGCAATGATCACGAATGGCGTTTCCGGAGTTGGGCCGCTGCACTCTTATCGGCGCTGCCCCGTGACGGCCGTGCTGCCCGCCTTTTGCTCGCCCCGACTCTGATCAGATTCGCGCCATCCGCAGTCGCAGCGCGTTGCCGATCACAGAGACGGAACTCAAGCTCATGGCCGCCGCGGCGATGATGGGGCTGAGCAACAATCCGAATGCAGGGTAGAGAACGCCGGCGCGCAGCTCCTCAGGGACCGGGGTGTGCTGCGGCGCCCTGAGATCCCCAATGCGGTACCCAGCGCGGCGTGGCGCATATGGCGGCCACGCTCGATGAAGTCGTGGCGGACATTCAACGCATCCCGCGCGATGCCCGCGAGAACCGCTTCACTCAGCGCCCACGCTGGCCCATGATTGTACTGCGCTCGCTGAAGGGCTGGACGGGACCAAAGACGGTCGATGGCAAGCCGGTCGAAGGCACGTTTCGTGCGCACCAAGTGGCGGTGACCGACTTCGCAACCCACCCCGAACACATCAAGATCCTCGAACAGTGGATGAAGAGTTACCGGCCCGAGGAACTCTTCGATGTGAACGGCAGGCTGGTTGCCGAACTGACGGAACTGGCGCCTAAGGGCGAGCGGCGCATGGGCGCAAACCCTCATGCCAATGGCGGCCTGCTGCTGCGTGATCTCAAAATGCCGGACTTTCGCGACTATGCCGTGACCCTGCCGGCTCCGGGAGCTGTGCGCGCCGAAGCCACTCGGGTGCAGGGCGAGCTCATCCGCGACGTCCTCAAATTAAACATCGAGGCACGAAATTTCCGCGTCTTTAGTCCCGATGAAACGGCGTCCAACCGCTGGAATGCGGTATTTGAAGTGACGAACCGCTGCTCAACAGCCGACCTGACAGCCATCGACGATCACATCGCGCCCGATGGCCGCGTCATGGAAATGCTCAGCGAACACCAATGCGAAGGCTGGCTCGGGGGTAACTTGCTCACCGGCCGGCACGGCTTCTTCTCATGCTACGAGGCCTTCATGCACATCGTCGACTCGATGTTCAACCAGCACGCCAAGCATGTGCGAGATCGAGTCCGGCCGCAGCGTGGCATGCACCATGGGCTTCAGTACGGCCGACGGGCTGCCGATGGGTACGCGCATAGGGGCGCTCGATCCGGGCGTGATTCTGTACCTGCTGCAGCACGAGCGGATGACCGTGCCGGCGCTCCAACAGCTCATCTATTACCGTTCAGGCCTGCTCGGTTTGTCGGGGGTCTCCGGTGACTTCACAGGCGGCATCGGTGAGCATGCGGAAGAGATCCGCACTCGGGTGTGCGACGGGGCGCGGTGGCTCGGCGTCACGTTCGATGAAGAGGCCAACGCCTGCGGAGGTCCGCTGATCTAGGAGCCCAGCTCGGGTCCCAATGTCTGGGTCGTGCCGACCGATGAGAACCTGACGATCGCCCGGCACACGCGCCGGGTCCTGGACAGCGCGCCCTTTAGCGCTGCGTGTGCCACGGTTCGCCGGCGCACGGACTGAATAGTTGCGACGTGGCTAAATGAGTATTTCAATGACCATGTCTCAAGCGGTGACGCTCATCGACCTTCACAGCGCGCGGCTGCTGCGGCTCGCTATGAGCTTCGTGCTGACGATGAAGGTGCGGGCGCACAGTCGCCAAAGGCGCCAACACTCTGGCGTGGTGCGCATCGGTCATCATCCGGCTCGTTGATGGGGGAGTTGCGCGTGCGTTCAGTGGTATTCCTGCTCGATGTCGACAACACGCTGCTCGACAACGATCGCTTTCTGGCGGAATTGGGCGTGCGCCTGGAGCGGGATTTCGGCGCTACTGGCCGCGACCGCTACTGGGACATCTATGCAGCGCTGCGCAAGGAGTTGGGATACGCCGATTATCTGGGCGCATTACAGCGCTTTCGCGCCGGGCTGGAGGACGCGCCGGCGCTGCTGCAGATGTCCGCGTACCTGCTCGACTACCCTTTCGAACGACTGCTCTTTCCGCAAGCGCTGGAAGTGGTCGCACATCTGCGCACGCTCGGCCGCACAGCGATCTTCTCTGACGGCGACATCGTTTATCAGCCGCGCAAGATTCAGCGCGCGGGTCTCTGGTCCGCCGTGAGCGGTGAGGTGTTCATTACGATTCACAAGCAGCATATGCTTGGGCCCATGCGGCAGCGCTACCCAGCCGATCACTACGTGATGGTGGACGACAAGCCCGAATTGCTGGCCCAGATGAAGCAGGCCATGGGCGATACCTTGACGGCACTGTTCGTTCGCCAGGGCAAGTACGCTGCGGCAGCGCGCGGCGATCTCGAGCCCGCACCCGACCGAGCCATCACCGCCATCGGCGAGCTGCTCCAATTCGATTTCACCATCTTGGAGGTAACGACTCCGTGAACGCAACCGGCCGATTGCAGGCCTTGGGCCAGAGCCTGTGGCTCGATATCATCACCCGTACGCTGCTCGATGATGGCACGTTGGCGCGATATATCACCGATTTCGCCACCACCGGCCTGACTTCGAATCCAAGCATCTTCGATGCTGCCATTGGTGCCGGCAGTGGCTACGACGCCGCCATCGCCAAGCTCAAACAGGACGGCCTGGGCGGGGAGGAACTGTTCGTCGACCTCGCGCTCCAGGACCTGCGCCGCGCGGCCGATCTGTTCCGGCCGGTGTTCGAGCGTACCGGGCGGGTGGATGGCTGGGTGTCGATGGAAATCTCACCGCTCCTGTGTGCTGACACCACCGGGTCGGTTGCGGCGGCACGGCGCATTGCCGACCTGGCGCAGCGCGACAACCTGTTCGTGAAGATACCGGGCACTCCGGAAGGCATCGTCGCGATCGAGGAGGTCATTTACCTTGGCATTCCCGTCAATGTGACGCTGCTTTTCTCGGCGGCGCAGTATCTGGTGGCAGCTGAGGCGTATCTGCGCGGCATCGAGGGGCGCCTGGCGGCTGGGCGCGACCCGCGGGTGGCCTCGGTGGCCTCTTTGTTCGTGAGCCGCTGGGATGTGGCCGCAAACCCACAGCTGCCCGCCGAGCTGCGCAATCGGCTTGGCATCGCGATTGCCGGGCAGGCGTACCGCGCCTATCGCGAGCTGCTGGCCACACCCCGCTGGCGGGGTCTGGAGGCAGCGGGCGCGCAGCCGCAGCGATTGCTCTGGGCCAGCACCGGCGCCAAGGATCCGACGGCGCCCGATACCCTGTATGTCAGCGCCCTGGCTGCGCCCGATACGATCAACACGATGCCCGAGATGACGCTGCTGGCCTTTGCCGATCATGGGGCCGTGCAGGGCGTGATGGCCGTTGATGGCGGTGACTCCGCGAGCGTGCTGCAGCGCGTGGGCGCCGCCGGTGTGCAGGTCGATGCGCTGGCCGAGCGTCTGCAGCGCGAGGGCGCGCAGTCCTTCATCAAGTCGTGGCAGCAGCTGCTGCAGAGGATTGCCGCCAAGTGAGTGACCCGCACAGCCCGCTCGCGGGCCTGCCGGCGCCGCCATCGATCCTCCTCGATGTGGCCGGGCTCCTCGCGGCCTATGCCGACCTGCAGCCGGATCCTGCCGTGCCGGCGCAGCGCGTTGCCTTCGGCACCTCGGGCCACCGCGGCACATCGCTCGCGCGCAGCTTCAACGAGGCCCATGTGCTGGCCATCACGCAGGCGATCTGCGACTACCGACAGATCCAGGACATTGGTGGGCCGGTGTTCATCGGCGTCGACACGCACGCGCTCTCGCTCCCGGCCTTCGACACCGCGCTCGAGGTGCTGGCGGCCAATGACGTGCACGTACTGATCTCCGCCGGCGGCGAGTTCACGCCGACGCCGGCGGTGTCGCATGCCATCCTGGTC